>JBOGNK010000137.1:0-38329 GCA_050747085.1 Candidatus Acidiferrales bacterium
CACCACGGCAAATGCAGCAGGCACCCCTTGTGATGGCCGGGGTTGGTCTGTGTGGCGCAGCCGCTCTCACCTGTGCGAATTTTTTGGTTCTGTAGGGGCGGGTCTCAGACCCGCCCGCCGCACTGCCCGCTTTTCAGGGCCCCCTTTATAGGCCCTGGCGCATTCGTCGCACAGCCTTGTCCTGCCTGCCCTGACAGTCTTGGGCGAAGGCGTGCCCTGAGCGGCGTGGCGAAGGGAAGTCTAGCCGAAGGGCGCCCTCTCGTGTGCGCCTCTTCTCGCGTTGTGGCCTGGGTCGGTTTGTGTGGCATAGGCGCCCTCGCCTGTGGGCATTTCTGGGTCCGTTGGCTGCCTTTCGTAGCGCTGGCGCTGGCGCTTGGTTGCCGTAGGCAGGTCTCGTTTACGCTGAGCGAAGCCAACGTTCCAGCGTTTTTGTTTCGTCACAGCGATCCGGCAAGCACGCGGCTTCGTATGTCGTTGCTCTCTGTGGCAGCAGGTCCGGGTTGCCGGGAAGGGAAGTCGTACATGTTGGAAATCCACCTCATCGACCGGCCTCAAGTTTCTGCATCGTCCCCCAGCCGCCCTCGCGTTCAATCCTAGTGCGTCTAGCTCCGGAATATTGCTGTATAAGCAGCAGTAGAATCCCGGAGCGTCGTTATCAGTGCACTGACCGGACAATCCACCCGACTGCCTGGCTGGCAACGGGGGCGCGGTTGGGTCGCCGCACTTGAATGTCAACGTCCGCTGTTGGAAGTGTCCGGTTTTACGTGGGAGGGTTGGTCCCGGGCGTAACCGTCTGGCTGTATGCCGGGCTCGAGCCGTCATGCCGTCCCGAATCGCCGTTTTTCGCCGCTTCCAACCCGCTTTCAAGATCAATATGTTTGATCTACTTGCAGCACTTTTTCTTCGCCTTTCGTTCGCCGACCCGCCGTGCCTCCGCCTATCGTAGGGTCGAACAATACGCGGAAGGCCAAAAAACGAGATCGCGCTCTTTGCGGCGGCGCTGCAACTCTGTTAAAGTACCCGCATGCCATCGATCGCCCGAGAAGTCGCAGACACCTTTGTCACGCTCTACAAAGGGTTTAGCGTGACTTTCCGTACCATGTTTCGTAAGACCACAACGGAGAGCTTTCCGGACGTGCCCGCGTCCGTGCAGCCACGCTACCGTGGCATCCATGTCCTTCAAAAGGATGAAAATGGTTTGGAAAAGTGTGTGGCGTGCTTCTTGTGCGCTGCGGCCTGCCCGGCCAACTGTATTTATATCGAGGCGGCAGAAAACTCCGACCAGAACCGCATCTCAGCCGGCGAGCGCTACGCCGAGGTTTACAATATTGATTATTCCAGATGCATTTTCTGCGGATATTGCGTGGAAGCCTGCCCAACCGACGCCATCACGCACGGTCACAGTATTGATCTCGCCCCGACCAATATCAACTCCCTCCTCTTCCGCAAAACCCATCTTACAACATAATATGCATTAGCGTCAGAAGAACCGATGGGCAGACTGTACGCCGCTACAGCTTTTCCTGTCAAGAGGAATATTTAATTATTTTCTGGGAGCCGATGGACCTGGCGGTGGCGGAAAGTCGATCTTGAAGAACTGCCTCGCCTTATCCGCCATGTAGACGGCAAAATCCACCAGCCACTGCACCTTAGCCTCGATATCGGCTACCTTCTTCGCATCGTTCCCGAACATCAGTGCGAGCCGAAGAAGTAGGAGATCCCGCCGCTCACTGCCGGCGCGTTGTTACCCCAGGGCGCTCCAGGGGCATGCAGGGCATCCACTTCGATGATGTTGAACTGGATGCCGCTCGATAGCTTCCAGCAAGCTCCCCCGCCCGCCATGAAAGCGATATGCCCTGAGGCCTGCCCCGAAGGCGGTACGAGCCGGTCTTCGCCGACGGTTGCACGCACGTAGAAGGAAAGAGGCGCGATCCCCGTTTTGCTCCACGCCTTGTTCGGCAGGGGTACCAGGACGCCGCCGCCAAAATATTGAAAGTCTCCCGCGGGATCCAACAAGCTGTCGCTTATCAGCGACAAACCTGAGAGTTTGCCCGGTATGCCCGGATTGAACTGCAGTACCACGTCGGCCGCGGGCTGCGCATTCGATGCCCCGCCAAGGCCGAAGACGCTTGATCCCACGTTGAAGTTCATGCTGGTCTGCGTTGGAGTAGGGGCGTTGGTTGGCGCGGCGGTCTGCCCATAGGCCGAAACCGCGAGGCACAACACTATGATCGCGGCCGAGGCCGCCTTTCTGAATTGCATTTTACTTCCTCCTTTGGATTGACACGCTTGACGCGTGTTTAGTGCCCGCGAACTGCAGGGCTCGGTTTGGTATGTTGCGACACGATGATGCACTGCGGACATGGGGCCGGCGGAGTCACAGTGCCGCCGGCCGGAAACGTGATTGCTTGCATGTCCGTCCCCAGCGCAATCCGCGCGTCCGTCAGATCGCCGCTGAATACCTGGTTCCCCGTTGACGGGCATGCTCCTGCATGGTCGCTCACCGTCGCTCCCGCCGCGGCGACCGCGTTGAAGCAGTAGCCGTTTGCGATCCATTCGTTGATTGCGTTCGTCACCACCGTCGCGTGCGTTCCGCCCAGCGAGTTGAGCAGATACAGGTACTCGTAGTCCTGCACCCCATCGCGCATTTGCTTCAGCCGGATGGTCGGAAGCCAGATCGGCTGGGAGACATTCACGAACGCTCCGCCGCACCCGGAACAATTCGCCGAGTTCGTGCCCACCGACAGCAGATTGCCGTCGCCGTACACCTTGACGCTTGTTGCCTGACTGCCCCACGGGTTGCTGCATCCCGTCGCGTTCCAGAAGCACCCATCAAGCTCGTAGTACAACTCGCCAGTTTCGGTGTTTCGAAACACCATCCACGGCTCTGCCGCCGCCGCCGGCGCGAAATTGTCCACGCCATACGCTGGATACTCGCCATGCGTGCCGGCCGCGCAATTCGGATCGCAGGAAACGTAGTCCCACACCTGCCGCGCCGGTCCGCTTCCGGAACAGCAGTTCCCCGCGAGCCAGGTGTTGTAATTCGGACGCTGGCTGCTTGTGCTGCCTCCATCGCCGCCCGGTTCCATGCGGTCGTTGATCGCAATCATCCAGTCGATGCTGTTCAACGCGCTGTTCGTCGTGGCCGTCGCGATATCCACCGTCACCAGCAAAGGCAGCATCGGACTCGTCGCTGTCCGCGAGGTGGTCGCGTCCGAATTCAGCGTCGCAAAGCTGCACCCGTTCGGCGGCTCGTCGCACAGGTATTGGAACGTCTGATTGGTGCTGAACCAGCCGTTCGTCTGAAACGTGCTCACCCAGGTTGGCCCAGCAGAAGCCGATACGGTTCCTTTGCCGAACCCGATATCCCGGTCCTGCGCTCCCGCCAGCCGCGTGTTCAATCGCGCGGTTGTCGCCCCGTTCGCGTACTCGGTTTCGAGCGCCGTTATCGTGCCCAGCGAATTTATGCTGGAGTGGTAGCCCGACCATGAAGAGAGCGAAAGCCGGTTGTCCAGCACCAGCGGTATCAGGTCGTCGAGCGCATACTGAGCGCCGCCACTCCCCGTGCCCGAATAGCTGCTCGTGCAGGTTGTGGAACTAGTGTATGCCATCCCGGCGTTGCACAAGCCACCGTTGAAGTCGTCAGCGAGTTCGATCGACCGCATCGTCGGCGTCGAGGGCATGAATCCGCCGTCCACCGCCGGCCACTGCCACACCGCGACCAGCACAGGCAGAGCCGCAATCGTGCCGGCCGTGCTGTCGGAAATCGTCGCTGTCCCCGAATACCAGCCACTCGGCGCCGCAGCGGGCACCAGCACATCGATCCAGGCCGACTGATTCTGACTCGCGGCGACCACCACCGGAAACGCCGCCGTCGTCTGATGCCAGTACGGATCAATGGCTGGAACGAGGATGTCGGGATAGCTTCCTGCCGCGCTAAACCAGATGTGCCCGGTCTGGTTCGCGGACGGCGTTGTGGCATACGCCTCGCGGTAGACCACGATATTGTTGTTAGAGACGCTCGGCGCCGGGATCGTGTACGACCCTCCCGGTCCGGTCGTCTTTGCCAGCGCGGACATGCTGACCGTAATCCCCGCATATCCGCCCACCGGAGCCTGCACGTTCGCCTGAAAGCTGACGAACTGGTTTTGGCTCGCATACACCGTGATGCACGGCAGCGGCGTTATCCCGTAATCCGTAACGCTCGTCGGCGAGTCCGCCGTCTGCCGCAACTTCGCCAAGGAATTTGTCAGCGACACGTTCGACGGATAGTCCCCCGGCGCGCAGTCTATGGCTGGCTTGTAGGCCGCGTTCAGGGGGTCGCTTTGCGCGAATGCAGGCAGCGCAAACGTCAGCAGCAACGGCAGTATGTAGAGTTTCTTCATCATCCCGCCTTTAGCGCTCCTACGATAAAGTTGAAATAGTCCGCCGTTGCCGTGTAGTTCCATCCGTCCGAAGTGGCTCCGGGTGTAACTACCGGACCTTGATCGGACTGGCCCAAGCCAATGTTGCTGTTCACCCAGACACTCGTCCTAGTGTTCTGCGGACTGGTTGCCACCAAACCGCTTGTGCCGTTTGAGTTCTGCACGAATACCGCGTCAGCAAGCCAGTCGTTCGCGGTTAGCGTGGTGACTGATTCGGAAATGTTCTGGATGGACGTGTGCTGAAACGTTGCAGGGGTAACGTCCCACGGAGAAGACTGATTCACGCCGGTATACGAAGACGCAGTTGCCTCGAACGTCGCCACACCCGGCGCATGCGTCAGGGTGATAGCGATGCTGTTCGCGCCGCTCGGTACGCCGGCCACCCAACACATCCAGAGTTTTGTGCTGTCGGTCGTGTCATTTGACAGCGTGCACTGCGAGGTAAAATCTACGGAGTTCGTCGAATCGACCACGCCGCCCGTAGCTGCCAGCGAGCATCCGCTGAATCCTGCATCGCAGCCGATGACCACCAGAATTATCGGATGCGCTCCCGCTCCGACAGTGATTGCCACGGTGCAAGTCGCGCTGTTCCCGCAAGCTACCGGCGTCGCCACGGCGTCGTGCGCAATGGAGAAAGATCCGGCGCTCGTCGCAATCGCTCCTCCGTGTTGCCCCACGACGTACTGTGGGAAAAGAAGGCTCAAGAGCAGCAATAAAGCATGCAGGCTCATCGAACCCCCACGTTCCACGTCAGGCTTCCCGGCGTGATGCTCGAAGCTGTTTGATTGCACACTTTGTAATTCAAGGTATTTGCCGTTGGCCAAACGTCGAGGACGAGCCCCCCCGTCGAACCCCAGCCGTTCACCGCGCTCGCGTCGGTCGATGGCGTGACGACGAAAGCCATTGAAGTAGTCACACCCGTCATCGTCACCGTCGAAGCGGTTGTACAGGTATTGGCCGAAACTGCCGTCGTGCCGGTAGTGAAAGTCGTGTCGGCCACTCCAAAGGCCGCCACGGCATTGGTGCCGGCAGCCATCGTGGCCGCTGAGGTGAAGGCTGTACCGTTAGTTTTTGTAACGGTCAGCGATCCAGCGCTCGAAAGTGTGCCGTCGCCGCCAACCGTGACCGGGGCATACGCGGTGCCACCTGAATTTCCGGCCAGAATCTGTCCGGCACTTGGCAGCGTGTTTGGCAGGACCGCGGCCTTGGCCTGCGCGTCGTTCGTGACGCTTCCCAGGCCCACCGCAGAAGCATTTGCGGTGACGTACTGCTGGACATGCGCGCTCGATGTCGACTCCGCCAGCAAGCCTGGCGACGCCGTTCCCGCACCGTCGGTCACCGTCCCGCTGCCGGCAGACGGAACCAGGAATCCCCCGTTGACCTGCACCAGAGCGGTTGAGCCTGAAGTCGTGGCCGGAGCCGCCAGGAAGCCAACCACCCACGTCCCGCCCGTAGGTGCGGCGGTTTGAGGGTGGCATTCGCCACTCGTCGTCGTGCTCGCGACGACGTAGACTGGTTGCGACGAGAAGGACCCGTTGGTGGCGTCCATCGTGCATAGCGCCTGACCCAGCGTGGCCAGCTGCCCTACTCCGGTCGTGCCGGCGCCTCCGACAACGATGTAGACCGGGACGCCGGTGTCAGAAGTCGTCGCCAGCACGGCCTGGTTGCTCGTGTTCAGCTTGGCGAGCAGGTTTAACGTTGTGCCCGTCGTGCCGGCGTTCGTCACCGGATTAGCCAGCTGGGCGCGTGCGACGAATGGACTGAGCAGGAAGAAGATCGCTGCCAGCAGCTTTGTCGCTTTGCTATTCATTCATTTCCTCCGCTACTCGATCGTGAACGGCTGCCCAGGCTCCAAGGTTTGCGCCTGCCCTGGGATGATGGTGATGATGGGTTGCTGTGTGGCGCCAGGCGTGCCCGGAGGCGCGAAGAACCGGCGCTGGCCGATTTGCCACTGTCCCAACAACAGGAACAGCGCCAGAGCTACCGCGCTGAGATTGTCCACGTCGTGCTCCCTCCCGGCGTGATGCTGCTCGCCGTCGGATTGCAAACTTTGTAGGAAAGCGTGTTGGCGGCCGAAACCCAGGCCGTGAAATAGAGCTGCCCGATGGACGAAGGCGACCAGCCGATCGTGCTGCTTATATCCGTCGTCGGCGTCAGCACCGGACTCATGGCGGTCGTTAGGCCGCTCATCGTCACCGTCGTCGTCCCGGTACAAGCGTTCGCCGCGATCACCGTCGTTCCCACAGTCGTGGTCGTATCCGACGGAAAGCACGTCGAACCGAGCGTGCACGTCAGGCCGCCCACTGTGGCGGAGGGGTTGGCCAGTTCCACGTTCGTCAGCGAACCGTTCGGGAAGGTCTGCGTCGCCGTCCAGGTATTGCC
Organism: Candidatus Acidiferrales bacterium; assembly: GCA_050747085.1. Taxonomy (GTDB): domain Bacteria; phylum Acidobacteriota; class Terriglobia; order Acidiferrales; family UBA7541; genus Palsa-295. The sequence continues at coordinate 6,807 of JBOGNK010000137.1, forward strand.
GTTGCTCAGGTTGATGCCCAGCGTCCAAATGAACGGATTCCCCGAAGTTCCTGCCCCGGAATACGTCGAAGTGAGGCTGGAATTGTAGGTTTGCTGCAGGTAGGTGCCGGCGCCGGTAATGGCTGTGTTCGTTCCCTCCTGCAGGCTCGCCAGGATGGCTGTGCCGCCGGCAATCGAGTTGCAGCCGATGATGCCCGTGGACGGCGTGAAGATCAAAGCGTTGCTCGCGCCGTTGCAGTTCGGGAAGGCCGGAAACATCGGCACGCGAATCGTGTGCCAGTTCCCGCCGGTGTCCTCGAAGTTCACATCGTCCCAGCCCGGAAACACGCTCTGCGTCGAGCCGCCGTCGATAGTGTCCGTCGTGGGCGAGAGCGTCAGCGTGGCCGTGCCGAAGTTCGGACTCGAGAACACCATGCTTCCGCCGAAACCTGCAGCCGTGTGCACGGGGATGGTGTAGGTCGATGGCACGGTCCCGGTGAACGGCACGGCGCCGGCGCGATCGCTGTAAGCGACGGTGTAGCCGGCGTTCTGCGGATTCCACGCGGCGCCCAGCAGCGCGCAAGCGGGATCCACGGCCGCGCCCGTCGTCACGTTGAAGCTCACTACGCAATTGCCGTTCGAAGTCGGGGAGGGGAGCAGCTTGAAGCTCGATGCGCCCTCGGTGACCGGCAGAGCGTGAGCAGCGGGGCTCGACAGGCCTGTGCCGCCGCCCGAAGCGTTGATGACGCCGGTAAGTTCGAATCGTTCTTGGCCGTCGCTCGGATTGAAAGGCGTCAAGACGCCGCCGATGGAATTCGTCGAGCTGGTCAAAAAGTTGATCAGACTCTGACTGGCGTTGTTCACCGTGCCAGTCTGAATCTGGATGCCTCCGCATGTAGCCCAAGACGGAATCCCGCTGGGGTTTTCGAAGAAACAGTTGGTCCCGCTGTTATTGCCTGCGAAGCGCAACCAACCGCTGCCCGACCAGTAGCATAGGTCGCCCGAAGTCGAAGGCGAACAGCCCGTCAGCCCTGCCGCCGTGCCGGTCGTGTTCTGATTCAGCGTCGGAAACGCGGCCGCCGGATAGCTCGAAAGCGAGTGGTAGCCTGGTGCCCCGCTCGTGGCGCCCGTGCTGCCAAAGACGCCGTAGCTTACGCCTGTGGAGTTCAGCGTAATCGTGACGACTCCCGTCGAAGCCGAATTCGAAATCAGGCCGTTGCTGTCTCCGGTGATGGAGCTGACGCCGCCACTCTGCGGTGTGCAATCGTTGCCCTGCGGCGTATAGACGTTGCCCGCAGTCCCACAGCCCGAGAGCCCCTGGACGAGCGAGCTGATGCCGTAGAGCCCCGCGGCGCCGCTGCCGTTCACCCCCAGCACGTTAAGCTCGTTGCTGGTCAGCCCGGTGTTATACGCGGCAGTGAGCGTGCCAGTGGTCGTCACCGGCGACCCGCTGATGCTGAAGAAGCTTGGCAGAGATAGGCCAACGCTCGTAGCGCTGCCGCCCCCGCCGCCGGTCGAGACACCGCTGACGACGAGCCAGTTCACGCCGTTGCAGTAGCCCAACACTGGAGTGCCGCCACTTCCGGTGACCGTGGCGCCCTGCGTGTTGGTGGTCGAATCAGTGACGGCAACCAGCGCGCCTTGTTCTGCCGTTGCGCACGTACCCCAGGAAGAAAGCGGTTGCGGCGTTATATTAGGAACGGGGTGCGTGGCGTCCAACTTTGCCACTGAGAATTGCGGCGTCGGGCTGAAGCCCACTTCCGTTGGAAAGCAGGAGCCGAGCGATCCCCCGCAATTTCCCACGAATGTATTGCTGGCGCCGAGCGGCAAAGCCGCCAGAGCCCCACCAACCACAGTCATCAAGTCGCCGTTGTTCACCAGCGGCGTCTGTGGCAGCACGAGGTTTCCGCCATTTGGCAAATCAGCATAGGAAAGCAGCCGGAATGCTGCGCTGCCGCTGGAACGGGACGAAGTATTGAAGGCCCACAGGTAGACGCCAGCCCCGTTCGCAAAGACGTTCGTTGTGTCAAATGAATTGAAGCTGATGTTGTACGTGGCTGGACTGGCAGCGTACTTCGCGAGCCCGTAGAACTGACTGGGGAAAGAAAGGCCTATGTGCGGCACGATCCCCGGATTCAAAACGTTCCAGGTTGTGTCGCTGAGCGTGTTGGAAGAATCCGTGCAGCACGACACCATATCCATAACGCCGATGATGATGTCGGGAGAATTTGTGTGAATGCTTCCCTGCCAAAGCTGCTGACCGCTCCGAGGGGTGGTTTCACCCCCTCCCGAGGAGTCCAGACTTCCGAGTGAGGAAAGCGCGGCAATGAATAATCCATGATTCAGGGTTGTGAATCTGCCGCTGATGGTGTCGGTGCCTGAAGTGCCCGCGGTGGCCGTAAAAATCTGCGCGTGCGCCGAACGGTGCCCTAAGGGCGAGAAGTCGCTGCCCGCTAGATATGTGAACGCGTTGCCTTGCGAGTCGGTGACGGTGTTCGCGGGAGGTGGCAGAGAGCCATTTGGGTACGCCAGGTAATCGCCCATTTCGACGACAAAGAGCACCTGTCCCTGCGTGACCGGCTGCGAATAGGCCAGCTGTTCAGTGAACGAAGATCCGCTTGCGTAGCTCCACGCCCCGGCGTTCGATTGCAGGATGGAAGACAGATTCGGAAGCGGGCCGGCGCATACCTGGTCGCTCTGTACGCTAGTTTGCGAGCAGTCGGTTCCTCCGCCGCCCCCTCCTCCACCATTGCCGCCTCCAACCACCACGGCGTAGCAGCTCGAGACCACTTGCGCGCCCGTCACGCATTCCGTCACCTGCGTGCCGGCCGCCATGTAATAGGTGTAATTGCCGTTTCCGCCGGTCACCACGGGCTGCGTGATCGGGTTGGCCAGGGCCGGATCGGCGTATACCGTTGTCGGCGTCGTGCAGGGTACAGGTCCGCTGTAGGTCCAAACGCCGTTTACCAGCGAATAGTTCCCTGCACTGTAGGTGCACACGGTCACATTCGCTGCGGGGATGGCGAGTCCCATGGCGTTTCGCGCGGTCGCGGCCCGCTGCCCGTTTTGCGCCTTCGCCTGCGGACACACTGCCGCGCCGATCGCCAGCGCGACCAACATCAGCACTAGTTTTTTCATGGTGGTTAGCTTGCGATTTTGTACTTCGCCGTCAGCGCCAGCACTTCCGGCGCGTAATTCGGGTTCGCCCCGCCGTTCCAGGCTTCCAGGCCCTTAGCCGCGTCGTTTCCGTTCACTGCGATTTTGTGGGCCAGCACTTTGCAGCCGACTTCGACGCCATTCAGGGGCAGGCACAGCGCCGGCAGAGCGCCCGCGTAGCCGAATTCGCGCGCCGTCTGCCCCATCACCTGCATCAGGCCCCAGGAAAACGCACGCAGGTGCGCTTCCGTGGCGCTGATGGTCGGGTCCTTGAACAACGGGAAAATGTAGCGGTTGAAGAATTCCTGCTCGTACCGCGTCGCATACTGGTCCCAGCTCGATTCCCGGTCGATCACCCCACACACGAGGGCCGGATCGAGCCCGTACCGCGCGGCCGCGCTTCGTGCGATGGCCTGAAATCCCGGCGGCGGTGTACTCAGTGCGGTCATTTGCCCCCGCTCTCGGTCAGCTTTACTTCCTCGCTCGGCTCGTACCCGGAAGGAAACAGAATCCGGTTGCCGATGTGCCTATGCGGCGGAAAGTCGCGAAGTACGTTCATCACCCGGCTTGAGGAGCGAAGAATCGGAACTGCCACTCCGAACAGCAGCACTGATATTTCCACCGCGTGAAATGCCAGGTCCCAATTCATCGAAGAGCCCCCGTGGGTCGTGTTTTTGTTTCGTCGTTCTTAGCTCGATGCTTTAGGGGAGTGATACAGCGCCGCCAGGCCGAGAATTCCGGCTGCGATCCCGCTGGCCCACGGATATTGCTTCACCAGACCTTGTCCCGCCGGCGAAACCGCGAACGCCGCAGCCCCTGCCAGCGCCGCCGCAAACAGATGCGTCACTTTTTTGAATTTGTTCATTCGCTTTCCTTTTCCGCACGCTCGAAGCGTGCCCTGAAATAGTTCGGGGCGACCGGCCCGAGCGCCGAATCGCCCCGCGTTGCGCCTACGTGTGGGAGCTTGTTAGTTTCCCGCCGCCTCTTTCTGCATTTTCAGATAAGCGGCATACCAATCCGTCGATATCTCCCGCTGGGCTTCACTCAGCGTCATTTTTCCGGAGCACACCTGCCGATGCAGGTGATTCTCCAGCACATCCTTCATGTGGAACTGGGGCGCCGGCTGCGGCCATAGGTTGGGCAGATCGTCCGCGCCGCCCAATTCCCTGCTCACCAGGTGATCGATTTCAAAATTCGTGCGGTTCGGGCAGCCCGTTTGCCCATACGCCGCGCAGACCTGCTTTTTCATGCTTTCCGTCACGTGCCGTTCGTCTTTGCCCCACTTCGTGCCGCAGACTTTCTTCGTGCTCATCGGCACGGCCAGCCCCGGCGTCGTTTTCCGGTCCGGAAGCAGCATCTTTGCGTTCTCGGGGCTGCGGCCGTACCGCGCCTGGATTGCATGCGTCTGCGCAACTACCGACGACGAGCAGAGAACAAAAAGGATTGCAAAAGTTATTTCTTGACAACCGCGCTTGGCCAACTTAGTCTCCCATCACGTATGCATCAACTGCAGGGACATGCCGCCATCCAGCAACCCGGACGCCAGATTCTTTCCCTGCTCATTAGCCCGTTCGTCGTTTCGCTTCCAGCTACGTACGTCGTCATCGCGCTCTGGGAAGTTCACAGCCTGCGCCCCGCCGCGCTCGCTCAGCATCTCGCCCTCGTTCCCGTCACGGTCGTCTTCTGCGTGCTAACGGCGCTCCTGGAAGCCTCCGAACAGCGAAGAGGAGTCTCGCTGTGGAAAACCCCGTGGCGTCTCCCAGCGCATTGCGTCCTGTACGCCGGTTTCTTCGGCTTCGCCATACATGTCGTTGGCCCGCTGTTCTTCCACTAAAACGGCGCTCCCTCGTCCTCTCCCGGCTCGCGTGTCCTTCCGCTCAGCTTTTGAATCTGGTCTGTCGTGAGCGGCCTCGGCTCGTTCGCCATCCTCCGAATTTCCACTCCGTTTTCATGCGCGTAGTGGCGCGCCAAAAGCTCCGTCAGACGCGCGCCCTTTCGCCCGAACGGGCGAACGGTTTTCAATAGGTCCTCGCGCAGCAGCTGGTTCATGCCCGGAACCTGCTTCGCGAAATTCTTGATGTCCGCCTGAACGTTCTCCGGGAGAGCATCCAGCGTCGGCGTCTGCGATTCGCGGGGCCCCCGGTCCCGCGGTTGGCGTGCGGGTCTCTTTTGCTCCGGTTCTTCTGCTTCCTCCCGAATGTCGCCCAGCTCCGTCCTGATTTCGTCGCGCCTTGCGCTCAGCTCGCGCATTTCGCGTGCGGCGTTTCTGGCGACGACACTTCCGGGCCTCGTCTTCGAATACCTGATGTTGAGCGCCCTGATGCGGTCATTCAGCTTCGCCAGTTGCGCCCGGCCCTTGGACTCTTCTGCGGGTGGAACACGCCGCGGCTGCTCCGCCTGGCGTGCTGGCTGCTCTAGCGGTTCGGCTGTTTCAGGCCGGCCTGGCGAACGCCCTCCCACCGAACCAACCTCGCGCCCGTCTGCATCCAGAATCCTCCCGCCGACCGTGCGTATCCCGAACTTCGGGGATTGTCCACCGACGGGCAATGCTCGCGGCGCAGCTTTTTGCGGCACAATCGGCTCGCTCCGTTCGTCCAGCAGGTTCACGCCACCTGCTGGCGGCAGCGCCTTCCGCATAAAGCTGCGGCCCTTCGGTGAGGGCAAGTATCCGAGCGTCCCGTTCCCCGGCTCGCGCGGCACGTCCAGCGGCCCGGCGGCCGGACCGTTATAGGCCGGAAGCAAGTGAGCCCGATCCGCTCCGCCCTGCTCCGGCAGCATTCTGTCCTCGTCGATGACTCGCGCCGGCACGTCGAGCACGTCTGGCAATTTGCCAGTGCTGACCCGGCCAAATCCGGCGCGCTCCAATGGCCGCGGCAGATTCGGCACTTCCTCAAGCGCACCGGCCCGCGCGAGAGTGCCCTCCAAAACTGGCAACCCTCCGAACATGGCAAGCATGCCTGCCGGGTAAGCCGCGTACTCCAAGTCCCGGCTGCCCATTTTTCTGCCCATCCCGTAGCCCAGCGTGCCGGCTCCCAGTCCCAGGCCCAGCTTGGCAGCGTAGTACGGCACCATTCGCCTGCCGAACCCATTGCGCTGAGTGCCAGTCGTACCCGCAAGCACCTTGCGGGCAGTCTGGTTCCCTTCCTTCAGCGCGTCCAAGTCCAGCCCAGCGTCGGCAGACAATTCACGCAGCCGATTCTTTTGCACCGTGTTCAGCTTGTCCCACTTTTGCTGAAATTCTTCCGGGCTGTCCGCATCCAGCAATGGACGCAGTTGGCGTTCCGCCTCTCGCGTCGCGCGATATTTCGCATCGGCCAAGTCAAATTGCCGAAGTCCTTCGGGGCCGCCCAGCTGCTGGGCTCGGTCTCTCATGGCATCGGTGACCTGGCCATAGGTGCGCTTCAGCGCGGCGATCCGCATCCGGTCCGGGTTTGCAGAGCCTTCTGCCGAATACAAATCGCGGCCCACCTGCCGGCGGATTGCACGCGCCTGGTCGAGCGTATAGCCGCCGTTCTCGTTCGGATAAGCGACGTCCTGCAGCGCGCGATCCACCACCTTCGGCGCGTATCCCAGACCCTTGAGCGTCTGCCTGGCTTCCGCCTCACTCATGCCGTCAGCCAGGAAACGTGTGGCTTGTTTTCCCGCCAACCCTGCATCGGTCAGCTCTCGCGTCGTCAGTTTCGCGGCTGGCGTTTTCGGTTGCGGGAGACCCTCTACTTCGCTCAGGTCCACGCCGCCCGATGCGTTCGCTTCCGCCTCCCGCAAATTCTCGTACAGGGGTGAAGTGTTTTGGTCCGCTTGGCGAATTCCCTGTCGAATGATCCCTTGCCGCTTCGCCATCGACGCTTCGAGCCCCGGCCCGGCCCGCTCGGCTAATTCTTCCGGCGTTGTCTTCGCGGCAGTCGTGAGGCGCCCAATCGCGCGCGGCAGCTTGCGAACCAGAGGATGAGTCAGTTCGCCCATCAACTTGCCCGCGACGACGTTTCCGGCTCCCACGCCCAGCGCTTCTGGCAGCACGCCGCCCTTGTAGCCGCGGTAGAGGTTTCGGCCGATATTCGTGACGGCCCTGCCGATCCACTCGCGCGGATCGGTTCCGAGCGGCCCTTCTTCGTCCGTGTCGAGAAGCGTATCGAGCGGGCCCTTGACTCCCTGCGTGACCGACTTCGCCGGATGCGCCAGCGTGTCGTAGAGTGCTCCCGGCGCGCCCAGCACCGTGCCGCCTGCTTCGTCCAATGCGCGTATCGCAGGACCGATCACCGGGTGCTTTTCCGCAAATTCTTCCGCGCCGGGGTTATAGCCGGCCGTGAGCTTCTGGTAGAAGCCGTTCCCCGATTGCGCTGGTTCTTTCGGCGCTGTCGAGCCCCACTTCGCCAAAATCGCCTTGGCGGTTTCTTGATGGTCGTCGCTCGGGGGCGGAGTTCCGGGCGCAGTTCCGGGCGCAGCCGCGGGGGCGCCCCCGCCCCACTTCGCCAGAATCGCGTTGGCTGTGTCTTGGACGCTCATGGTTTGAAACCAGCCTGCGCGGCCGCTGCCGCCGCTTTGTTTGCATCCTGCCCGTTCGCCATCAGGTATGCATTCCACGTATCGGGATCGAGATACGGCGTCTGGCCGATATCGGTCATCTTCGCTGCGGTCGCGCCCTTGATTTGCACGTACCGCTTATAAAAATCCGGACTGTTGGCTTGAAGCTTTTTGTTGGTGACGTCGGTCTGCATGGCTTTGAACGCGCCCTGCTCGTCGCTAATGATTTTGTTTTTCTCGGTTGCCGTTTTATCGGCTGTCTCTTTGCCTTTGGCGTTCTTCTCGCGCTCCGCTTCCCGCCGGTCGTCGTCCGCCTCGCGCTGGGTTTCCCTCTTGTCCTGGTCGGCAATTTCTCTCTGCTGCCGCGCGTCCGAACCCTCTAGCTCGTTTTGCTGCCGCTGGTTTTGGGCCGCGATCGTTTGGTTGAGCTTGTCGGCCTCCTGCTGCGCGCGTTTGTCGTTTTCGGCGATGCGGTCCTTTTCGGCTTGGCCCGCACGACGGTCCGTATCGGCCTCGCGAGCCTCTTCACGTTCCAGCGCTGCTTCCTGCGCGCGCCCGGGCTCTCCCGCTTTACCCACGCCCAGCAAATCCTCGAATTGCTGCCGGTCGCTTAGGTATTTGCCGTACTGCGGGCCGTAGGCGATCGATCGCGTTGTCTGCACGCCCAGCTGCGGATTGTTCATGCCGGCGAGGCCGCCCACCATCCCCGCGAGAATCTTGCGCCCGAGGCTCGTATGCTGCGGTTTGTAGTCGCTCCACTCCGGCGGCTTCACGTTCCCCGCCAGTACGTCCTCTGCCACATTCGGCTGCGTTTTTGCAGACGTGGGCATAGGCGGCATTTCCGGTGGCGGCATAGTCACGATCGGCGGTTGACCCGTGATCGATCGCTTGGGCGGCGCAGTCAGCGGCGGCATGCCGGTAATGCTGCGTCCGGGCATCGTTGGCCGCGTGGCAGTCATCGCGCCAATGCTTTGGCGCGAGAGCGGGCCGAACTGCGGTCGCGCCGCCTGCATGGCCGCGATGTCTTCCGGGCTGATTACGTCGTCTTCGAGTGGCTCAGTTGTCGTCAATCTAGGCTCCAAAGCCCGCAGCTGCCACACCTGCGCCCTCGCCTGCCTTACCCAGATCAGCCATGAAGCCGCCCAAGCTCTGCACCCAGCCTGGACTTGCCGCGTTCCAGGCGTCCAGCTCGCTCGGAGCCATGCCGTAATAGCTTTCCCCGGCGCCCACCTGCGTGCCGTACAGCTTGCCCAACGAACTGAGTGCATACTGTTGCTGCTGCTGCTTCAAATTCGCATTCTGCGCTTCCACGCCCAGATCAGCCTGGCTCAGCTCTTCTCCGCCCGTGCGTGCCGCCTTGTCCAGGGCGTCCGCATAGCCCGCTGAATTGCGTTTTCGCGCCGCCAGCAGGTTTCCTTGGCCAGTAATGCCGCTCGTCGATCCGCCAATCGACTGGGCTGCAGCCGTCTTCATCGCTCCGATATCGGTCGGCGAGAAGCCCTGCGGATTTGTCGCCATCTTCTGGAGCTGCGGTTCGAGACTCGAATACAGGCTCCCTGCATTCGCGTTGTAGCCCGCTCCCAGCGAATTGGTCGTACTCAGCTGCTTTCCGGCAGCTTTCGATACGGCGCGCGGCATCAGGCAACCCTCCTCGACCACGACGGCCACGGCCTTTCTTTTGCCCATCCGAGCGCGCTCAAGCGATTGCCGAACGCGCGCTCGATCCGCGGAGGCAGCCAGCAGAAGGAATCCTCCACGCCCTTCGCCGCCGCCGCGGTCCGCACCTTCTCGTGCAACTCATTCATCGCGAGCCAGCGCCATCCTGGCGTTCTCCACTGCCCGTTCACCAGCAGAAATGCCTCCGTGGTCCATCGCAGAATCGCGGCCATCTGCACGCCCTCATCGTCCACCACGCGCGCGGCGGCAATTGAATCGCTTCCGAGTTCCGGCAGTTCATAGTCGAACCCTGCCAGCGCGTGCAGTTCTCTCACCCGGTCCAGGTCGTTACTCGAATACTCGCGGATTTCCATTAGGCTTTCCTCACGCGGTTCTTCCCGAAGCCCTGGCCGCTTTGCTGACCCGAAGAGGAAGCTGTTCCGCTTCCCGTGCTCGCTTGCGGCGCAGTCGCTACGGACCCTCCGCCACCCACCAGCGTTGCAGCCGCTCCGCCGAACACCACCGGCTCGCTTGGTGGCGATGGTGGAAAGCGGTATTGCGAAAACACGCGGAAGGCCCGCGCCGTGCTGCCGATGCGGATGCTTCCGTTCCGACTCGCGCCGAAATCTTCCTGCCGAGCACCAAAGAACGTCGCATCCGCGGCGTGCTCCACGAAATAATTCACCTGCTGCGTTACGGCGCCGCTGTCGGCGAAGGTGACGTCCACCGTGCCGTCTCCATTGCTTGCCACGCTCACATTCGTCACCGGTGGCGGTGCCGGCTGGCTCGCCGGCGGCAGATATTGTTGGATCGCCCGGATCGTCTCGTACAGTCGCGGATCCTTTTTGCGAATGTGCTCCAGATTGGGCAGTTGAACGTTCATTGCTCAATTCATCGACAACTTGAGCAGCATCCCGCAGCATACGCACGGCTGCACCATCCACTCGGCCCGCACTCGCTCTCGCCACTCCGCGTCGTTCGCCAAGTGCTCGGCCAACATTGAGCGGACCAGGCCGGCGCGGCGGTCGCCGCCGCCTCGCACGACTTCGAGCCCCGCTTCGTCGTTTTCATTCATGGGCAACCTACCCAATCCCTCGAATCGGCATCCACGGATCGGACTTCATCCGTACCACCATCTTGCTCAGCGAGAAGAACGCCCCCACTGCAGCCGTCTGCACGGCGAACGTAGTGCGCTCCGCCGTCCAGTTCACCTGCCATTCCCGGTCGTTTCCCGCCACGGCCTGCAGTATCCTATTCGCCAGCTGCATCACGCGCGGCGAATTCAGCGCATCCGCTTCGGTCCATGCAGCCAGCGTGCCGGCCCCCGTCACGAATCCCACCAGATAGTCGTAAATCTTGCGGTGCAGCCCCATCTGCAGCATCTGTTCCATGTCTCGATTCACGAAGAAGAACGTGTAATAGATCGAATTGATGGCCGCGCCGTCATCGCTCAGCTGCGTGTTGCCCGTGGTCAGCTCGTAGATTTTGGCCGTGCCCAGATTGTTTCCGAAGCAGATCACGTCGTTGCCGTTTTGGTCCTCGACGATCGCGCAAGAATTCGCCGAAATGTTCCATGGCGACCACTTCCGCGACATGTCCCAGCTGACCATCTTTCCCGAATAACTCAGGTGCAGCGGTTTCTGCTCGGCCAGTTCCCAGCTGGTGTTCAGGTCGATATAGTTCATCATCAGCATTTGCGCCGGATCGGCGCCAGAGCTGCTGGGCACGCCGATGAACACGCGGCGAGAGGCCGTGTCGTTCACCATCCACAGCCCGTTCGCATTGGGTCCAGCCGTGGTAATTGTGTTCCAGTTGGGCTGGATCTCCTGCGAAATGCGCGTCGGCTCGTTGCCATTCGAGATGTGTAGGCCTTTGCGGTCCGCCATCAGGATCCATTCTTCGCCGTTGGCCACTCCCTCGACACTCGGCGTGCCGACTTTCCCCGAAATCAGGTTGATTTGCCAGCCGGCACCCTCTTCGCCCGGCTCGCCAATGCCGTTGTCGCTGGTTTCCGCAAATCCGGGATCGGCCAGCAGGTACAGCGTCGTGCGAATCATCCCCACTGTCGTCACCAGCTTGTTTCCGAAGTCGCTCGATTCGAGCAGCCCGGTATCGCCGTCAAACGCTTCTGGATTTTCGGCATAGCTCACGCGCACTTCCGCGGTCCGGTACGGCTGCCCCGTCGGATACACGGCCAGCTCGTCGAAGAAGACGTAGGCGCCGGCGCTCAGCGTGCCGTTCACATACACGCGAAGCATTAAGTCGGACGGCACAGTCGCTCCAGTCGTCCCGATCGGCCCGGAATAATATGCCAAGCTTTCGGTTAGCCCTGCTGCCGCAACGCTCAGCAGTCCCAGCGAGCCCTGCGTCGGGCTATACAGCTCGATCACCGCCTGGCCGCTCGTTGGTGCGCCCAAAGCACCCAGCATCACGCGCGCCGAATATGCAGTGTTCGGCTGCATGATCGGCTCGCCTTCCCAATCTGTCGCCGCGCCTTGCTGGATCATTCCGGCAATCGGCGTCGCGCCATCGCCTACCACTCCGTACATGCCGCCCGCGGCCCAGGACGGGAAGATATTCGAATCGGTGCCGTCGATCTCGGCCGGCCCGTAGCAGCCGAACCCGTACGCAGTCGTGCTCGCAGTGCCCGCCGGCGTCCAGCCGAGAGGAGTTCCCTGCAGTTGTCCGCTAAGCGCGCTCATAGCAGGCTCTTCTTCAGGCCCGGTCCGCCCAGGTGAAGCGTGTTGTGTACCAGGCCGGGATTAGCGCCGCCGGCTGACGCCGGCGCGAAGCCGCCGTCAAAGCCAACGTTGACGAAGTTCTGCAGCGCTTCCAGCTCTCCCCAGGTCAGGAGCCGGTCCGCGTATTGGGCGAATCCCAGCACGGGTCCCAGCAAGTCCAGCGCGAACTGATCGCCGCCCGGCTGATCGATTTCCTGCCCGCTCAACAGCGCGTCGATCGTGAAGCTCAGGGTGACGGATGTGGTCACGTTGTCGTTGATCACCGTGGCGGAGCTGTTCGTGGTCACCCCTGCCGTCGTCGTGCTCACCGGAATCGGCAGTACGTAGTAGAAACCGCCATTAGGACCGGTAAAGGCCAGCCAGCGCGCCACCACCTGCCCTACCGGACCGGTCGCGATCTGCGAGGCGGTAAGGACCGTTTCGGTGCCACTGAGAGTGAATTGGACGGGCGGCGAGCACCGCGTCAGCGCTCCATTGCGCGTTTTGAACATCAGAACGCATTTGTAGGTCCCGGAGGGCAGGTTGCCCGCCACTGCCGCCTCGCCCGTACCCACATCGTTTCCGAAAATTGGATTAGCCGGTACGGGACTCAGCGTGGCCGGGTCGATGGTGAATTCTGTGCCTTGCACGCTCAGCGTACCCGTGTCCGCTGCCGCGGCCACGTCGGCGCTATTCAGTTGAATCGTCAGCGTTCCGTTGCCGCCGGCTGGCGTCACGCTCACGATCGGAGCGTTGATCACGTTGAAGATTCCGCCGCCGTTGTCGCTGCCCACGATGGTCACGAGCTGTCCTGCAGTCGGGTGCGGATACAGCGTGTTGGTCAGCGGGTTCGTCTGCAGGCTGTATACGATCGTCGCGGTGCCCGAAGCGAGGCCGGTGTTCGTCACCGTCGCGGCCGTGGTCACAGGCACGGAGTCGACGGTCCAGGCCTCATTCCAGGCCGATGGCGTTGCGCCGGTAATGTTCAGCGTCCCGCCCGCTTGCGTCTGCGCGTTTGGACTCGCCAGAGTCACGGTGGCCAGCGTCAATTGATAGGTCCCGGACGAAAGGAACGTATCCTGATAGGCCGAGGCCGCCGCGATCACAGTGAAGGCGTACCACAGCACGTTGCTGCCGCCCGGATGGTCTTCGCCGATGATTTGCAGCACCTGCGCGATAGGATAGAGGCCGTTCGGATCGAGGCCGCCGGAAAACGTCGGCAATCCCTGCAGCCACACGTTTGCGCCTACGGCGATATTCGGATCGGGGTCGCCCGCGCTCACTTGCTTGTAATAGATCGTTATGACGTTCCCGTGGTTGCGGCTTCCGGGCGCATCGGACCACAGCAGAGCGCCGTTCACCAGGCTCACCGCGGCTTCCTGGGTGATGCTCACGATGGCGATGGAGGAATTGACGCCCACCACCGTTGGCGGCGCGCCGGGACCATCTTGCGTCACGCGGTCGAGGTTCACCCCGTCCCACTGCATAGGAGGAAAAGAGCCGACGCTCCGGTTGTGGAAGGCGATGTATTCGCGGCCGAGGAAGGTCACCGAATGAGCGAATGTGTTGCCGCCCACGGTCCAGATCAGATGGAGGATCCCGGGGTTGTTGCTGGTGTCCTCGTAGTAGAAGTTTCCGAAGGAGTCGAGGACGAGGAGCTGCTTTGCACCCGTCGGCAGGGTAAACGTCTTCATGTAGTTTACCGACGCGCCGGCGGGAAGCTGCCCGGCGAATCGTGCGACGACGCCGTCGCGCGTGCGCACTCCGCCCAGGGCGAAATCGACGTCCTGGCAGAATGGACTTGCGCCCTGCGGCAGGTCGCCCGGGTCCATTTCCGAACAGAGGCCGCCGAACAGCTCCAGAGGAACGTCTTTTAGAATTTCCTCCGGCTGCGGCGGTCTCTGCGCGCGCGCTTCAAAACCGACGATGCTCAACGTGGGTGGCCCTCCGTTATCGGTACCAGGTCACCTTCAATGCGATCGAATCGACCAGCGCGCTTCCGCCGGTGAAGCCGGCGTAGGCGCCGCTTTGCGCTGTGCCGCCGGCGCTGTAGCCCAGCAGCTTCCATGCGTTCAGCGCCGACGTCGGCAACCCGATCAGCGCGAAATATCCGCCCGAGCCGATGAAGCTCGCCGCGGTCGCGGCCGATTCTTCGGTCACCGCGCTCGCAATGCCACGGCCGAGCGTCGGCACTGCGGAGTTCACACCGCCGTTCGTGAAGTCCAGCGTGTCGCCTCCCACTGCCTGGTTTCCCAAGAGCCCCAGCAGGTAGTGGCAGACGATGAAGCGCCCCTGCAGGCTTTCAATACTCCGCTGGTCGAACGGATTCCCATCGAAGCCATTCACTGTAATCGGCATTTAGAATGCCCTCCCTCGGCCGCGTGAGCCGTAAGCTTGTCGCGTCACTGTTTTGCGTTGCAATGCGTGCACGTTCTCCCGGATGATCATGTCCGTGAAATCGTCGCCGGCGGCCGAAAAGCTCGCAGCCGCTTGCGGGTTACGGGAATTCACGAATACGGCCGCCAGGTAGTTTGCCAGCGCCGACTGCGAGCCTCGAATCTGAACCGAATCGTTGACGCTTGAAAACTGGATTGCGCTCGCCTCGTACCGCACCTTCACGTCGTTGGTCTGCGTCGCACCCGCCATCCAGATGATTTCCGTGCGCCATTCCCAGATGCACAGCCGCTGCCCTTGGGCGACGCTCGGCAGGCCGTCCGTCGCTTCGTCCATCGGGAGCCAGGGTTCCTGCGTCCCTGTTTCCCGTTCCCACAGCCTCTCCGGTACCAGCAGATTGCTCGGCAGAGCCGGCGGATAATGCTGCTCGGACCCGTCGAAGTATCCGGTGTCCGAGATATTCACCTGCTGGCCGGGATCCGCGCCGCCCAACCCGAGATTGGGAAAATTGCACGGCGTAATCGGGCTCAGCACCGTCTCGAAAACGAACGTCTTATAGCCGTTCGATGTCAGCTTCTTGGTGAAGTAATCCGCTGCCATGTTCAGCAGCGGAAAGGTGAAAGGGGCGGTATCCGTCAGGATTTCGCCCCGGCTCGATGTCAGCATGTCGTTGACGAGCGCCCGCGCAAACGTCGTCACGCCTTCGACGGTGCCGTACGCCGTTGTCTGGATGGACGGCAACTATTCGTCCTTCTCGCCCTTCTTGCCCTTCTTCGGCTCCTGGTAATCGGGATGCCGCTTGTCCTTCGGGAGCATGGGCGAGGCTTTCACCCAGTCCTCTTCCGTTTTCAATGACGAGCCGATCGCGCGCGGCCAGTCGATCACGCCGCCGCATCCGCCTGGCCCGTAATGCACCGCTGCGTTCGCCGGCATGTCGCTACCGCAGTGCGGGCAAGGCAGCATCTTGCGTGCTCCGCGCGCCCAAGGCTCTTGCTGGCCCAGGAGCTGTGCGGCCCAGAAGTGCTCGTTGCCCAGCAGCTGCCCGTCAGGACCCTTCTTCTCGCCCTGCGCGTAGATCAGGTTGCCTTCTTTCATCAGCCGTTCAAGAGTCGCCGTCAACTTCTGCTGCGCGGCTTTTACTTCCGCCGGAAGCGGCGGATTGTGCCAGCTCATAAACAGGCCGTAATTGTCCAGGCCGTCCTGCGGCGGCTTGCCCGGGCCCATGCGCATGATTTCCGCGCCCACTTCTTCGGCTTTGTGGATGGCCCACTCGGAACCGATATCGATGCTCTTCACGTGCTCGAATTGCATCAGCCCCGGAATGCCTTCCCGCTTTTTGCCGTCCTCGTAATAGAAAACAGGTTCGCTGTGTTCGGCGTCTTCGCCGCAAGGCGGCACGTAGAAGTACGGGAAGCCGGACTGCGTCCATCCGTACGTCCCGTCGGCCAGGGTCTTGAAGATGCCGTTGTCGCTCACGCTGTAGATGTAGAGCGGCTTCATTTCCGGCAGTTGTGGGCGAATGGCCCGCGTGAATCCCTGCTTTTTCTTCAGCGCGGCCGATACGCGCGCCTGCGCCTGCGCTGCCGTCAATCCTCCCGCGAACGGGCTTGGTGCTGCACTCATGCTCTCCTCTTCTTTCTCAGGCCGCGTGCGATTTCGCGCGCGCCCAGTTGCTTGAATCCGGTCGTGCCCATGGCCTGCTGCGACGTTTCGCGCAGCGGCGTCTCGAAACTCCGCTTTACGCTCGCGGGGCGGGCGTCCTGCATCGCCTCATTGATGGCCTTTGGCGCCGCCGCATCTTTCGCGTTCTCGCGCGCAAACAGCGCATCGCGTTGCTGCGCCTTGAAGATCGTGCTTCGCTGCAACTCTTCGGTGCGCAGCAGCAGCCGAATCGCCCCTTCGATCACGCCGAAGGCTCGGTCCGGTTCGAGCGGAACTCCGCCGTCGACGAAGCATTGCCGGCACCATTGATCTTTTTCGGTTTTGCGATGCGCCGGCCCTGGACATTCGCCCAGCCGGTAGACGTGTTCGTACTCGCCTTCATGCAGCTTCTCGATGTGCCACATGTCGAGCCGATAAGGGCGGATCAGTGTCTTGCCGTCCACGCCCGCCGTCCAGCGGCTTCCGCCCCAAACGACGCGAAACCGCGGCCTGCCGTTTTCCATGCCGCCGATTTTCTGGATTTCGCGCTCGACCCAGACAGGGCACTCCCGGTTAGCGTTGGCGCTGCGTTCTTCGACTGCATTAACCGGAAGCGTGAGACCCGATGCCATCTGTCTCCGTGAAAACTGGGGCGGTCCCCGCCTTACCGTGCAGCAAACCGCCCCGCCTGACTCCAACTTCGTCGCTGGGCCTATGCGGCAACCAGCGAATCGTCAGTTTCTAGTGGCCGAAATACCCGGTCGGGATCGCGTTCGCTGTGGAGTACACGCCCGCACGGGGGTTGTCGTTAAATACGTTGAAGCCGGTCCACCACCAGACGATGAATCCGGTCGACGGCACGTTATTGTCCCCGTAGACCGGGAACACCGTCTGCCCGTTCACGTCGTAGTAGTCGATCGGCTGGATCTGGCAGCGGCCCCAGTGCTTGAGGGCCAAGCCGTCGATGCGGCCCGGAACGCCATGCTGGCTGCACTTGATCGGGCGGCCGCCAAACGTCTTTGGCGTCGTCTTCATCAGCATATCCACCGAGCTGTTGCCCTTCACTTGGTTCTGAATCACCTGCGAGACGATCAGCCCGATGTTTTCGATCTGGGCTTCCTGGTCCACCAGCATGTACCAGATCCACTGCGCGCTTTCCGGCGTGTCGATGCCCAAGGCGAGCCGCACCTGGTTCAGCATCAGCCGGCACTTCTGCGGCGTGATCGCCTGGCTGTTTCCGGCAATCAGCGGGCAGCTCAGCCGTCCCGGCCATGCCGCGCGTTGAACGCCCAGATAGGCGCCGACGTTGGAGTTGAGCTGCAGGGCCTGCAGCCCGTTGAGGCTGGAGTTTGCCACGCCGGCGCCGCCATCCACGATCAGCAAGTCGCCAATCGCGATTCCGGCGGGAACCGGCGTCGAGGGGTCGATGGTGAGCGTGTTGGCGATCGCATCCGCCATCATGATCAGCAGCGTTCCGCGACTGCCGCTCGTCAGGTTCGGGAAGTCCTGCACGTACTGCTGGTCGATGAACTGGTTCGCGTTGTTCACGCCCAGCACGGGGCTGTTTACGACCGATGTGACGGAATCGAGTGTTCCCGATCCGTCGCCATGCAGCAGCGCTTCGAGGCCGGTGCGGAACGTCTTCACGCCCAGTTCGTGCGCCTGCTGCACGTAATTCTCGATCGACTTTTCCTTGCCGTCGGTCGCCACCTGCATTTCCGCCGTCCACTCCATCGGGAAGGCGAAAAAGACCTGGTTGACGAACAGCTGGTCCGTCTTGAAGTTCGACCCGCGCGGCAGGTTTCCGCCGTCCGGATTGATCTGGCTCGGGCCGCCGCCGGCGCTGATGTTCAGTGGCACGCGGTAAGCGTGCATCGAGACTTTATCGAGGCCGTCCGTCTTGTCCTCGATCAGCCCGAGCAGCGTGTCGTCGTGCGACCACAGCAGCGGCAATTCCGGGCGGACCTTCTCCACCTGAATTGCATACGCGTTCGCGTTCGAAATATTCGGCATTCGTGTCTTCTCCCTTTTCCCCTCCGCCAATAAAAAAGGCCGCGCGAGCGGCCTTGCTTACCTGCGATTTGGGTTAGAGGCTACCCGGCGAGCGCCTTCGAGTAATCCACCTTCTGGCCGTTTTTCAGCACGGCCCGATGCAGTCGTGTCATCTCGCGCGTCGTTTGCATGCGGTCGATTTCGTGCACGGCGGGAACTTTATCCACCGACACGAACCCTCCGCCGGTATTCGACGGCTTAGCTGCTGGCTGGCCATTCCCGCCGTTCTGCGGGGCTGCCTTTGGAGCATTGGTCGCAAACAGCCGAATCGCTTCCGGCACAACTCGGGCGACTTCTTTTTTCCAGCGCGCGAATCCCAGCCGGCTCGACGCTTTCGCATCACGCCGCTGGAAGAGTGCGTCCCGCTGCTTGATGAACTCCTTGTCCGCACCCACAGCTGAGTCCGCTTCCCTCAAAATCCAATTCAGCACTTTCGCTTTGTCCGGGAAAACGCGCCCTTTCAAAAACGAAGTGAGCTGGGTTTCGATTTCGGCGTCGATCAGCTTTTTTGTCGCGCTCTGGTATTCGCCGCTCAGCCGTTGCAATTCGGCGTCATCGCTTGCCCTACTGCTCTCGCGCACCTGCTTGCGCAGTCTTTCCACTTCGGGGTCAGGCTCGGTCTCCGCGACGTTCTGCACCCGGTCATGCCAGGCTGCGATGGTGTTCAGAATTCGCAGCGCGGGATTTTCCGGGTCCTTCGCCTTAATCGCGTCGTAAGCCTGTTTCAGCGAGCCGCGCAAGCCCACAGCATCATGTTCGCTGTGGATGCGCTTCGCCATCACCCGTTCGTATGCCGGTCCGCCTACTTCTTCCGCCTTGTCCAGGTAGTGACCAAGGTGCTGCATTGCACTCTCGGCATCACTCTCGAACAGGTCGGCGATGTAGGCTTCGTCGCCGGAGAAAAACTGCTCGGCCAGCTTGCGGAAGTCGCCCAGGTCAGCCTGCATCTGCTGAATTCCGGCCTCGCCTCCCGCCAGTTCGAGGGCTTCTCTCAGCCCTCTTACTTCCTGCAATCCTCCAGGGAACTCTTTCTTGAATTGCTGCCGCTCGAAAAACAGCGCCCGGAATTCCGGATCCTGTTTTGCCAGCTCGCGCCATTTCGCCGGAATGACGCGGCCGTCTCCGTTCGGTTGTTCCCCTTGCGCGTCTGGCTGTTTGCCGTCCGCGCCTTGCGCATGGTCTCCGGCTTCGGGCTGGCTTCCGCCATCCCCAGCTCCCGGATCTGCTGTCGCACCATCGCCGCCAGGCGATGGGACCTGCGTTTCTAACGGCTGGTCGCTTGGTGTCGGCGACGCGCCGCCTAGATTCCCCGTATCGGCCACGCTTGCCGCGGGTGCTGCCAATGCACTCATTTCTTCACCTCAGAAAAAAGATCGTTTATGCCGCAACCGTCGGCGGCGCACGGTGGTTTGCCGGCATCGGTGGCGGCTGCGGCATCGACGCCGCTTGCTTCGCCATGTAGAACTTGTGCTCCATCCCGTGCGCCTTGATGTTTTCGAACGCTACCGGGTCTTCCGCTTTCAGCTTTTGGCCGGCCATGCCGTTGATGTAGCGGAAAACGGTCTCGTATTCGGCCTTGTGGTCGTCCCAATCCGGATCCACCGGCACGCTGCTCACGTTCTGCGGGGTGTTCGCCCCTTCCATCAGCTCCTGCATCAGCTGGTCGGGCACCTGCATGCCCTGCTGCGACATCGCGACGGCTTCGGCATGTTTCTGCTGCAGCGCTTCGAACTGGGGATTCGGACTCGGCGCGCCTTCCTTCAGCTCGTTGATTTCCGCCATCTGCTTCGCGGCCGAATCTGCGCCGGGAATCTTCAGTCCCGTGCCCATTGCGCGTTGTACCCACTCGAGATTTTCCGGCTCCATCAGCGCCTGCGCCACCACCGGATTCTGCTCCGCCAGCGCCAGCATCTGCGTCGCAACCTGCCGCTGCTGGGTTGGGCTTTCCGGCAGCCCGTCATCTGTCTCGGGATGCCAATGGACATTTCCCTTCAGCTCTTCGAGCCGCACCTTCGTGGTTTGCGTGTTGCCATGGGCGTCGGGAATCGCCAGGCTCAAATCCTGATTGAGTTCGGCGGCGCACTTTACCGCTTTGCCCATGATGTTCGCCCACCATCGCTTCATCGCGCGGAACACCAGGCCGATGCGGCCCATTGCCTGATCGCGTTGCATGGCGTAGCCAGACGCTGTATCGCCGGCAGCGCCCTTCGCCTCGCCGCCGCCAAATAGCGCGGGGAATGCTCCGGTCAGGAATTGCGGTACCGGACCCATCAGCTGTTGGCCGTACTGCAGCATGTCCGGACTGACCGACGCTGGTGGTTCGAAAAAGACGTTGTCGCCGACTGCCTCCGTTGGCCTCTTCTTCACCGGATAGCGCGCACCAGGCATCGACGTTTGCTCGATCTGCCCGTCCGTGCCGAACATCTCGACGTCCCAGTGGCTCGCCGGAATCGTCTTTTCGTACACGTCTTGCGCGATGTTGATGATGTCGTTGAATCGCTCGTTCACGCTCTCGGTCGTGAAGCCCAGCGAATTGCGGAACTGCCCGTCGCCCGGCATCGCGTTGAAAACGTCCCAGTGATCCAGGTGGCTTTCATTCCAGGAACCGACGTACACGCCGCTGACGATCTTCACGCGGCACCCGTCGGGGAACAGCTCCTTCAGCTGCGCGACGCGCGGGTCGTCCACCTTGGCGTCCTGATTCTCCAGTTCGAACGCCGCCGGCAACATCCACGTTTGCTGCTCGGTGGCGAGATTGACGAGCGTATCGCCGCTGCCGCTCATGTAGCTCGTGCCCTGCATTACGCTTACGCGTGCAGTGCGCTCGTACACGTCCTGACCGGAGCCTTGCGCTCCGCCGCGAATCTTGTCCTTGAATTCGGGGTTCTCCGCTTTCGCAAACGCGACGTGGTTTTCGTCGCTGTATTGCACGTACAGCATTTTTTTCTGGTCGGGCGCCGTGATCGGCACCTTCACGTTCAGCGAGCCGTAGACGCTGATCTTCGTTTCGCCGTTTTCGTTGCGCGTCCAGGCATGCGTGCGTCCGTCGACGTAGGCGAAGAAGCAGGCCTGCGCCACCAGCATCACCGCGTCGTTTTTGTGCTCGACGATCTTGCGGATGCGCGTGCCGGCTTTCGCCGTCGCCAGGTCCGCCGCGTCGTCCGGGTCCTCGGGAACAGCCACGACGGCCGGAACATCCTGCGTCAGCACAGCAATCAGCGTCAGGCCGTACGGCTGATGGATGTTGGTCGTGTACAGGACCGCAGAATCTTTGTTGTAGGGCAGCCGGCCCGAGTTATCGGCAATCAGCGGCGCGCCGTTCGGTCCATTCGCTACCCAGCCTTCGGCTCGGGAATCCCAATAGATATGCTGCAAGCTGCGCCAGAACCAGTGCGCCTTCTTGCTCGTCTGGATTTCGAGCCGCCGGCTGAATTTATCTTCGTCGCAGAATTTACGCGCGAGATCCTTTAGCAGCGTCTGCAGCTCTTCGGGCAACTTCTCGTTGTTCGGGCCATAGTCCTGCTCGTCCTGCTCATTTTCCGCCGTGGCCCCGGGTGGCAACTTCTCCGGAGACACTTCGACGGCGCCGCCAGGAAAATCAAGAGGACTTGCGTTCGCGGTCGCCAATGTCGTTTAGAGTGGTTTGAAATGCCGCCGCGCCATACGCGCGAAATTAGCGCGCTTCTTTTCTGCGCCTGAGGCGTTCGGCGAGTGCAGGTCATGCTGCGCCTCGCCCTGGATGCTGCGGCCGTGCGCGTGAGCCTCTCTAGTAAATAAGCCCTCGTGCGACGGCTTGATATGCATGCCGCCCTTCGGCTTGCGTCCGGTAATTCTGTGGAAGACGTGCATTAGGATTTCACCCCGTCCACGGATTTTATTCCCGCTCGTGCGTTGCTTGCGTGTTTTACCAGCAACTCCGCGATCTTCTCCGCTTCGTCAGGCCCCATTTCCAGGTGACTCAGGCTCATGCCGAAGTCGAGCACCACTTGGTCGCGGTTTACGCCAATCCAGAATCGCAGACGTGTGCCGCGCGCTACCTCGGGAGTGAACATTGGGACTCCGCGAGCTTGAGCGCACGAATTTCGATCGCTGCGATCAGTTCGGCTCGATCCGCATCCAGCGAAATCTGGATTTGCTGGTCGATGCAGAACGTCAGCAGGTTATCGTCGCTCACTTCGTCGAGCGGATGTCCGTTGAACCTGCTTGGCTTTTGCTCGACCATGTAATCCGCAATCATCCGCTCAGGTGCCGACCATGGCTCGCGTCTGCGTCAACCATCCTGCGATGGATGCCGCGCTTCTTTACCGCTCCGTTCGCCTCGCGTACCGCACGAGCCTCATCGCCGGTGGATTGCAGCACGCGATCGGCGACGTGGGCCCACTGCCGCTGCGCCACACTGCTCCTCGCCTTCTTGGTGTGGCGCTGCGCGTCGCTCGGAACCCACGGCATCACTCGCTAGAACGCGGAGTTAACCGGCGTTTCGCCCCAAACCCGAGCCTTAATGGCTCCGGCTCCCGGGTTTGACGTTCCCATGGTAAAGAGAACCGCCGTCAGCGCAGTGCTCGTCCCCGTCAGGGTTGGAGCAACCTGCGTGCAAGCCGTTCCTGAGGTTAGTGTGGAATTCGATGCGCAGAAGTCCGCCGTATGCGACGCGATCCCCACCGACCAATTGGCTGAAGTGGTAATCGTCGTCTCGACGTAAGCCGAAGCCCCTTCGTTGATGAACATGCTCGGGACTTTGGTTGTCGTTGTCGTGGTCAGGCCGCCGGTGCTGAGTGTGACGGTCCCGGTGTCCACAAACCACTCGACCAACCCGCCGCCGTTCCAAGCTGCGTCGGTGACCGCCTCTTCGATGCCGGCATCACCCGACACAACCGGCTCGGCATACCCGTGCACGTTCGCGAACGTCGCCGTCACGCTCGCGCAAAAGTCCGCGCTCGTCGAAACGGCGGAAGGCGGACACGCGGAAACGCTCACGCCCGAAGGCGTCACCGTCTCCGCCACCGATCCCACGCCAACTACGATGGGCGTGTTCGTATTGAACGGATCGCAGAACGTCGAGCTGCACGGCATCGTATAGCCGTCCTTCAACGCCAAACCGGACGCCTTCACGAGGATCGTCTGCGAGCCCGTCGAGCTGTTACCCGTAATGACCTGCGTGCGCCATGCTGCAAACGCCGGCGCTTCCCAGCGATTGCCGATCCGATGCAACACCGATTGATCGCCGGGCGGTACCACGCTTTGCGCCCGCAACAGGGCCGGCGCGGCGAAGATCAGCGCAAGGACCAGGACAAACCAGAAAATCACAGCCGCTCGAATTCCCTTCATCCTCTCGCTCCTTTGGCCAACCGGCGCATTACCGGCTCGCGTTTGTCTTTGTACCACTCGCACCAGCCGCCCGCGAAAATCGGATCCCGAACTACTTCGCAGCGCGGCTTAAACTTCTCATCGTTCGCTGGATGCCCATCCGCAATGAAATGCTTGCACGTCCGGCATCGCTCAGGCAGATGCCGCGAGTTCTTTTCGTACTTCACTTCCGCGTGCGTGGCCTTCAGGTAGTCGCGCTTTTCCGCCATGCCTCAACTCCCGCACGTAATCGCGCAGCCAGAAGCGAAACTCGTTCATGGTCGCCATTCGCCAGAATCCGCCGCGCAGCGCCTCGATGCCGAATTCGAGCCGCTTGATGCGTTCCGGCATGATCGACTGCTTTTCGAACGCCAGATCGCTCAGCCACTCATTCGGAGCGAGCAGCAGCCGGCGAAAGGGCTGCAGCCACCACTCCCAGCGGGTGGCGTACAGATAATCCCGCGAACTAGTTCGCAGCCCCGGAATCCAGTAAGGGTTCGCTATCGAGAACCGCGGTACTGGAAGCGAAAAGTCTTCCACCCACGGCTTGCGGCCGCTGATTTGCTCTTCGATGCTCACTCGCCCAATGTGCCCAAGCTGCTCATGGCCGAACCGTCGTCGGGAGTTTGCTCGTCCCGATCGTATTCATCCTGTGGTTCGGCGCCGCTGTCGGGCAGTTGTTGTTGCGCGTGCGCGTGCGCCTCTCCCATCGAGGCGTGCTCGCGTTCCTCTACGTTCCCGCCGTCGTGATGCGTGTGCGTCTTCACCGGCTGGCCTTCGCCGTGGTGGTGGATGTGGACCGCATGAACGCCGGTTGCGGGATGCGGTTTCGTTCCATGCGTCTTCGAAGTATGCTCAGTCGCGTGGTCGGCGCCGCGCTCTGAGCCCCCGGGCTGCTTGGCCTCCGGCTCTTTCGGTTTTGCCGCTTCGGGCTTCTTTGCTTCGTTTGGCCGCGCCCCGAAATGTCCTTTGCTAAACATTCGCCGTTTCCTCCCGATCCTGCGTTTCGCGCCCCACGTTGTCCTGCATCCACTTCTGCAGCTTGCGCCATCCGCCGCGGCCGGTCGGCCGCTGTTCGGTCTTGGCCTTTGCAGCCGTCTGCACCGCCGCCGCCGCTTCCGCCGATTTTTGCGCTACCGCCAGCGTCTGCTCCGCGCGGAGAATTTCAGCCGCCTTCGGGTGCCCGGCGCGTTCGAGGAGCGCCGAAAGCAGCAGGTCCTCGCGCTTCCGCATGCGTTCGAGTTCAGCTTCCTGGTAGCGACTCTTCCAACCGAGCATACTCACTTCCTTGCCGGTTGCGGCTTCGCCACGAGCTTCGGCCTGCCACTGCTGATGTCGATCTGCCAGTCCTTGGTGCAATCCGCGCCCGCCGCCGCGCAGGCATCGGCCTCGGCCTTCGCCAGGGCCAGTTGCGACGCCTGGTACTGTTCTTTCAACTGGTTTAGCTGCGTCTGCAGCGAATTCGATTGGATGATTTCAGCCTGAATCTGCAGCTCGGCCGCCATTACGTCCGAGACATTCTTGTCCGGGATCACCGGCGGCGTTTTATCTTTGGCGCTTGCCGGACCGGCCAGCATGAACGACTCGGCGATCGCAAGCACCAGGCACAACAAGCCAAACGACAGCTTCATTTCGTTTCGACCTCCTAATTCCGGCGCATCCAGCGAAGCCGGCCGGTCGGCTTTTCCTTCTTCGCATTCCCTGCGATCAGCCTTTGCGCCTGTACCGCGCGGCTCGTCGCATCCGTGATGGTGCTCAGCTCGGCCGCCATGCGCTCGGCAAACGGTATTGCCGATGGCTTCCCGAACAGGTAATACAAACCGTACCCGGAACCCTGCAGCGGATCGTCGCCCGCAAACTCCGCAACTTCTTCGACGTTTTTCTCGTCACGCGGCGCGCGCGGTATCACGCGAATCAGGTGATGGCAGGTATCCGCAATCTGCCAGGCCGCGGTTTCTTCCGCGATCTGATTGCCCTGCTCGTCCAGGCGCACGCCCAGCTTGATTCGGCTGCGCAGCTTCTCGTACATCAACTGCTCGCGTCCAATTTTGTCGCGCGTGCTCGGAATCGGCCGCGGCAGTCCGTACTTCGCCAGCACGTCGCCCACGCGCTGCGCCCGCGAGTTGATTGCATGCCCTTCGCTCGTCGCCGCGAAGGCGTCGTGCGAAAACGAGAATGCTTCCAGTTCCTTCTCCAGCCGGCCGCTCGCATCGTGGCAGAATTCCGCAATCGCTTCGCCGATCTGCTCCGCGTCCTTGTGGTTGAACACCAGCTCGCCGTAGGTGAGCACCGTTCCCCAATCGGTCAGCGCATGCTTGTAGATCGCGCTGTTGTGCTCGAATCCCCAGTCGCCCGATAGCCATTTGCGCCAGTGCGGCTTGATCACTACTGATTCGGCTGCATACACGTTCACAGCTTCGTCCCACGCGCCTTGGAAGTAGCCGCCCGACACGCCCCACTTCCCTTCCATCAACGCCTGTCGGATTGCCGCCGGATAGCTCTGCAGGTTCGCCAGAAACACCGGATCGTTCGCATAGATCGGATTGTCCAGATACGTGCAGGGGAAATAGGTGTACTCTGTGTCGCGTTCCTGCAGGTACTGCGCCTTCTGCATCGTATCCATCTCCGGCCACGGCTTCTTCATCACGAACAGGTGTTCCACCCAGTCCGCGCCGATGCCGATCGGATTGGTGGCTCCGTCCTTGGTCGACCATTTGCTTACCGGGCAGCGATTCCACGCCGAGATGCCGCTCCACTGCCGGAAGGTAAATTCCGTCAGCTCGTCGTAGCCGATCTTTAGCCACTGTCCCTGCCAGCCCATCACGTCGTGCTCGTACTGCATCGAGCCGAACCGCGTCTCCGCGCCGTTCAGCCACTTCACAATTCCCATTTGCCGGTTGAAGGACGTATACAGTTCGCGAGGAATTTTCTCTTCGAACCGTGCAACGACTGTCGACGCCAGCTTGGGGTGCGTACGGCGTAACAACAGCGTTTTGACCTGGCGCGCGTCGTCGATTGAAAACTCGCTGCAAGAGATCAAATGATCGGCTATAAGAGCGAGCGTCTTTCCCGGTCCAGCGGCTCCTCCAAGCAAGCGATGCCGCGCCGTAGAAGCATGGAACGCATTCTGCTTCGGGTACGGAGCGTAGTAGGCGTCGAAGTCCACTCGCCATCGTTCGATTCCCGTTGTGACCGTCGCGTTCACTCACTTTTTGTCTCGCTTGGCTTCCGCCAGGCCGGCGCGGATCGCGGCCACCAGCGGCGCCTCTGTCACTTTCTCGAGCCGCCCGGATCCATGGCAGGTTTCGCACGACTCGACGTTGGTCTGCGGCGTCAGTCTCGCCTCGACTGCCCGAGCCGCCTCTTTTGCCCGAAAGGATTCCAGCGCAGCGTTATCGGCCATCGTTGCTGCTTTCTCCGCAAACCTCGCGGCGTCATGCACAGAAGCCAACGTAAGCAGCTGAAGCACGATCGAACTCGACAGGAACAGCGCCAGCATCAGAAGCTCTAGGCTTGCGGTCATCGTTTCGGCCTCGCAATGCTGCTCACCAGTTGCACTTGCACCGCGCCTCCATTTGGTCCGCTCACTTCCTGTTTGTCGCCGTACTTGTGCGGCTGCAATTTCGCCAAAATCCACTTCCGCGCATCCACTCTCAATCGCCGATGCTCCAACATGTCGCCGGTGCGCGTCTCGACGCCTTTGGCATCCTGCTTCCTCACGGTGCCTTCTTCCGGCGTGTCCGCGATTTCGACGATCTCATCCGCGAGTAATTGGCACTGCGCTTCTCTCGCGCGTGCGTACTGCTCCTGAAACTCGGGCCGCTCCTGCAGCCACCGGTAGACCGCCGAAGGCGTTAATCCCAGCTCCTTGCAAATCTGCCGCAATCCGTCGCTGGATGTTGCGATCCGCTCGCATACTTTCGCTGCGATCTGCTCCGTATAACCGCTGGGCCGTCCTGTCTTCTTCGCCTTCACTCAACGAGCGTCCTTCTGCGGCAAAACCGCTGCCACGCAGCGCCGCGAACGTGTGCACCGCGCTGGCGGGTGGGCCGCTGTTCATCCGCGCGGCGTTGCGGCGAACCCATCGTGCGAAACCGTGGCCGTTCCTTGGTTTCGTTTGCTTCCACTCCGTTCGCCTCGTTTTTCTCTTCGATCATTCGCGTCTTCACTTCGGCCAGCACGCTCAGCGCCTTGGCCGATAGCTGCACTCCCCTTTTTTTGATTTAGCTGATCGCGTCCGGGTTCGATCCAACTCCCGGAGGAGCGATTTGCTGCGTGGGGCCCGCGTAGACCGGAATGACTACTTGCCAGGTGCCGTAACCTCCGGCTGCCTGCCCTTTCGGCGACTCCACCGTGCTTCCGCTTGCTGTCGCTACGCTCGTCACCGTGTAGCAGTATTCGCTTCCCGCCGTCACCGCCGTGTCCTGGTAGGTCAGCGTCGTGGCGGCCAGTGGCGACGCGTTCAATGGGCTGCCCCAAGTCATCGAGGCACTGCATGCCCCTGACGCGCGATACACGTTGTACCCCGTCACCGTAAACCCGGTCTGCGCTGCCGGAGCTAGCCAGTTCAGCGTCGTCGAGTGCACGGGTCCGCTGGAGCTTTGGCCTTCCGCCATCGTCGCGCTTGCCGCTCCCGCTTCGGTTGTCGGCACCACTACGTGCTTGGCTGCTTTCGGGGCTGCGACTGCCGTTATTGCCAGCAGCGCCAGCGATGCCATCAATCCTGTGAGCTTCATCGTTCTCCTCCTACTGCGCCTGCACCTGCAGCGTCAGCGTCACCGCATTCGTCAGGCTCGTCACGAACCCGCGAAGGAATGGTCCCACCGCCGCGTTGATCAGGTCGGCGTAGAACTGGTTGTTCGAATCGACGGCTGTAATCGCCGTTCCGATCGACACGAAGTCATTTGTGCTGTCGGTTTCTGACTCTTGCATCGAGAAACTGAAGGCTCCCGGCGCTCCCGAAAACGTTCCCCTTACGCGGACGAACGATCCACTCCTGCCGTTCTGGGTCGCCAGCGCCACGCGTTCGGTCGCGTAGTTGCCCGCTTGCAGTGCTGCGGCCGGTTCGCTGCCGTTCATCAGCTGCACGGAGTCACCCGGCAAAATCGATGGCGGAATCGCTAGCGTCTTATAGGCTGGCAAGGGCTTCCTCCTGCGGCGTCTCTTCGAATATCGGCTCTCGGGGCGCTTCCTCGCGCAATGGTCGCTGCCCCATTTCCGATTCGATCACCTCGCGCACTTTGTAGCTCACCTGGCGCGAGACTCTGCCGCCCTGCACGCGTTTGCTGGGCGCGCTCGATAGCTCCAGCTCGCCCACGAACTGCCAGATTTTCCTTTCCGCATCCACCACGGCCACGCGGCCATTCGCGATCAGGCGATCCATTTCGAGCGCTGTGGCTTTATAAAAGCGGGATCGCATGGGCGACTGCCGCAGAAAATCAGGCAGGAATAGCAGGTCGTTTCGTAGGTCGGAGCTTCGATACTTTGCCGGGACTATCGTGTAGGGTCTGGGCGAGCGCATTTGCTGGGTTATACGCCTCAAGCCCCGCTGCATTCCTTTGCGCGCCAGCAGGGGAGCGCTTCGACGATTCGGTTGGGCTGCCGGTTGGGCACGGCAGCCCTGGGGTGGTAACGCAATTCCCTCGTCTGCGGCAGAGAATCAGGTGCTCACGGTATTGACGTCAAGCGAAATGCGACATTTTGCGGGGGTGCGCCGGCGGAAAGTACCATTAGTGGTACTAAATCGTATTTGGGAGTTGGGGTAGAATGCCGAAGGAAGGAGGCAACCTGCCGATGCCAAAACAACGCCCGTACACAGAAAAAGAGATGCTGGATATCATGCTGCCGGTGATGAAGCGCGCCAACATCCCTCCGGAGCTGGTCTATGCATTCGAGAAGACGGGACCGCTGCTCACGACGGAGACTTACCCGACCGTCACGCCCGAAGAGCGGAAAGAATGGGACGACGCGATAGCGGAATATTTCAGGCTTAACGGCGCGGACCCGGCAGGCACTTAGACCCGCAGTTTGCGTTGGCGGTCCGGAAACGCGATGCACTTGGCTTCTGCTTCGGCGCGCTTCGCGCGCTTTTCCTTTCGTGCCTCGCACGTGGCGAAATGGAGAGCGTACGTTTGCGGATCGACGGGAGTCATTTTCAGGTCAACGCTGCGGTACCAGAGAATCTGCGCGTGACACTCGACGCAGCGACCGTATCCGCGCCAGAGATAGCCCGCGTCTTGAAGGTCTTTGTGCGATCGGTGCGGCCAGCTCACAGTTGGTACAGCGCGAGCGCTGCCTCGATGCGCTCCATCGGCCAATCGTGCTTCCGCAGCACGTCCAGAAATCCCAGCTTGTCGCCGCGGCACAGGCGCGCGTCAGCTTGCGTCTTGATCGCGTGGCACCGCACGGCGAGCGTCATGAGGTTCAGCGGGTGGTGAGGATTCATGTCCGGACGAAATTGCAGGATCAGCCGCTCCGGTACGAGGTGGTCTACCGCCCCGCCAAAGCGGTAGACCAGCACACGCTTGCACCGTTCCGGAATCGCCAGCAGGCCGTTGGCTGGAATCGCATTGAGCAGCAGAGCCTCCGCGCGGTACAGCACCATCTGGCCGCAATGCTCGCAGTGCTCTTTCTCCGCTGCCTCGCGAGCGACGATCCAGCCTCGCTTGCGCGGGCGAACGCCCAGCCACTCACGCCGTCGCGCGGCGTTTGGCATTCGCCTTCTCCGTCGTGGCGAACTTTCGCGGCCCGAGTCGGCCTTTCCGATCCGCCACTTTGCAGTTGCGGCACTTGCGATACCTCACCGTCACGCGGCCCACGTGCCGCGTTTTGTAGACGGTGGTGGGACGGTCACAGCTGGGACAGTTGCCGGCGCCCATTTACCCTCGCTTGGTCTTGCCCGTTTTGGCTTTCTTCCCGACCTTCGCCTTCTTGGCCGGCTTTGCAGACGCCTTCGGTTTGGCTGCTGCTTCGGCTTTGGCTTTGGCTTTGATCGCATCGGCCAGCATCTTCTTCCCGTCGATCCCCGCCCACCTGCAGAGTTCGGAAGTTCCCTCCAGGCTCAGGCCTCCGTCTTGTAGGGCGCCTGCCGCCGCGACGGTCACCACGAGCGCCGCGACCTTTGCTGGCTTCAGTTTCAGGATCGCGGCGCGCAGCTTCACCGGAACCGTTTTACCGAACGCCAGCCGCAGCGGCATCGTCGTAATCGCGTCACCCCACCAGCTCAGCGCCCTTTGTTCGACCAGCAAAGCGAGCGCCTGGCGTGGCACCGTGCCGACCTTTTCGGCCTTGGCCCAAATCTTCTCGACAATTTGCTGCTCGACGGAGTCGCGAACCTCGTTCTCCAGCTTCTCTTTCTCGCGCCCCGCCTTCTCCGTTTTCGTCGGCGCTGGCGTGTGGTACCTGGCCGGACCCCGGGACTTCGGCCGATGCGTTGCGCACGTCTCGCTCGTGCACACTTTCAGCACTTGCCCGAGCCGCACCTCGCGCGTGCCGTACTTCCCCTGCTCGACTACGACGCCCTCGACCGTGTGCTTGCAGCTTTCCTTCCCGGCTGGCCGCCAGTTCGTCAGCCCGCGCGCCCTCTCGCTGTGCATGTCGGCGCTCAGCATCTTCGCCTCAGGATGCGTCCCGACCTGAATCTTGACGTAGGCGCTCTCCTTCTCGTGGAAGCACTGTGGATCCGTGCAGGTGTCGCCATTCTTCACGTCGGCAAACAGTTGCGTGTTGCTGCCCGTGCGTTTCGGGCACTGCTCGCACGCTGGCACGCCAGGCAGCAGCGCAGACGATTTCACCGCCCCGGTGTCATCCAGCGGAAACGCAGCCTTCTCCCGCAAGTCGAGGTGGACGTTCCAGCCGATCCAGTCCGCCAGGTCGCGGACGCTGCCGCCGTGCTCGCTTTGCTTGAGCGCCTTTTTCTGCTGCCGTGGCTGCAGGCGGCAAATCAGCGTCGCATGACTCGCACTGAGCTTGTCCTCGAGAAACGCCTTCTGCGCCTCCGGCGTCAGCTTCGCGAGCTGGATGCGCTGGTACACGTACCGCTCGCTTTTGTTGATCTTC
>JBOGNK010000138.1:0-6917 GCA_050747085.1 Candidatus Acidiferrales bacterium
GGGTTTGATGATTCAAACCCTGACATGAAAAAGTTTCCGGGTCTCAGGGTTCGATGATTCAAACCGTGACTTAAAAAGCCCAGAAATTCGCGAACTGGGGCCGCCTGCGAATTTGCCGGACATCAACGTACCGGGCGTATATAATGTGATTGAAACTGATCACCGTGAGCGTTTGTAGAACGCTTTCCCAGCCTTACAACGCACAACGCGCTTCGAGGGTGGTCCGATGCACCGGACGCACGCTTCAGAGAATAGTCGTCGAAATACCGATTCTCGCGCCGCCGATGAAGGCCTTGCGAGGACCTCCCGCTCCACGCCGCACGCTAAATCGTCGGCTGGCTCCGGCGAAGACCAACAGCGCCCGCCTTCTAAAACCCGGAACGTGAATTCCGCGTCGACTCGAGCCATTCCCGAATCACCCGACGAAACGAAAAGCCAGTCGCGCTCCGCGCCATCGTCCAAACCTAAGAACTCGCCCAATTCAAATCGCAATATAAATCCCAATATAAGTCGAAGTACCGCGCCCAGTGCGGCTCCGAACGCTGCCGACCCAGCGACCAATAAAGCCGCCACTAAAGCAAAAAGGCCCTCGCGCACGCACACCGCGCCGAATGCTCCTGCCCCCGCCAAAGCCGCAACCAACGCCCGCGCCGCCCACGGACGCAGCCCCAAGCTCCCGCCGCGAGTTCATTATCCCCAGAACGCTCGCCGCTCAGCCTCGGGCGCTCACCCGGAACTCGATCCCGCAGCTGTCACCGCCGCGGTCCTCGGCTCTCTCCTCGAAGGCCTCGAGGAAGGTGTGGCGCACGTCTCCGCCGACGGTCTGATCCTTTATGCAAACAAGCGATTCGCTTACCTGATCGGTGGCGAGGCTTTGGTCATCGAGCCGAACAAGACGCACCTCCGGGACATGGTGTCCACCGACTGCTGGGTCGACCTCGATAAAGGTTTGAAGCTCGCCGTACGGCAGCGCGTATGCGGCTCGTTGCGCGTCGAGGAACCGCGAGAGCACATTCCCGTGCGCACCGTGCGGCTCATCTTGGCTCCCGTGCGTTGGAAATCGAAGATCACCATCAAGATCAACGCGACGGAAATGACTGAACTGCTTGCAAAGAATCGCGAACTCCAGGAAAAAGAGGAGTCCCTCCACGCGATTTCCGCTCGAATCATGCAACTGCAGGACGAAGAGCGCCGGCGCATTGCTCGCGATCTCCACGACATCACCGGCCAGGAACTCGCCGTCGTAATCATGCTCCTTATGCAAGCCTCCAGGGAGATCCGATCCGATACCGAGTCCCTGAAGACCATCACGGACGCGGCCGGCATGATCCGCAAGATTGAGGAGGAAATCCGCACCCTCTCCTACATTCTGCATCCTCCGCTTCTCGACGAACTGGGCCTCGGCCCTGCGCTGAACTGGTACATCGAGGGCTTCAGCAAGCGCAGCGCGATCGAAGTGAAGCTCGATCTCCAGCAGGGGTTGCCGCGTTTGCACAAAGATAAAGAACTCGCGCTCTTTCGCGTGGTGCAGGAGGCGCTGACAAACGTGATGCGTCATTCCGGCAGCGGCACCGCTCAAATCCAAATCGCATTCAATGCCGATGCCGTGACACTCTCGATTCGCGACGAAGGTAAGGGAATCAGCCGCAAGCGGTTCACCAAATCAAGCGAGAAGATCCTTGGCGTCGGCATCATGGGAATGCGCGAGCGCATCCAGCAGTTCGGAGGAGGAATCGAGATCAGACCGCTGAACACCTCGGGCAAGGGCACGGAGGTGATGACAACGATTCCCATCGGCCATGCACCCCCCATCGAGACCCCGTTCACCGACGACGATATTCTGCAAATGGCGAAAGCCCTGGGTTACCAGGAGGGCATGCCGCCAGCGGCCGCTCCGCCCGCGCATGATTCTGCGAATGCCGCGGAACAAACGGAGGCCCCATCCGCAGCGCCTTCAGCTTCCGATCGAGACGAACAGCCGGCTGCGAAACAAACGCAGGCTCCTCGAGTGCGCGGACGGCAAACCGCTCCGGTCCAGCCTCCCGCCGATTCCGCGGCAAGCTCCGCAAAAAAACGCATCCTCATTGCCGACGATCACGAGATCACTCGCCAGGGCATTCGAAGCATGCTCCAGGACCAGGCGGACATTCAAATCTGTGGCGAGTCATCCAATGGATTGGAGACGATTCTCAAGGCTAAGCAGCTCAGTCCCGATTTGATCATCATGGACATGAGTATGCCGGGCGGCGGTGGCTACTCGGCTGCTACCAAGATTCGCGGGGCCCACATGCCCTCGAAGATTCTCTTCTTCACCACGCATCAAAGCACCGAAATCGAACGCATGGCGCGTATCACCGGCTTCGAAGGTCTTGTCCAGAAAGCCGACGCGGCGCGCGACCTGCTCCGCGGCATCCGCGCCATCTTCGAAGGCAACCGCTTCTTCGGCGCGCAGGTTATTCCCCAGGAAGAGAAGCCCTTGAAGCGCCGCACCGCCCGCACCGGCGCCGCCTGACGCCCGCCGCTGCATCGCCGCCCGCCGTGCGGTTTTTCGATGGAAGCCCCTGACTTTAGTCGGGGGAGCAGCGCGTTCTTCGCGCTGCGAAACGGCGCGATCTACACCACCGGCTTTAGCCGCGGAGCCTGTGCGAATTTCTCAATTTCGTATCGCCGCCTGCTATCCCCGAAGCGCCGGAGGCGCGATTGTATTTAGCCCGGCACGTCAGTGCCGGTACACGTGCGAAAAATTCGATTCAAAGTCCCGTAGGGACGATTGACGCGCCGTAGCTTCCGGGGAGCCCCGACCTTTTAGCCTGACGCACGAAGGGCCCACCCGATCAGCGTTCAGTCTTTCCCTCCCGAGCCTTCTTCAGCAACGACTCCAACGCCGATACCTTCTCCTGGATCGTGCGGCGCATTGGCCCGCGCAGGCGTCGCCCATCGAGAAAATGTTTGGCGGACTCATAGGCTTTTTCCGCCTGCGCCACATTTCTCCCGCTCTTTTCAGGATCGCTTGTCGATGCGGCACTCTTACAGAACGTCATGGCCAAATCGAGTTCCAAGGCGACAAATTCAAGCCGCATCGCGGCGCTGCGCTCTTGCAGCAACTCGCGCTCCCGCTCAAGCGCTTCGCCGTACTCCTTGGCGCGCTCCGCCTCGTCTTCGTTATTCCGAGTCATTGCGGCTATTATCCCCGGCACGACAGGTCTGCGCGTACCCTCGTTGTCGTATTTTCGAGCGGGGATGCTACGAATCTGCTGTGCCCCAGGCCCCCTCCCATTCTCTTATCCGGCGGCCTCCGCCACTGCGAGCGCAGTTTAGCGAAACAAAAGCGAATGCGATTTTCGCCCGAATTTTGATCGATACACATGTCGAACAAAAATCGCACCTAAGTCCATCCGTCTCACCAAAAACGCGAATTTTGATCGATACACTTTCACTTCCTCGCAAACACAATTTTCGCCAGCTTCGAATCAGTCCTAGTACTTAACGACTCACTTCGTCTCTTCGCAAAAAATCCGTTTCGCCTCTCAGCTTGAGAGTCCATCGCCCAGCGCGTTTGCCATTAAAAAAAACCTACTGCTCCCGCTGGACGATTCCCGCCGTTTCGGACTAAGCTAACGCGCCTATGAACCGAACTCGATACCAACTCCATCTCGTTTCTCTCATTGCGGTTGCAGCGCTCGGCCTGATCGTATCCGGTTGCGACACGAACCATTCCGGCCCGCCGCGTATCGTCTTTCAACCCGTAAACCAAACCGCTGGCGTCGGCGAAGGCGCCGTCTTCGGCGTCACAGCACACGGCAAGCCGCCGCTCCAGTATCAATGGCGAAAAAATGGCCAGGACCTGTACGCCGCCACGTATCCGAACTACTCCACCGGTGCGGTGACAGCGGCCGATAATGGCGCGACCTTTGACGTCGTGATCACGAATTCGCTGGGATCGGCAACCAGCAATGCCGTGAAGCTGATCGTCAAGGTTCCTCCCGAGCCGCCAGCGCCGCCAGAGAAGCCGGCGAAGAAAAAACCGGCGAAAAAGAAACCGGCTCGGCACAGGCGCGGATAGTCGCGCATCCGGATTGGCCCAGGCGCAGGGGCTCCGGTGGCGCGGCGGACGAACGACCAGCTTGCTCTGGACGATTTCCTTTTGCGCGGCTAAGCTGGTCTTAATATGCGCCGCACGCATCTGTGGCTTGGGATTGCAGCTCTTGTCGCGATTTTCGCCGCCGGATTTCTCGAGTACGGTTGCGGCGGATCGAACTCGAGCTCTGGATCGGGCGCTCCCGTCATCACGTCGCAGCCGTCGAACCAGACCGTGTCCGCCGGCCAAATGGCTACCTTTTCGGTAAGCGCAACAGGCCAGTCGCCGCTCGCCTATCAATGGTCCGAAAACGGCGCAGCGATCAGTGGTGCTACTTCCTCCACCTACACCACTGCCGCAACCACGACAGCCGATAGCGGTTCCACGTTCGACGTTACCGTCAGCAATTCCCTTGGTTCCGCAACCAGCAGTTCCGCCTCGCTCACTGTCAGTACCGGCTCGGGCGGAAACAGCATTGCCAGCGTCCTCACCTACCACAACGATGTGGGGCGTACCGGCCAGAACCTCAACGAGACCACGCTTACGACGAGCAACGTGAATTCCTCCAGCTTCGGCAAAGTCGGTTTCCTGACCACCACTGGCAAAGTCGACGCCGAACCTCTTTATGTTTCCGCCCTGACCATCGGCGGTGCCGCGCACAACGTGGTCTTTGTAGCCACGGAGCACGATTTGGTCTATGCCTTCGACGCGGACACATTCACGCAGCTCTGGCAAACCTCCGTGCTCGGCACAGGCGAAACGACCAGCGACCCCCACAATTGCGGTCAGATCACTCCGGAGATCGGAATCACTTCCACGCCTGTGATCGATCCCAAGGCGGGCGCGCACGGCACGATCTTCGTCGTTGCCATGTCGAAGGATTCGAGCGGCAACTATCACCAGCGTCTCCACGCGCTCGACCTGACCACCGGCGCCGAGCAAAGCGGTAGCCCCGTCGACATTCAGGCTACTTATCCAAGCGCGACCGGCCAAAATACTTTCGATCCGTATCAATACGCGGAGCGTTCCGGCTTGCTGCTGCTAAACGGGGTCGTCTATATGGGCTGGACTTCGCACTGCGACCAAAATCCTTATCAGGGCTGGCTGATGGGCTATAGCGAATCGACGTTGAAGCAGACCAGCGTGCTCGACGTGACGCCAAACGGTTCGGAAGGCTCTATCTGGATGTCCGGTGCGGGACTTGCCGCTGATCCTTCCGGCGCGATCTATTTTCTCGATGCGAACGGCGATTTCGATACGAACCTGAATGCGGGTAACAATCTCCCGGCGAACGGAAATTACGGCAACTCGTTCATGAAGGTTTCCACCAGCGGCGGCACGCTGACGATCGCCGACTACTTCACGATGCACAATACCGTCAGCGAATCGAACGCCGATGAAGATCTCGGCTCAGGTGGCGCGCTCGTCCTGCCCGACCAGACTGGCTCGTCCGGCACCGTCCATCTTGCGGTTGGCGCAGGTAAGGACGGCACCATCTACGTCGTGAACCGCGACAAAATGGGCAAATTCAATTCGAGCAACGATAGTGCGATCTACCAGGAAGTCAGCGGCGAGATCGGCGGACAGGAATTTGCCATGCCCGCGTACTTCAACAGCACCGTCTACTACGGCGCAGTGAGCACGACGCTGAGGGCTTTTCCGATCGCCAGTGCGAAACTTGCCGCGTCGCCTTCGTCGATGAGTTCCGCTACGTTCGGCTATCCGGGGACAACGCCGAGCATCTCCGCAAATGGCTCGTCGAATGGCATCGTCTGGGCCGTCGAGAACACGGGAGCTGGTGGAGGCGGTGGGAATGGAATTCTTCACGCGTACGACGCCACAAATCTCGCCACCGAGTTTTACAACAGCAATCAGGCTGCCAGCGGCCGCGATTCCTTCGTCGACAACAAATTCATCACGCCCATGATCGCGGGCGGCAAAGTCTACGTCGGCACACCCACCGGCGTCGTCGTCTTCGGCCTGCTGAAGTGAGTTTTTCTGTGTCGCACAGCCGCCACCGGCTGTGCGAATTTCGCCATTTGTAGCGGCCGCTTGCCTTGTAATCGACACCGAAACTGAAACCACCTCTCACCCGTTACCGTCTATGTTACTGTCTGCGAGAATCACCTGACGGATGCACCTGATCGAACTGGAGTCAGGCCATGACGAACCGCTCCCGGCACCTGGCTGTCTGGTCGTCGATCTTCGCAGCTTCGTTGCTCGCTGCAACCCCGCTCTTATCGCAACGCAAAAACGCCGGCCCATTGCTTCGCGCCACCACGCGTATCGTGAATCTCAGCATCGTGGCGACTGACGCGAATGGCCAGCCAGTAAGAGACCTACGCAGGAGCGATTTCACCATTCTCGACGGCGGGCAGCCCCAGCAGATCACTTTTTTCTCTGCCATTGATAATAAGATTCCTACACATGCGTTCGTTCCCGGCCCAAATACATACACGAACAATCCAGAGCCGAATGGTGCGCCCCCGAGCGTTACGATCCTTCTCTTCGATACCTTGAATTCGAAATGGACGACCCAAGGTTACGGACTGAACCGCGTCCGCGATTTTCTGCGCCAGATCGCACCTGGAGATCACATCGGCATCTACGTCCTAGGCGACGACCTCCAGACCTTGTATGGATTCGACCGTGACGGCTCAGGCTTGGTTGCGGCGATGGCCCGCTACGACGACCGTCATGCTTCTGCCACACCACGAAGAGCAGCAAAAGAGCAGGAGACCGCCGAGGACGAGGCGCTCGACCGTTTTCTTGACGGCAAGGACAACCGTTATCGCTTTGAGCTGAACGGCAAAGCCCCGCCAGCACTAAGCGGCTATAC
>JBOGNK010000139.1:0-6249 GCA_050747085.1 Candidatus Acidiferrales bacterium
CTCCTCGACGGCCTGCTCCAGGCTCTGCGTGAATTCGTTAATACGCTGGCGCCCTTCGCCAAGCTGTTCCGTCATGCGGTTGAACGACCGCACCAATATTCCCAATTCGTCACGCGGCTGAAGCCCGATTCGATAATCGAAGTTCCCGTGCGAGATTTCGCGCGTCCCCTCCGCAAGCGCCTGAATCGGCACTGTCACCTGCTTCGAAAGAAACAGCGCCACCCAAGTTGTGGTGAACAAAAGAAGCAGTGTGACCAATGCGAGCGCGAAGAGTAAGTTCCGTTTGTATTGCCGAAGCTGCTGTTTCTCCGCAGTGTACGTTTTAAGCTGCTTCTCGATCTCATCGTATCGCTGCAGAAATTCCTTCGGAAGTTGTCGCGCTGCATACAACGTTCCTCCTGCGGTCGGCGCGAACCCGGCCAGGTACAGCTGATTGCCCGCTCGCCAAACGTCCGCTCCGCTGCGAATTCTGCGCTGCAAGACAGGACGTATTGCCGTGGCCCGCGCGGCCGGCCCGTCGCTGGTTTCGTCTTCCACCGAACGGACGCCTTCAGCTACAACCCCATTCGGTTTCGTCAGCCATGCTGCATCCACCGCATGGCCTTGAGCGAGTAACCGAACTTGATCGCCGCTCCGGACCGCCGCATCGGCCGCCATCCTGCTCAGTCTCTCGAACTCGTTCTTTCCGAAACTTGAGACGAGCATTTGGCTCTGCTCGTTGGCTATTTCCAGAGGACGCGGAAACCACATCTCCAGCGAACGGTTCACCAGCGCGTAGCTCACGAAAAATAGGAATACCAACGGCAACAGCGATAGGCCCATTGCGCCTGCCACCATTTTTACCTTGAATCGCGAGCCCATCTTCCCCGCTACGCGATCCGACGCAATGTGGACGAGGTAGCGCGAGAACACGAACAGCAGCACAAAGAACGCCAGCGCAAAAATCAGAGAGAGTCCGAAGAAAATGGGGAACGACGCGTTTCTCTCCGGACGAATGGGCGGTCTCAACGATCCCAGTGTGAACACCACGGCCGCCAGAATGGCCACGATCACTGCCGTGACCACCAGACGCACACGCCGGTCGCGCTTTCGCTGCTCCGCGTTCAACGCCCTTCCTCCCGATACCGTCCCAGCGGGCATTCCTCGCATTTAGGATTCGTCGCCAGGCACCAGCGCTTGCCCGCCTGCACGATCAGTGCGTGAAATTCGTTGAAGATCTTCGAGTCGCCGGGAAACTGCCGCTCGAACATCCATTGAACGTCGCTGTACTTCGGGTTCTCGCTCGTCCAGCCATGCCGCGACAGCATGCGCTTCGCATAGGCGTCGACAACGAATACCCCGTGCCCGCCGGCATAGAGCAGAATCGAGTCGGCCGTTTCCGGACCGATGCCGAACACGCCGAGAAGCTTTTCGCGCAACACGATCGTGGGAGTGGCGAACATGCTGTCGAGCGATCCGCCATATTCCGTTTCAAGGAAGGTGCAGAACGCCTTCAACTTGCGTGCCTTCTGCCGGAAATAGCCTGAAGGACGCACCAGCCGTTCCAGTCGTCGCAGATTCGCCTTCTGAATACCCTCGGCCGACAGCAGGCCGGCCTCGCGCAGGTTTGAAATGGCCTGCTCGACGTTCTTCCACGATGTGTTTTGCGTCAGAATTGCTCCAACGATTACTTGGAACGCGGAATTCCCGGGCCACCAATGCTGCGGTCCCAGCGCGGTAAACAGGGAATTGAAATACTCATCCAACGGCAGCCGCTCGTCGGCTCCTCGCTCCTCGAACGCCAGAAGTCCTTTCCCGGAGAGCAGCTGTTCATTCCGCCGCGACGTCATCCCGAACCCAGCCGCGCGTTTTTGGCGTGGATGGTCGCGTTTAGAGCGCGCTACCGATAGAACGGGGATCTGCTCTTGTCTTTCGGTTTCCGCACGTGTCCCAGCCTGTGTCGCCGCAAGGCTGAAAGGCACCTGCTTCGTCGCAGAACTCATCGATAAGCGACGATATCCGTACGCGACACACCCTGTCAACCGAGCTGTGGCGTTTTGACCACAGTTGCGGCGGTGAGCGTCTCGTGGCCTATTTCAGAGTCCTCGCGCATCAATCGTTCTGCGAGAGGTCAGACGGAAAGATGACCGCCCAGGCGCTCCACGATCAGTTTCACCACGCTGGGGCTAACCCAATCCTGATCGTGAAACTGCTGTCCCCACGTGAGCGGCGTAACGTCGCGGTATTCGTGCATCGTGTCATCCGCGACGAATCGCAACTGCTTTCGCGGCGACGCGCGGGCGTTCGGGTCGGCGCCATGATCCAGCAGCAATCGCGCAAACTCGGCGTCTTCACGGCAATGCGCGCGATAAGGCTGCGACACGACGCAGCCAAATAGCGCTGTATGACCGCCGAAACCGTCCGAGTCGATGGCGGCTCTCGCGTTCACGTCCGCGCCGCGCCCGATCATCCAGCGCGCAATTTCGATTTCGTCGAAATCGACGCAGATGTGCAGCAGCGTCGCACCATCGAGCGGCGTTCCGTGAAGGCCAAACGACTTGTCCGGCCCGCACCCTAGCTCCGGCGGATAGATTTCCTCGTGCGAAAGTGTTCGGGCGAACAGCTGCGGATCGCTTCGGAGGTGCTTCTCCAGCAGGTCGATGCGTCCGCGATGTACCGCCATCGCCGGCGTATCCGGTAACGCAATTCGCTGCTCCGCCATAATTTCCAGGCAACGATGCTTGCCTTCCGGCCATCGCGCGTATGTTTGCAGCACCAGGGCGACTGGCGCGAGACGATTGCCGCCGCCGTCCGATAGCTCTGCGCCGAGTTCAAGCAGGAATTTCAGGCCGGAAGCGCACAGCGTTTCGCAAGGGCCCATAACGCACCCTCGCAATGGACGCGCGCCCATCGCGTAGAGTTTGCGCGCCGTCTCGATCTTGCCCTGAAGGCACGCACGATCGAATGCGTGCTGCACGTCTTCCGCGCCCATCTCACGCAGCATCGCAATGATCGCATCTTGTCCCACATTAGCGGCGTACGACATAGGCGGTCCCCAGTTGCTGTCCGGGCGGCCTCGCGCGGCTTCGTGCAGCAGGCGCGGATTCCTCGTTACAAGCTCGCGGACGGTTTCGACGTCCCCGCGCCAGATCGCCTCCGTCATGTGGCAGGCGACGACAAGTCGTGGCCAACTGGGAAGTCCATAGGCGCGCGCAAGAACAAGCTGTGCATCGGCCAGTTTTACTTCGGATGGATCAATCGCCTTCGGATGGTGTTCACGCAACTCCGCGACGGCATCGGGATCGTTGCCGTGGATTGCGCGCAGCAGGTCTTTCGCTTGGTTGCGCAGTTGATCCAGATTCGGTCGGACGGGGAAGTGGCGTGGGGTAAAACGTTTGGCTTCGGGACGATACTCGGTCATCACAAACCTCCTTTACGTCGTGCCCGGGTCCGCTGGTCGGGCAAAAAAGGAGGTTCGCTAACGCCACTCGCGAAACTCATGCAGTTGGACTCAGTCCTTCCCGCGGACGGGTGGCGTACT
This sequence comes from Candidatus Acidiferrales bacterium, assembly GCA_050747085.1. Classification (GTDB taxonomy): domain Bacteria; phylum Acidobacteriota; class Terriglobia; order Acidiferrales; family UBA7541; genus Palsa-295. Next base: position 3,521 of record JBOGNK010000139.1, read on the forward strand.
GCACGCCAAAATGGAGTATACCCCAGTCCGGAAGTGGCGGCCGTGCGGAAGACAGAGGCAATACCTGCGCCGTGAACGCGTGCGAGAGCCTATACGCCGCGATTACGCGCACCTGACCTGAAACCGAGTAATCGGACAGTCGCCGCCGCTCGACCTTCTGAGCGGCACGACTTGTCGGGCACTGTTTGGTCTTGGCTCAGTCTCCTTCCCTTTTTCTTTTGGCCGACACAGAGCAGGCCCTGGCAACTACAAACTTGGACCCGGTGAGGAAGAGAGCTAGGGAGTTGTGCGGTCGCGGAAGAGGACGGCATCGGAGGATGAGTGGCCGCGAATAAGGGCCAGCTTCTTCCCGTCGGGTGACCAGGAGAAACTCAGAATGTGTTCCGAGGTGAAATCTGTGAGCAGGTGACCCGGGCGGCCGTCGAGGGGTTGCGCCCAGAGGTTGTCCACATCGCTGGCACGAACCGGATAAACCACCGATTTCCCATCGGGAGAGAAAGAAAGGATCGTCCAGGCGCTGCGAGGGTCCAACTGAAGTGTTCGAATCAATTTTCCAGTCGCCGAATCTAGAATGCCAATCTTTTCAACCTGCGACTCCTCAAAGGTGACGGCGACGAGCTTTCCATCGGGCGAAATGTCTGAAGAGGACCCGATCGCAAGATTGGAGAATTTGTCGGCCTTGCCGCCATCGGTCGGAATCCGCATCAGAGCAGGCCCCGCTTGCTCATTGACATAGAAGACCCATCTTCCGTCGGGGGAGCAGAAATGAGTATCAGCGTTCGTATCATCCGTTAATTGTCTTGGGTTCGTGCCGTCAGCACCCATCCGCCACAGGATCACCTTGCCTCGTCCGTTCAGATTGGAAAAAACGATGGTCTTGCCGCCCTGACAAACCAGAGGATCGATCGCGGTTCGAGAATCATCCGAATACAATACTTTCGATTGCGACCCATCCGCAGCGACCTCTTGAATTTGCATTCCCTGATCGAGGAGCAGGCGCCCAGTCGGCGTCCAAGACACGGAATAGACACGCTCCTGCGAGGCAAGGGGTACGGGGCTGGTGGCAGTCCGCGCACCTGCGGGAAGAACGTATAGGTTTACTCGTACCTGGCCGAGGATTGCCGCCAAGGTTTTGCCGTCGCGAGATACGCTCGGGCTCGAATATGTGTTCAGGTCGTTGGTAATGCGCCGGAACACTCCTCCTGGGTAGGAAATGGAAGCAATCGCCCTTCGCGAGTAGCCAGTTTCGGAACTGTTGTATGCCACCAATAGGGCGTTTCCCGACGGGGACCAGATCATTCCAGTCACAAACCTAGTCGGGGAGGTGAAAAAATCATGGCGCCGGCCAGAGCTCAAATCGATCGAGAAGAGAGAGCTTCCCGTTGAGGAGGAGCTTAAAAGAGTGCTGACAGCCAGCACCTTGCCGCTGGGCGAAAGTACAAAGTCAGCCAAATTGTCACGAGCGTTAACGGACAAGACCACAGATTGCTTTCCGGTGTCGAGATCGGCGAAGACGATTTGACCTTGTCTTGGAGTTGAAGGGTCTTCGCGAAAAAACGAAATGTGGCGACCGTCAGCGGCGAAAGACAAACCTCCGTCGACGTGGTCAAGGATTTGTTGTGGCGTGCCTCCCAAAACCGGCATGCGAAATAGAGTGCCGCTACCGGTACCGGATGGGGGCCATCCCAAGAAGTAAATCGAATTGCCGTCTGGAGAGAACCGCAGATAGTGCATGTAGCGATTTGTTTCCGGCGGGAGGATCTCCGTGTCGCTCTTCGTTGGAACGTTGCGAAGCCAGAGACTTCCGTCCGCCATTAGAGTGAGCACGTAGTTGGCGTCTGGCGAGATTGCCACCAAACTCGCGGTTCCTGTATGGGTGATTTGGGTGAGGTCGTATTCCTGGAAGGGAGCAGGGCTGGAGCGATGAAGGAGCGAGTAGATGCTATAGGCAGATCCGGCGACGAGAACCAGAATGACGATCAGCGAGGCGGCGAGACCGAATTTATGTTCGCGGGCGACGGTGGCGACGGCGGAAGAGCCGGAAACGCGCGCACCTGCAGTCGCAGGGGCAACGCTTGCGTCACTGGCGGGCGGGGCAAGCCCCGCCCCTACGGCCTCTGAGACGTCAGATTGTGCGACCTGGTCTGAAAACGCGGCACTGATGCGGCGGCTGGAATCGCTGTCGCGCTGGAGGCGATGTAGGTCGGCGCGCATGTCAGCGGCCGTCTGGTAGCGGAGGCGGCGGTCTTTTTCGAGGGCTTTGCTGATGATTTCTTCGAGCTTGGGGGCAACGTCTGGATTCAGGCGTACCGGTGGCACAGGAGACTTTTCGAGAATAGCGACGAAAATTACGGCGGTGGAATCGCCGCGAAAGGGAAGCGAGCCGGTGGACATTTCGTAGAGGATGGCGCCGAAACTAAAGAGATCGGAGCGGGCGTCGAGTGGCTCGCCGCGGGCCTGTTCGGGGGACATGTAAGCGACCGTGCCCACGGTAGCGCCCGGGCTGGTGAGGTGCTCCTCGAGTTCGTCCACTGTGGCGGCGCGCGTCATTCCCTGAGTTCCTCCCGCAGCCCCTTCGATTACCTTGGCGAGGCCGAAGTCGAGAACTTTGGCGTGGCCGCGTGAGGTGATGAAGATATTCGCGGGCTTGATGTAGCGCTAAAATTTCTGCCTGAAGAAGTCGCCAAGGATCCGCAATCCCTCAGCCGTTTCCAACGCGAAGCGAAAGC
>JBOGNK010000140.1:0-40607 GCA_050747085.1 Candidatus Acidiferrales bacterium
CGCAGTGACCAGGCGACCTTCGGCAGCGGCGGATTTTCGCGATACCACACGCGCGATGTCTCCGACGGCGGCAGTGTGCGCACCCTCGTGTCGGCGCCTCCATTCCCGAACGTCTCGTAGAAGCGCCCAATTGCATTATGCCCGGTCGCCACGTACAGCATGTAATTGGGCGCCCAGCCATCGTAGAAGCCGTGCGTCCAAACCCCCGGCACGCCTCGCTTCGTAAACTGCTCGATTTCGTAGTGCGCCATTTCCTGAAATTCGCTGAACACGATGGGATCGAGCCACGCGTTATACGGGCCCGTGCCGGTCATCGTGTAAAGGTACGGCTCCGATTCGTGCAGGTCGTGCAGAACCTGCGGATGCCAATCGAGAAAAGTCTTCATCTGCACTTTCGAAAGCTGCAGCGCCATCGCGATGTTGTCGCGGTTGTTGTCATGAGCGACGTAATGCCCCCAATAAACGAGGCTTGGCGTGGGCTTGCCGAGATTCGCGCGATGGTAGTTGTACAGATCGACCATCCGATCGCGCCCGTCGACTTCCAGCGCAGGAGTAATCAGCACGACCTCGTTCTTGCGAATATTGCGAATGTACGGCGTGTCCTCGACGGCCAGGCGGTACGCAAGCTCCATCAGCATTTCGGGCGAGCCCGTCTCCGGTGAATGGATCGAGCCGGAAGCCCAATAGAACGGCTTGCCCGTAGCGATAAGCTGTTGCGCTTCGGCATCGGTGATCTTGCGCGGATCGGCCAGCTTGGCCGTGATGTCCTTCAGGTGGTCGAGTTGCGCGATGTTCGATTCATCGCTAACGGCAATGAGCATGAACTCGCGCCCTTCCTCGCTCCTGCCCACCGTGAACACTTTCACGCGAGGGCTCGCTGCCGCGAGCGCCCGAAAATAGCGATAGATATCCTTTGTATAGGTCAGCTTGTTCGGCGCGCCGATCACGTACCCCAGAATCTTCTCCGGCGTAGGGACGGTGGCCGACGCGGGAAGATGATCCACCAATTCCGTGGTGAGAAACGGCTCGGTCGTATACTGCTTGATTTTCGCCGTGTACTCGGCGTCGTTAGCCTGTGCGGGCGCGGCTGTCACTTGAGCAAATGCCTGCGAGAAAGCTCCTCCAAATGCCAGAATGGCTATTGCGACCGCCAAAATCAGCCGCACATTCGTCCTCGAATCCCCGCAGTTCGACACGCGCATATGTGCTCTCCTCCAAGAAACTCCGGAAAACGTACCACACCCCGATCTTCTGCAACAGACGCGCAACGCTTTGTTTGCGTTTCAGAATCTTGACGCACGAATGCTTCTCCAGCCGTAGCTCGTCGTAATCGTTTGCGAGTTATCGTGTTACCATCACCGCTCGCACAAAAGGCAATTTTTGCATTCAAGGAGCACGCCCGAGCCGCGCAACCGGCCGAGCGAGGAGGGATGCAATCCAATGAAACAGATCAGCAGGATTCTGCGCGCAGTCGCGATCACGCTTGTGTTCAGCTCCGTGTTTTTCCTGTCGCTCGGAACCGGAGACGCTGATAGCAGTCACGCCGGCTATTACCGCTATCCCGCGATTCACGGCGACACGATCGTCTTCACAGCCGAGGGCGATCTTTGGAAGGTGAGCGTGAAGGGTGGTGTCGCGGCGCGGATCACATCCGGCTCGGGCGAGGAGACACACGCAGCCATCTCCCCCGACGGCAACACAATTGCCTTTACAGGGGAATACGAAGGCCCCACCGACGTCTACACAATGCCGCTCGACGGCGGCGTTCCGCAGCGCCGCACCTGGGACGGCGACGCGCTCGCCGCGGGCTGGACCCCCAACGGCCGATTGCTCGTGCGCACCGGACGTTTCTCCGATCTGCCCAATCCTAAGCTGGTCTCGCTCGATCTGGCTGGACATCGCGACATCATTCCGCTCGAGTCCGCTGCGGAAGGCGCTTACACGCCCGATGGCCGGACGCTCTTCTTCACGCGAAACGACCGTCAGCCCAGTTGGACGAAACGCTACAAGGGCGGCACGGCGGAAAACATCTGGCGTTTTGACACGGGCGCGAAGGAAGCCGTCTCGTTGACAGGTGACTACGCCGGGACATCGGCTGATCCGATGTTTTGGAAGGGCCGCGTCTATTTCCTCTCCGATCGCGACGGCGTCATGAACGTTTGGTCGATGGACGAGAACGGCCACAATCTGAAGGAGGAATCTCATCAGCGTGGACTCGACGCGAGATCGGCTTCTCTCTCGGATGGTCGCATCGTCTACCAGTGCGGCGCGGATTTGTGGCTGCTCGATCTGCGGTCAGGAAAGGACGCGATCGTCCCAATCACCTTGGTCTCGGACTTCGATCAGATGCGCGATTACTGGGTGACGAAACCGCTCGAATATCTGACGTCCGCGCACATCGCCCCCGACGGTTCTGCCGCCGTTTTCACGGTGCGCGGTGAAGTGTTCGCTCTGCCGGCAAAGCCCGGACGGATCGTCAAGGTCGCGGGCGATTCATCCGTCCGCTATCGCGAAGCCCGCTACATGCCCGATGGCAAGAACATCATCGCCCTCTCGACCAAAACCGGAGAGACCGAATTCTGGAATTTTCCGGCGAATGGCGAGGGCGATGCGCAGCAACTCACATCCGACGCGAAAGTGCTCCGCATCGAAGGAATTCCTTCCGCAGATGGAAACTGGATCGCCTTCACCGACAAAAACGATGCGCTTTGGCTCTACGATGTGAAAGCAAAACAGGACAAGAAGATCGCGCAGTCGATGCATGGAGCATTCTCTGACCTGGCATGGTCGCCCGATAGCCAATGGCTTGCGTACGTCGAATCGGCGGAGAATACGTTCGATCGGATCAAAGTCCTCAACGTGAAGACGAGCGCGATTCAGGCCCTCACCGACGATCGGTATAACAGTGAAACTCCCACCTGGAGCGCCGATGGCAAGTGGATGTACTTCCTCTCCGACCGCATGCTCAAGTCGACCGTCTACTCTCCATGGGGACCGCGGCAGCCCGACCCGAATTTCGACCGCTCGATCAAAATCTACGAACTGGCGCTCGTTCCGGGATTGCGCTCGCCGTTCGCACCGCCCGACGAATTGCACCCGGATAAGCCCTCCGGCGCGACTGAACAAGCCCAGTCCAAAAAAGGTGCGGAATCGAAAGAGACAAGCGCAAAGAAACCGGCTGTCACCGTCGACATCGATTTCAAGGATCTTGGATCGAGACTGGAGGAAGTCCCTGCGCCTCCCGGAAACTACGGTGCCCTGCAAGCCACCGACAAGCGCCTGTGCTGGTTGAGCCGCAATCATGACGCTCAACCTAAGGTCGCTGTCGAGTGCCTCGACATCGCGAACAAAGGAGACAAGCCGGAAACCGTAATCAGCGATGTGCACAGCTTCGAAATTTCAGGCGACCGCAAGAAGATGCTCGTCCGGAAGGGCGACGATTTCTTCATTTTCGATTCGGACGCGAAAGCCGCGGCAATCGCCAACCCAGAAGCTATCTCGAAAGCCAAAATCGATATGTCAGGTTGGACGTGGGTGACCAATCGGCGCGCCGAATTTCGCGGCCTCTTCCTCGATTCCTGGCGGAACGAACGCGACTACTTCTACGATCGCCATATGAACGGCGTCGATTGGACGGCGATGCGCGACCGCTATCTCCCGCTGGTCGATCGCGTCACGGACCGCGAAGAGCTGAATGACATCATCGCGCAGATGGTGAGCGAACTCTCGGCGCTGCACACATTCGTGCGCGGCGGCGATTCCCGTAAGCCTTCCGACGATATCGATCTCGGCTCGCTCGGCGCAGTTCTCCGGCGCGACGAGCAGGCAGGCGGTGATGTTGTGCAGCACATCTACCTTCACGATCCCGATTTGCCAAACGAAGCGCCGCCTTTCGCCCGGCCGGAGTCGGCGATTCACGAAGGCGAGGTGATCCTTAGCATCGACGGCCAGAACGTCCTCAGCGTTCCGGACACGCGCGAATTGCTGCGTGGAAAGGCAGGCCACCAGGTGCTGCTGCACGTGAAGGGAACGAATGGCCAGGCGCGAGACGTGGTCGTCACCGCTATTTCCGCCCGCGACGAACGCGGCTTGCGCTACTCCGAATGGGAATACACACGGCGCCTCGCAGTCGACGCTGCATCGCACGGCACGATCGGCTACGTCCATCTGCGCGCGATGGGTCCAAACGACATCGCTCAATGGGCCCGCAACTTCTATCCCGTGTACAACCGTCAGGGCCTGATCATCGACGTGCGTCACAACAACGGCGGAAACATCGATTCATGGCTCCTTGGCAAACTCCTGCGTAAGGCGTGGTTCTACTTCCAACCTCGCGTCGGAGATCCCACGTGGAACATGCAGTACGCGTTTCGCGGACATATCGTCGTGCTTTGCGATCAATCGACTGCCTCCGACGGCGAGGCATTCACGGAAGGATTCAAGCGTCTGGGCCTTGGCAAGGTAGTTGGCATGCGCACCTGGGGCGGCGAGATTTGGCTGTCCTTTGGCGATACCGCCGTTGAAGATAATGGCGTCGCCTCCGCTGCCGAACTCGGGGTTTATGGGCCGGAACGGAAATGGCTGATTGAAGGCCACGGCGTCGATCCAGATATCGTTGTGGACGATCTTCCGCACGCCACATTCGAAGGCAAAGACGCGCAGCTCGACGCAGGCGTCAAATTACTCGAAGAGGAAATTCAAAAGGATCCGCGGCCGGTGCCTAACCCGCCGCCATATCCGGACAAATCCTTCAAGTACGCGCAATAAGCAAGCGAATCGCTGGATTGTTTTCGTACGGGCGCTGCCTTGGCCTGAGCGCCGTAAAGGCTTGCTGCGCCCGTTCTGGCCGCTGATCGCCTCGGCTTCTTGTGTGGCACAGCCGCCCCCGGCTGTTCACGCCTCCGCCTCGGCTGTGCGAATTTCAAAGTTCGTAGCGCCCGCTGGGTTTGTAGCACAGCCGTCTCGCCGGCGTTCTAGCCTTTGCCTTGAATGTAGCGCTGCCCTTCAGGGCAGCACACGCCCGCAAAGCGGTATCGCGGTCTTTCGTCTTGTAACTGCGAGCCCCGCGCTATGCCTTTGCGGGCAGGGGGTAGCCACGACGAGTTGCTCTCTAAATCGTCGTGGCCCTTTTCGCTGCCGTCCTCGCCGCAGCCCGCTGCAGTGGTAGCGCCGGCGTCTCGCCGGCGACTTTGGTTTCCTCCGCAGCATCGCAGCCCACCCTGCCAAACGCATGGCCCGCCGAAACGCTCGTCGCCTGCTTCCCTCTCGCGCCGCACGAAATCACGTGTGTGTTATCTTAGGAACTCGTCTCCCGACCGGCGATAGCCTAGAACCATGCCTAAGAAAGCGGCCGTAGCGAAATCCGAAGAGCCAATAACCGTCGATACGATCTTTGGTGCCGGCGGCCTGCTGCAGAAAAGCCATCCTGCGTACGAGTTTCGGGGGGCGCAGCTCGAGATGGCGCGTATCGTCGACGATGCATTCGCCAACAAACGCCAGGTCGTGATCGAGGCGGGCACCGGCACGGGCAAAACTCTCGCCTACCTGATACCGGCAATCCGCAGCGGACGTAAAGTTGTCGTTTCCACGGCCACAAAATCCCTCCAGGAGCAGCTCTTTCACAAGGATGTTCCCTTTCTGCAGAGGCACTTCGCACCGAACCTGAAGGTCGCGCTGATGAAAGGCCGGTCCAATTTCCTGTGCCGCGCCAAAGTGCACCAGATGGACGGCCAGTCCGTCCTGAAAGGCATCGACGAGGTCGACTGGTTCTCCCAAATCCGCGATTGGGAAAAGTTGACCGAAACGGGCGATCGCAGCGAGCTGACGTTCCTGCCGGACGACTCCGAGCTGTGGGGCCGCATCGACGCGCGCAGCGATTTGTGTTCCGGCCAGAAATGCCCGGAGTTGAATCCGTGTTTCATCACGGCCATGCATCAACGGGCGCACGAGGCAGACCTGATCATCGTCAACCATCATCTTTTTTTCGCCGATTTGGCGATTCGCGACAACGATTTCGGCTCGATCCTGCCGGAATACTCTGCGGTGGTGTTCGACGAGGCGCATGAAATAGAAGATGTGGCCAGCGACTATTTCGGGCGCGGCGTTTCGAGCTATCGATTCGAGGAGCTGTCGCGCGACACCGAAGCCATGTTGCGGCTCCTTCAGGTGGAAGCGTCCGTACTGCGCAAGTATCTGGTGCGCATGCGCGAGCGCAGCCGGCACTTTTTCGAGAATTTTCCCGAGCGCGAGGGACGATATCCGTTCGACCTGCCTGCGCGGCGATCGTTCCTGGAGCGCTGCCGCGAAGCGTACGACGACCTTGCCGCTTCGGTGAAACGAGTTGAGGCGGAGCTCGCGGCCCTTTCGCCGAAGCCCGAAGAAGCCGTCACGCTCGCCAGGCGTGCTGGCGAATTGCGGCGCGAACTCGAGTTCCTGCTTGAAAGCGAAGAGAAAACCTACGTCTATTGGTATGAACGTCGCGGGCGCGGCGTATTCCTGGCCGCTACGCCGATCGACGTCAGCGAAATTCTCCGCGAGCGGCTGTTCGAGCAGTTCGATACCGTTGTGATCACTTCGGCCACGCTGGCGGTCGGCGGCCGATTCGATTATCTGAAGCAGCGGCTCGGTATTCTGCCTTCGAGCGAAACCGTTCTGCCGCAGGAGTTCAATTTCAAGGATCAGGCGCTGCTTTATATCCCGCGTAGTTTGCCTGATATCAGAAACCCGAATTTCTCAGCGTCCGCCGCGGGGGAAATTGCGAAGCTGCTCGAAATCTCGCAGGGCCGCGCGTTCTGCCTGTTCACCAGCTACAGTCAGATGAAGGATGCTTTCGAGCGTGTGTCGGCTCTGGTCAAATTTCCGTTGCTGATTCAGGGGACCGCACCTCGCTCGACGCTGCTCGACCGCTTTAGATCCACTCCGAATGCAGTCCTTTTCGCCACTGCGACGTTCTGGCAGGGCGTCGATGTGCCCGGTTCGCAGCTCTCGTGCGTGATCATCGATAAGCTGCCGTTCGCAGTCCCGAGCGATCCGATCGTGGCCGCGCGCGTGCGCGCGCTTCAGGAAGACGGGCGCAACCCGTTCGCCGAGTATCAGGTGCCCGAAGCGGTTCTCGCGCTTAAACAGGGATTCGGTCGTCTCATTCGCTCCAAGACCGATCGCGGGATTTTGGCGATTCTCGACAACCGCATTCAGCGAATGCAGTATGGTAGAATTTTCCTCGAGTCCTTACCTGACTACTCGACTACGCACGATCTCGCCGACGTAGCGCGCTTCATGGAACATTCCGACTAGCGGCGGGGCTGGCGTGATTCTTCCCCGGATTTTCGGCCGGGGCTTTCCAGGGTGCCGCACTCTTTGCGATATGCGGAAAAAGGGCAGGTCCTAAGTCCTGCCAGCGCGCTGGAGCGAGCGTTTCTAGGAATATGGGTTCGTGTCAGGGCACGACTTCAGTCGTGCCGTAAGCGACTGAAAACGAATCGGCTTTAGCCGCTGGGATACGGATTTGTCAATCCGCTTCCTCTCATTTGAAGGTGCCATGTACGAAGTATTCGTCGACGAAACATTTGCCGCCGCGCACAACCTGCGCAATTACAAGGGAAAGTGCGAGAACCTGCATGGGCACAACTACAAAGTGCGCGTCACCCTCGCCGGCCCGGAACTCGATTCCACGGGGCTGCTCTATGATTTCGTTCATCTGAAGCAGGTGATTCAAAGCGTCATTCGCTCTCTCGATCACCAGTATCTGAACGAACTGAAGCCGTTCGACCTGCTGAATCCTTCGGCGGAAAATGTCGCGAAGTTCATCTACGACGAGGCATCGAAGGGATTGCGTTCTGTCCCAAACGGCGCTGGAATCTCCAGTATTACCGTTTGGGAGACGGATACTTCCGCCGCGACGTATCGCCCGTAAGTCGCCGCTCGATTCTTAGCCTCCCATGGTCATCACAGAAATTTTCAAATCGATTCAGGGCGAGGGAACGCGCGCCGGCCTGCCGTGCATTTTCGTCCGGCTGACCGGGTGCAATTTGCGCTGCACGTGGTGCGACACGGCACATGCGTTTCACGGCGGAGACAAGATGACCGTCGACGAAGTTATCGCGCGTGTGCGCGAACTCGCAGGCCCGGCGGCGACGCGCGTTCCCCTGGTCGAAATCACAGGTGGCGAACCACTGCTCCAGCGCGACACTCCGGAACTTGCATCGAGGCTGCTGGCGGAAGGTTTCACCGTAATGATCGAAACCAGCGGCGAACGCTTCGTCGGAGTGCTGCCGCGCGAAGTGATCAAGATCGTCGACGTAAAGTGCCCCGATTCGGGCGAGCCGGACACGTTCGATATTGCGAATCTCGACGCGATTGGCAAGAACGACGAAATCAAGTTCGTGCTTTCCACTCGTCGCGACTACGAATTCGCCCGCGACTTCACACGCGAACATGGCTTAGCGGGCCGCGCGGCCGCGGTGCTCTTTTCGCCCGCGTTCCCCGACCCCGAGGGTAAATGGGACGGATTGAACGCCCGCGAACTCGCCGAATGGATCCTTGCCGACGGTTTGCCGGTGCGACTCGGCCTCCAGTTGCACAAGTTCATTTGGCACCCATCCACAAAGGGCGTCTAACGAAATCTCTTCGCCGCCTCGCTTTTAGACTGGTCCCGGTAGCAACGCTGTCCGCCGTCCGTTCTTTGGCGCTTCACACTTCGTGCCCGCCATTGTGCCCGCGCTTTCCGGAGCGTCGTGCCTGCCTCTGTGGGCTTTCGCAAATCCGTCGGCCGCACGGCGAACGAACAGCGAAAGATGAAGAAAAAGCTAATCTCGACACCACGATTATTAAAATCGCTCCTAAGTCACTGAAATGACAGGAGAAAACATTTTCTAACCGCGACAGTCGCGGCATTCCTCGCCGCCATGCCTTTCGTTGTCGATTTAGCTCCAGTACCAGCAGCGTGCGCGTCTTATCGAAGTAGAAGTAATCGTTCGGACCAGCCATCGACCCTCTCAAACACCGACGCTTGCCCGTCGCACGATTGCGCTGACTTTCAACTATCTGCCGGAAAGGGCTATACTTTTCTTGGAATGGCAAACGACCAGAAGGCCGTCATTCTTCTTAGCGGCGGCATGGATTCCTGTGTAACGGCCGCGATCGCTCACCAGACGCATCAACTGGCATTGATGCACGCGAGCTATGGCCAGCGGACCGAACGGCGCGAGCGCCAGGCGTTCGACGATATAGCGGATTTCTATGATGCTCGCGATCGCCTTGTGATCCGCCTCGATTTGTTCGCGCAAATAGGTGGCTCGGCGCTGACGGATTCTACAATTTCCGTGCCCGAATCCGGTGACGCGCTTGCTCCAGGCTCGGGCATTCCGGTCACCTATGTTCCTTTCCGCAACGCACATTTTCTATCGGCGGCAGTAAGCTGGGCCGAAGTGATCGGTGCGACGGCAATCTTTATTGGTGCCGTGGAAGAAGACAGTTCGGGTTATCCTGACTGCCGGCCGGCGTATTACCGCGCGTTCGAACATGTGATCCGCGAAGGCACTCGGCCTGAAACTCAGATCAGGATCGTTACGCCGGTAATCGGAATGCGCAAGAGCCAAATCGTACGGCGCGGGGTTGAGCTCGGCGCGCCCTTGAATCACACATGGTCGTGCTATCGATCTGAAGACGAAGCGTGCGGAATATGCGATAGTTGCCGCTTGCGCTTGCGGGCATTTGCCCAGGCCGGTGTGGAGGATCCGATCGCGTATCGGACGCAGGTCGCGAGTTAGATCGTGTTCGTGAGTAATCGTACGAATCTCGGCAATCGGGGCTGTACGGGCGTCCTTTCGAGAAAGGCGAGAATCTTGCTTGCTGAGTCCTCGTTGCACCACGGTCGCCGGACTCTTAATATATGCTGCTTCAAGCGCCTACCTGGAGGAGGTGAGTCAATATGAGAAAGTGGACTTATTTTGGGGCAGTGCTTGCCCTGTTTCTCTTGTGCGCAGGTGTGGCGGCGGCCCAAGGGAATAATCGAGTCGACGGTCAAGTGCTCGATGATCAAGGGAAACCGATGGTGGGCGCCGCCGTGACGCTGAAGAGTGAAGCCACGACGCAGACATACTCATTCAAGACAGATAAGGACGGCAAATTTGTCCAGCTCGGGCTGCGTTCAGGCATCTACGACGTTACTGTTACTCCCAACACTGCAACTCTGCCTCCATTCACCGAGAAGTTCCAGGTGAAAGAAGGGCAGTCCGGAACCCTGGTGATCGATTTCAAAAAACTCATGGAGGAGTACAAGAACTCGCCGGAAGCAAAGGAACGCGCGGCAACAGAAAACGCGTTCAAGAGTATGAAGACGAACTTTGACGCGGGCCGCCAATCCATGACCGAGGCGGATGCTCTTGCCCCGCAGATCAAAGCCGCCACAGGCGATCAGAAAACCACTCTGGAGGCGCAGCGAAAGACAGATTGCCAGGCCGCCGCGACCCATTTTGCGGAAGCTGCCAAGGGTGTACAGGCAAAAGACTTGAAGAACACGGGGATTGTGCTTGGCAATCTCGGTTCCGCTTACGAGTGCACGGGTGACTACGACGACGCGGTAACAGCGTTTCAGAAATCGGTCGACGCGCAACCCAATCCCGGAGAATACACGCGTTTGAGTACCAATCTTGCAAATGTGGCGGTCGAGCAGACCGACCCAACCGCGCTGCAAGCGAAAGTGACGGAAGCGGAGGCGGCGTGCGATAAGTCGGCCGCCCTCGATCCTGCGAGCGCCACGGTGTGTTGGAAGAACGTTGCGATCGTCTTGTACAACAAACAACACCAGAAAGAAGCAGCCGCGGCATTTCAGAAGGTGTCGCAGCTCGATCCCAAGGATGCGCAGAACTGGTTTTTGTTCGGATCGTCGCTCGCCGCTCAGATCGATTCAAAGCAGGAGGGTGGGAAAGAGGTTTACGTCATCCCGCCTGGCACGAACGAGGCCTATCAGAAGTGTATCGATGCGGACCCAAACGGGCCGTATGCGCCGCAATGCAAAGCCGGCTTGGAAGAATTAGCTCAATTGAGCGGCGGACTATCGACGACGGTCACAAAAAAGAAGAAAAAGGGGCAGTAAGCCCGAATTTATCGCGCTGCGCGCCTGAGTATTCGCATTCCTTACTGGACCGCCGCGCGCAAGAATGCTATCGTCTCGCACCGAATTTTCCGGCCGCGTCCCGTTCAGAACTTGGGCGATCGCCGAACGCGTGAATCACTTGTGCGTCGAGCGCGGCAGTAAAGTGAAAAACCGAAGTGGATTTCGATCACGTCAGACCTCAACGTCGTCGTAGTGAGCGAGTTTCGAAGTCGCTGCCCATCGTCGTGCGCGGAACCGATTTGCTCGGACAGCCGTTCGAGGAGCGCACCGCAACGCTGAATTTCAACCTTCACGGCTGTCGGTATGCCTCGCGCTATCACCTTCCTCGAAACGCATGGGTCACGCTCGAGGTGCCGCGCGGATCGGAATTTGAAAACGCGCGCGCCCGGGTGGCGTGGATCCAACGGCCGCACTCCGTTCGTGAGTTCTTTCAAGTCAGCGTCGAGCTGGAAGCGCCGCAGAACATCTGGCGCTTCGAGCCTTCGCCGCAGGATTGGGCTGCCGTGGAGAGAGCTTCGATCCACCTCGATATTATGGAGGGCGCCTCCGACGAAGAGGCTGAGATTCCTCTGTCAGACCTGTCAGGTGGCGACAGATCAGGGGAACGGAACACGGACGAAATGGAAGAGCGGTCGGCCGCGTCGGAGTCGGTTCTCGAACCTCATGAAGACGCGGACCATGCGACGCAGGACCTGTCGTCGGCGGTTGAACTTGCCGCACAGGACGGCGAGCCGGACGCGCGTGCCCGGCGGAGCGCGCCCTCTGCACACACGACCGGCGCAAACGAGGCTGACAGCTCGTGGATGTCCGCGGATGTTTTCGACGGCTGGAAGCGCGAGTTCGAGCAACTCCAAAGTGCGGCATGTGAGCGGCTGTCCGGCTACCAAAGTGAGCTCGTGGGCGAGATCAAAGCCGAATTCCATCAGAATCTGGATCAGGCAAGATGGCTGATCGGCGAAATCGAGAAAAGCCGCGAACGGTTGCACGCGGAAAACGAAGCCGCAGCCGAATCAGCGACCCGTCTGGCTCGCGAGCGCACGACTGCTGTTGAATTGTCCGAATCGCATCGCCCGGATTCGTCCCGATCCGAATTCGTTCCTCAAGAAGCCGCGGCAGAGTGGCGCGAACGGATAGAATCTGAAATGCACATGGCCCGCCGCCAGTGGAACGAACTGCTCCAATCGTCGCTCGATAGCGGCGTTCACCGGCTTGCTGAGAGATTGGCCGGCCGCGCGGGCGAAGTGCTCCAGCCGCTTGCGGATGCGGTGAACGGTGCGCAGGAGAAAGCGAGTGGTATTCAAGGAAATCTCGAGCAGGAACTGACCCGCGCAAAAGCATCTCTCGCCGAAATCGAACATTCCGCCGCGAAAGTATCCAACCTATCCGGGCAAATTGACTCTGTGACGAGCACCGCCGTGGACGAGCTAAACCGCCGGCTCGAGCTGATCTTGAACGCGCAGACGGAAGAAATGGGTGAACGCGCCGAGAGACTGACGGGGAAGGCTGCCGCGAAGGCCGCTTCGGAAATCGATGCCGCCAGCCGCACCGCGCTAGACACCATAGCGGCGCAAATCGAATCCCGGCTGAACCCGCATTACGAACGCGTTTCGGAACTTCTGCGCGAACTCGCGACGAAAGAACTGCAGGCGGAAGAGAGTCTGCGATTGCAGCGCGAGCGGTTACGCCAGGCATCGGAAGGGAGCCAGCGCGAATTTCTCTCTGAGTTCGACGGCGTTCTAGCTGCGGCGCGAAGCGACTTCGAAGCAGCGCGGCAGGCGGCTACGGCGCAATGGAACGAGGAAATCGAAGCGAACAAGGCGCTCGCGTCACGTACGGCATTCGAAGCTGCTGAAGCGTCAGCGCAAATTATCGAGGATCGATCGCGCGCTCACGTTCAAGCCGTCGCAGACGAAGTGCTGACGGCCACTTCAGTGAGGGTTGAACAACACGCGGAAGTCGCCGGGCAGAAATTTGCAAACGAACTCGACGCTGTCTCTGCCCATCGCACGGAGCGAATCCGCGAACAGCTCGATGGACTCACGAGCGATCTCACTAACCGCGCGCGCTCGGAAATCGAGCGCGCGGCCGAAGCCGCGGCCGGTGCCTTCGGACAGGTGCTCCGGGGCGTGTCCGACGGTCAAATCGAATCCTTCACCTCAACCGCGTTGGCTATCGTCGAGACGCAGAGAGACGCGCTCGAAACTTCGGCTCGCCGGCTGCTGCGTAATTTCGAAACGAACGCAGGATCGTCGCTCGGGCGCTTCCATCAGCAGATCGCAACGCAAGTGGAAGCCAGCATCGCCGAAGGCCGGGCCGCGCTTTCGAGCGAATTCAGCGCGTCACTCGAAAGTTTCCGGACTGAACGTGAGTCGCACGAAAGGGATTGGACTGAAAGTCTCGAACGCCTCACCACAAACTCCGTCGCGCGATATCAGGAGCGCATCAACACGGCAAGCGATACGTGGGTGGTCTCTTCTGTGCGGCGCCTGAACGAGCACGGCCAGAATCTCGTCGAATCGCTGATGCGCTCGGCCGACGATGCGGTGCGCGAATCTTGTGCGAAGCTATTCGACGGACTTGCCGAAATCCTGCGGGAACGACCGAGTCTGTCGAGCCGAAAGCCTGATTCTGCAACTCCTCGCGGTGTCGCTGAGGCTGCGGCTGTACCCCCAATTGACTCGGCCAACGATCAGCCGGACCGCTAGCTGCACGCATCGCTGAACGCAGTTCGGCGATGGATGGTCCTTAGAAATCGTTTGAGATCGTAGGAACGTCTACCGAATCTGCCGGCGGTCATACCGCGGTCCTTTTTAACCTGCCGCGCTGCTCTTTGCGCCTAATATCTCTCGAACCGCATTGCCCACGTAGTTGACCTGCTCTGCGGTCACGTATGGATGGACCGGCAGGCTGAGCACTCGTTCGCATGCCCGCTCTGCATTGGGAAACGTGCCTCGCGGAAATCCAAGCGCCAGATATGCAGGCTGAAGATGCAATGGCTTCGGATAGTGGATCGCGGTTTCAATGCCGCGCTCGGCGAGGCGCGAAGCGAGGGCGTCCCGATTCGCAGTGTAAATGACGAATTGATGGTAAACGCACTCGTCGCGCGAATCGTCGACAGGCAATACGACAGGAGACCCGGCCAGCAGCGCTCGGTATTCGGCGGCAATCTCACGCCGCTTTTGAGTCCAGGCAAACAGCCGCCGCAGTTTGGTCCGAAGAACTGCACCCTGGAATCCTTGCATGCGGTAGTTGTAACCGACAAATTTGTGCTCGTAGCGAGCCGTTTGTCCGTGCGACCTTGCAATTCGAGCAAAGCTTGCCACGCGGTCATCGTCCGTGGTCAGCGCACCGCCTTCCCCGTAAGCACCCAGATTCTTGGTCGGATAAAAGCTGAATGCCGCCGCGTCTCCCAGCGTTCCCACGCGGCGCTGACGATAGCGTGCTCCGTGGGCTTGTGCGGCATCTTCCAGGACGCAAAGCCCGCGACGCGCGGCAATTTCGCGTATGGGATCAATATCGGCCGGCCTGCCATAGAGATGAACGGGAAGGATCGCCCGGGTACGCGACGTGATCGCGCGTTCGATCAGATTCGGATCGAGGTTCCCGGTTGCAGGATCAATATCCACGAAAACGGGCCGTGCGTCACAATATGAGACTGCCTCTGCCGTGGCGATGAAGGTGTTCGGCGTAGTGATGACTTCGTCGTTCGGTTGGACGCCGAGCGCCAGCAACCCCAGGTGAAGCGCGGCGGTCCCACTACTCAAAGCAACGCAATGCTTCGTGCCGCAGAAGTCCGCGAACTCGCGCTCGAACGCTTCGACTTCCGGTCCTTGTACGAAGGACGCGCTCTGGCACACGCGATCAAGCGCGCCAAGCACTTCATCGCGCAGTTCCGCGTATTCGCTGGCAAAATCCACGAAATGGACGTTCATCAGAGCGCCTAAGACTGCCTTGCGGCTGACGCAAGCGGTACAACTGTATGCCGCAGGCAGAGTATTGCATTCAGGTACAGTCTGCAAGGTCGGAAAGGGCGCTTCCCTGCACCGAATTGGGCAGACGAAGGTTCGTGAGTAGCTCGCCTTGGACAACCACTTTCGCTTCATTCGGCTCTAAAACAAGCCGGCCGCAAGAACGCCTCCGTATGCTCGGCGGGCGGGTGAGTCGCGTCGAAATTCCCGGCGCGCGCCGCGAAAGCTCTTACGCGAAACCGGCAGAAGCAATGTATGATGGCGGATTCTTGAACAACGATAAAGCTAACCTTCATATCGGAAGGACCTAGGATGAGGAAATTTCTCTGTCTACTAGCGTTTGCGGCATTATGCGCGACTGCATCGCTCGCACAACAGACGCCAAAAATCGAACTCTCGGTCGACGCTGCGTTCAATCGCTTCGATACTCCGCCGGGATATTATCTCAACATGCCAGGCGGGGCGTTATCAGGAAATTACACGGTTTTTCGCTGGCTTTCCGGAAAATTGGAGTTGTCAGGCGAGTACGGCCACCGATCGCTTGTGGGAAACACGGCCACCGTTCAAGCGCTTGCAGGGCCCCAGTTCTTCCCCTTCCATCACCATAAGCTCACGCCCTGGGGAGAATTCCTTCTTGGCGACGGGTATTATCGCAACCAGATCCCCGCTTTTGGCGGGTTTCCATCGCAAACGCTTTCCGGTTACTCATTCACATATCAAGCGGGTCTTGGATTGGACTGGAGAATCAAAAGCCATTGGGACGTCCGCCCGCTTGAATTTGACTACGTTTCCTCTAAATTCTTTGCCAGCGTGCCGAACCAGTTGCGGCAATCGAAGTATCGTGTTGTGGTGGGAGTTGTGTACAGGATCGGAAAGCATTAAGCACTAACGCGCATTCGGGCCCTAATTACGGCGAATAGGGGCCGAATCCTGCCGGTGTGGCCATGATTGGCGGTTCGCCTTGGTCGCGTCTTTTGCCGGTGCCTTGAAGCCCACCCGAGAGTTGCTTGGCATGGTGTTGCGACCGTCCGTGATAACCTACAGAAGCACAAACGGCAAAGCTCCAAACTAGAATTTCCCCTTTTGCTATGTCAACACGACTGCCATCCATCGTAATCGTCGGTCGGCCAAATGTCGGCAAGTCCACGCTGTTCAACCGCTTAACGGGCAGGCGGCGCTCGATCGTGACGAACGAACCCGGCATTACGCGCGATCGCATCTACGGCGATGCGAATTGGGAAGGCAGGCCCTTCGAAGTGGTGGACACGGGCGGGATCGTGCCGGACGAAAAAGCAGGTATTCCGGGTGAGATTTTGCGGCAGGCCCGCGTGGCCATCGAGAATGCGACGCGCGTCATACAGGTGGTTGATGGACGCGCTGGACTGCTGCCGCTCGACGCCGAACTCGCGCAGCTCTTGCGGCGCGCGGGCAAGCCGCCGGTGATCGCGGTCAATAAAGCCGACACGCTCAACCAAGCTGACCTGGCTGCGCAGTTCTACGAAATAGGTGACCAGGTGTTCCCCGTTTCAGCCGAGCACGGGTTGGGCATCGATTCGATGCTTGACGCGGTAACGGCTGATTTTCCGCGCGGGGAATCTCGCGAAGTCGAGCCGCACATCAACATCGCCATCATCGGCCGACCGAATGTGGGCAAGTCGACACTGTTAAACAAGCTTGTCGGCGAAGAGCGCGCGATCGTGTCGCCTGAGTCCGGTACAACGCGCGACATGGTCGATACCGTGATCCAGCACGATGGGAAAGCGTATCGTTTCCTCGATACCGCCGGGATTCGTCGCAAAGGCAAAACAAAACTGATCGCTGAGAAGCTGAGCGTGATCATGGCTCGGCAGCACCTTGAACGAGCAGACATAGCGCTGGTGGTGATCGACGCTTCCATAGGCGTCACATCGCACGACGCAACGATTGCGAGTTACGCGGAACAGTCGGGGCGCAGCGTAATTATCGTCATGAATAAATGGGACTTGGCTCTCGAAGCGGCACGACAAAAAGCAGTGAAAGAGGAAAAGCACGGTGGTAAGTCGAATAGCGGGAATCCACAAAAGCTGGTTTCAGACTACGAGGCGATCGTCCGCCGCAAACTGAAGTTTCTCGACTATGCTCCCGTCGTTTTTCTTTCCGCGCAGACGGGCGAGCGCACCGGCAAACTGTATGCGTTGATTGAACGCGTGGCCGAAGCGCGTAAGCGTCGCATCTCAACGGGCGAGCTGAACCGATGGCTCGCAAACGTCGATCTGGACCGGGGTACGTCGCCAGCGAGCCGGAAAGTGAAGATTTACTACGTGACACAGGCCAGTACATCCCCGCCCACTTTCGTCCTGTTCACCAATCAGAAGCTGCTGCTGCACTTCAGCTATCAGAGGTTCCTCGAAAACCAGCTGCGCAGGGCTTTCGATTTCACGGGCACACCTATACGGTTCACACAGCGGCTAAAGAAGGCCGAACCGCGGCGCGGGCCGCGTTCCAGACGCGAACGACGAGAAGAACACGTCAAAAGCTAGAACGGGTACTGGCGGTTGGCGAGTCTTGATCGTCTTATTCTGCCAGCGAATTGCACCATTCATGGTGCAGTGTGTGGAAAACGTCCAAACAGTGAAAAGTGTGTCGAGAAGTTTTGGCACTTTTATTGATGCTACAGGACTTACGCGAACTTTATCTCAGCACGTGTGTCGAGAAAAGCCTTCCAGAGTTACCGGCAAAGTGGGAGTGGGGCGGATTCGCGGGAGCGTTGATTCGGTGGGAATTAGCCCACGGAGTCCGTTCCGAGTGTGGTGCAGAGGCGGGTTGGGTAATTTTGTTACAGTTCGTTGGCGGGTGGTGCGTCACATCGCTTACATCGACGAACAGGCTTTGCCACAGAGACACAGAGCACACAGAGAGAAACACAGGCGCGGAAAACAAAGACGACGAATGGTCCTAGGAACAGGAACGGAACGAAGGCAGTTGCCCTTACTTACCGGGACCCGAAAAGCTGCTGCGCCGAAGACCGCAGCCCTACATTTAAGTCTTAACCTGAAGCGAAAAACGGTGGCGCTATAAGGGCGAGGTGACGGTACAGATCGAGAATCGACGAACAGGCTTTGCCACAGAGGCACAGAGCACACAGAGAGAAACACAGGCGCGGAAAACAAAGACGACGAATGGTGCTAGTCACAGGAGGGTGGTGCGTCACATCGCTTACATCGACGAAAAGGCTTTGCCACAGAGGCACAGAGCACACAGAGAAACACAGGCGCGGAAAACAAAGACGACGAATGGTCCTAGGAACAGGAACGGAACGAAGGCAGTTGCCCTTACTTACCGGGACCCGAAGAGCTGCTGCGCTGAAGACCGCAGCCCTACATTTAAGTCTAAACCGGGACCGAAAAACGCCGGCGCATTCGCTTCGCTCAGTGCAAGCGAGAGCGCCCGCGGAAGGCAGCCGTCGGCGAGCCGTGGGGCCAACGGGAAAAGGCCAGCGGGACGCCGACGCTACTCGGGCCTCGCCCCGCCCGGCCTTGTCGGGACAAAAACCGCGACGCAAGACGCGCTGAAGCATTCGCCAAAATTAAAGCTCAAGCGAAAAACGCAGGCGAGATGACGGCGCTATCCGACCCGATTTGGTTATTCTTCTTCGGCGGGGATATCGAAATTAACGAGATTGGCTTGGAAGCCCTTGGTCTTGATGGCGCCATAGATGATGCCTACGACCATCCAGAACGCGCCCAGCAACAAGGCATACTTGCTCAGGTTGCGCCAGATATAGAAGCAGATCACGAATCCGAGAATCGGCGCAACGAAGGCCGTCCAGCGCTTCTTCTCCGCGCGCAGGAAGTAGCGCACGAAGGCGGCTGCATTCACGCCCATGAATGCGATCAGAGCGCCGAAATTCAGCAGCTCCGCGCCGCGTTCGTAGCTGATGAAGAACGCGCCGAGCAGCGCAATCGCTCCGACGAAGATCACGTTGTTGCGCGGAATGCGGTTTTTGGGATCGAGAGCGCCGAAAAACTTCTTCGGGATGCCGTTGCTGCGGCCCATGCCGTAGAGCAGCCGCGCCGCCCCGAGCTGCGCGCCCATGCCCGAGCCGATGTTCGCCACCAGGATCGTGAAATTCACGAGCTGGAAGAGGAAAAATCCGCCGACCTGTCGAGCAACAAACGGAAAGGCTGACTCGACTTTGTCAGCCGCGAATGGCGCCGATCCCCAGACGAGCTGCGCGGCGTAAACCTCGAACGACGACAGCACTCCTGTGATGAGGCAGACGAGCACGGTGGCGAGCATGACGTTGCGGCGCGGATTTTCGACTTCTTCCGAAAATGTAGAAATCGCGTCGAAGCCGATATACGTCAGCACGGCGATGGAAGTGCCGCGAAAGATGCTGTGGAAGTCGAAGGTGGCGGAATTGTAGAAGGGCTGTGTGAAAAAGCCAGCGCCGTAGTGATGAATCCCGATCAGGAAACGAATCACGAAGGCGAAGAAGATCACGACAACGATCATCATTCCGGCGGCGAGGACGTCGTTGATGCGGGCCGACGTTTTGATGGCGCGGAGGTTCAGCGCCGTGAAGGCTGTGGCGAACGCGATGGCTAACACCCAGTAGGGGGCTCCCGGAAGAATGTTTTGCGTCAGCTTGCTGCAGATTACGGTGCAGATCAGCGGGTTGAGGATGTAGTCCATCACCATGGCCCAGCCGGTGATGTACCCCAGGCCGGCGTGAATCTCCTGGCCGACGTAGGTGTAGGCGGAGCCAGCGCTGGGGTAGGCGCGCGCCATTTTGCCGTAGCTGATCGCGGTGAAAAGCATGGCAACCATGGCGATCAGAATGGTGGTGACGACGTGGCCGCGCGCTTCGTTGCTGATGACGCCGTAGATGCCCATGGGAGCGATGGGCTGGATGATCACAATGCCGATGATGATCAGTTCCCAAAGGCCGATCGCGCGCTTCAGGGTAACTGTGTTGGAGGAAGTGGTTTCGGCGGCCATGGTCAGAGTAACAGCCTCGTTGCGGCGGGACGGAGCGTCATACGGGGGCAATCATCGCATGTTTTGTGGCGGGCGAGAATTGCGATGGAGTGCCTATGCGGAATGGGAACGGTTCACTACAAAGGGCGCAACTTCGAGACAAGATGCTGTTACCGCTGACACGCGGAGTTCTGCGGAGAAATTCGTCGCCTAAGCATTAGGCAGGCGTCCACCTGAAAAGCTGCGACAAAATACGTGAAGCGATGTATTGGGAACAGGCCGGGGCTGAAGCCCCGGCCTTTTTTCATTGATAGTTTTGCGACGGCTTTCGCGCGTCCCGAAACACCAAAGAGGGACGCGCTCCCCGGACTAAAGTCCGGGGCTCCCACCGGCCAACCCGAGCACCGGTTTGCGCTGTGGCCTATGGCCTTCGGCCTTCAAACTTGATGAGGCAAGAATGGCCCAACGACGGCGGCGGCAAGCCACGCTTACGGCAGGCAGTCTGCCGCACGCCGAGGCGGCATGTGGCCACATGTGCGAATCGGGGACCGCACGGTTGAGAAGCGACACGGCCGCATCCGTCAAATCCAATTGGCGTGCAAGCGAAAAGGCCGGCGGACGGTGCGAGATTGCTGCTCCGTCCGGCGGCTGCTGCCGACGCTAGCACTCAATGCGGCTACACGGTGCGATTAGAAGCTGAAGCGCGCTCCGAGCGTTACGATACGGCCAGCGAGAGCACCCGTCATGGTGCCAAAGTTCGCGCTGTTAATGTTGGTGGAGATGTCTCCGGGGTTGAAGTTGAGGTTGTTGAACAGGTTGTATGCGTCGACCTCGAATTCGAGCTTCGCGCCCTCGCGGAGAACCGGCATCGAGGGGAAGCCGAAGCCCTTCGCGAGTTCGGCATCGACGGCCTTGTATCCTGGCGTAAGGAGCGAGTTGCGATGAACGGTCGGCGCCTGAGGGAGCGCAGATCCGTAGGTGGTGCCGCTATAAGCGGTGTACGTGGGCACAGCAAAATAAGCGGCGCCGCCATTCGGGAAGTTCGAGCTTCCCACCGTCTTGAAAGCGTCGTTGCTGGTGCTGTTACCGGGCTGCGAGATGAAGGATCCCGGGAACAGTTGGCCATAGCCGCAAGTTCCACAGTACAAGCTGCCGCCTGCAACGCTCACCAGCGGGCTCCACGGGAATCCGGAGTGCATGTTGAAGTCGCCGCTGATGGACCATCCGCCGAAGACCTTTTCCATCCACGCGTTTTCACCATGGAAGATCCTGGGCTGCCACACGCCGAAAAGCTTGAATGCCTTGCCTGCGTTGTAATCAGACGGGCCGTAATCGAGATTCAGGTCAAATGGGTAAGGCTGCTCGAAATAGGGACCGGAGCTGGTGTCCATGCTCTTGGACCACATGAATTGAGCATCGGCAGAAAATTGCATCGAAAACTTGTGGTTCACCTCCGCGAGCAGAGCGTTGTAATTGCCCCTGCCAGACACGCCCCAGTAGTCGCCGCCGCCGATCTGCGGGTTGAGCGTCAGCCCTTCCGCGGCAGGAACAGCGTTCGGGTTCTCATGGAAGAAAATGTCGCGCGACAAGGTCCCCTGATATCCGAGTGTTGCGATCGTGTCGTGGCCGAGATCGTATTCGCCCTCAAGCGAGTAGTGATGGGTGCGCATCGTGGGAAGGTCGCGGGGGAAGATGCTGACGTTGACTTGGCCCGTGGTTGGAAGCCCATTCGAACCGAATGTCGCAACCGCATTCGGATTGGCCGGATAGCCGTAAAGGTTGTTGATTCCGGAAGAAACGGCATAAACAATGCCGGGATTCGGCGAAGTCGGCGTCGACATGGTGAACGAAGGCCCGATTACCAGGCCAGGATTATTCGATATGTTGGCCGAGATTGCGATCTCTTCCTGGTTGTAGTTCAACCCGTAGCCGCCACGCAGAACGAGTTTGTCGTGGAACATGCCCGGGCTCCAAGCAAAGCCAATTTCTGGACCGAAGTTATCCTTCTGGGCATTCCACGAATTGCCCTTCTGCACGGTCAGACCAGTCAGGAAGTTGGCTCCGGCCCCGGGGATTGCAGCGAACATGTTGCCCTCTTTGGAAGAGAGAGGACTGAAATAGGACCAACGCAGGCCGGCGTTGATGGTGAGGTTACGGCGAAGCTTGAAATCGTCCTGAACGAAGAAGCCCCACAAGTTTTCGCGCTGATCCTGGCGAACCGTGGTTGGGATCCCGCTGCTCGGGTCGAAAGATCCGCCTTCGGTGTGAGGAGCGTCATTCAAGAAATCCCAGATATTGAAAAAGTTGTAGCTTGGCACACCGCAGCCAGCGCAGTCCTGGAGGTAGTACAACCGCGTCAACTCGCCACCGAACTTGATTGTGTGCCGGCCAAGAACTTTGGTGGCAACGTCTTTATAGCTGTAGGTCCACTGATTGAGAATGCTTCCGACGTTAGGACCGAACTGAGCGATTCCGTTGCCGGGGATGCTGCCGATGGCGTCGATGCGATCTGACGGTAACCCTACGGGAGATTGCGGATTGGAAGCGACCTCGTTCCATCGCCAGCCGGCTGCGTTGACGCGGAATTCGTTGAGCAGGGTCGGAGAGAATATGTGATTCCAGATCAGAGAGAACGAGTCGTTCACCTGTGAATGATTGAAGAAGTTGTACTGGCGCGCTGCCCCGTTCAGGGAACTGGTTGACTGCGGGACCCAATAGATAGCGAAGGCGAGGTGATCGTTGGCAGTGACGTCCGCGTCGAGACGGCCGTTGTATTGCGCCTTCGAAAAGGTGCTGGTACTTGCGGTTATGTAGTTTGCGATGTCCGCCACGCCATCGAAGCCCCCGCCAATGCCGGGATTGCTGGTGCTAGTCCAACTTGTGTCCTGCGTGCCCAATCCCGTGGTCAGGGGCGAACCCAGGTCCAGTCCCTGGCCAGGAATCGTGACGCAGTTCACGCCTTCCGTAAGGCCCGCATTGGCGCAGGTAGAGGCATTGATACCCGTGTTCACGATGGCCGAACCGGGAAACGTGAGGTACTGGGCAGCGATGCTTCCGCTGGGAGCAGAGCCATCGAAGGCCGCCGTGTCGGCCCACTGGTTAGAAATATTGGTTTGCGCTTTAGGGCTGCGAACCGTTTCGTAATCGAAGAACGCGAAGATCTTGTTCTTCCAAATTGGACCGCCAACGCTGCCGCCGAACTGGTCGAAAAATTCTGTATCGCGCAAAACGGCGTTACCGTCTCCGTTGTAACGCTGAAAGGCATTCAAACCCGGGCGATGGGCGTTAAAAAACAAGCTGCCGTGCACGTCATTCGTGCCGCTCATGGAGGTGACTTGAACCTGCGCGCCGCTAAAGCGCCCGTACTCAGCGTCGTAGCCATTGGAGAGGACTTTCACGCTCTGAATGGAATCCTTCGAAGGCGTGATGATGGTGGTTCCACCCCAGACGGCGCTGGTGGTGCTGATGCCGTCGATCGAGTAGCCGTTATTCTCGTACTGCTGGCCGGCGGCTAATGCCTGCGGACCATTCTCGGTCTGGAAAATCCCCTGGTTGCCGCCAGTTCCACCGGGCCCCTGGGTACCCGGGAGGTTGGCGCCCCCGTTCACGCCTTGCGCGCCGTCACCGAAGACTCCCGGCGCCAATTGAACCAACTGAAAGACGTCTCGTCCAAAGGAAGGTAGATACTGAACGTCCTTGTTCGAAATTGTGCCGCTGATGTTGGCGGTGTCCGTATCGAGCGCGTAAGTGGTTCCCGAAACGGTTATGCTTTCAACTACCTGACCCACTTCGAGTTGCACATCGAGGGAGTTGGGCTGCTCGGGGATAATCTGCACGCTTTCCAGGACTTTGGTCTTGAAGCCGGATTTCTCGACGGTCAGGTGATAAGGAGCGGGCGCCAGAGCGTTGAACTGGTAGATACCGTTCGAACCCGTGGTCGAGGTGAGCGCTTGATTGGTGTTGGTATTCGTCAGCGTAACTGTTGCGCCGACGACAGCGCCACCGTTGGGATCAGTGATCGTTCCACGAAGGGACCCTCGAAATTGAGCATGCGCCAGGGGCGCAAAGAGGAGTGCCGCCAACATGACCGCCAACAGAAGCATCGGAGACTTTGCGCGCGCGAGAAGACGAGACAGCGTGTTACGAAAGTTCATGTGACACTCCCATTTTGTGAAAGGTGAGGTTGAAGTGCCGGCCCAGGAAGACGCAATCCAGCTAATGCAAAACTAAATCGAAGCTAAATCGATTTAAGCCACTCCACCCAATGAACGAATGTATAGCATATTCCGGACACGACGGTCAATTTCTCCGGGATGGATTCGCTTGCCGGGGCGCGGCGGATTGTGCGAGACTCCGCGACTAAAAGGATGGGGGAAGAGAGCGTTCGGGAGCTTCAGCGCTCGTCGAAGACGCCTCGGCGGACAAATCGGCGCCTTCGGGCCACATGCGGTAAGTACGTCCGGCAAGCTTGCGAGACCTATCGTGGCACAAAAAAAGTCAGCGAAAAAAGCGGGCAAGGCACCGTTGACCGGAACTGCGTCGCGCCGGCGAGACCCGAATCCGCGTCCTGCGAGCGCGGTCAGCCTGAGACAGCTCGCGGACCATCTGGGGCTCTCGCCTGCAACGGTGTCCGTGGTGATCAACCGCTCGCCCGTGGCGGACACGATTTCGGCGCACACGAAAAGCGTGATCCTGGCCGCAGCACGGAAGTTCAATTACCGTCCGAATTTTTTCGCGCGATCGCTGCGTATGCAGCGCAGCCTGACGATCGGCGTTCTGGTGCCGGAGGTTAGCGACGGCTATGCGACAGCCGTCCTGAGCGGCATCGAGGACGATCTGGTGCGCGCCGGGTATTTCTATTTCGTGGCCAGCCATCATCATCGGGCGGATTTGATCGACGAGTACCCCAAACTGTTCCTGGACCGCGCGGTGGACGCAATTATCGCGGTCGACACGCCCTGGCGACACAAATTGCGAGTGCCAACCGTGACGGTCTCCGGGCATGATTGCGCGTCGGGCGTGATCAACGTGGTTCTCGACCACGAACTTGCTGCGAGTCTGGCGCTAAACCACTTGCTGGGTCTTGGCCATCGGAAGATTGCGTTCATCAAGGGACAGGCGTTCAGCTCCGATACCGAGACGCGGTGGAACGCGATCCTGAAAGCCGCAGCGCAATTGGGGATTTCTGTTTCGCGGGGACTGACGGTGCAACTGGAAGGCTACGACACTTCGCCGCGGCTGGGGTACGAGCTGACGAAGAAGCTGCTGAAATCCAGCGCCAGCCCGGCAGGCGAGCCTGCAGCCACTGGCAGGTCTGCGACGGCAGGGAGGTGCCCGTTTACAGCGCTGTTTGCGTTCAACGATATTTCGGCGATGGGCGCGATCCGGGCGCTCCGCGAGTCCGGGTTGCGCGTGCCGGAAGACGTTTCCGTGGTTGGCTTCGACGACATTCGCAGCGCCGCCTATCAAAATCCGAGTTTGACGACAGTCCGGCAGCCGTTGCGCAAGATGGGCACGATCGCGGCGGAAACGGTACTGCGGCGGATTTGCGACATTCGACCCAACGGACGGACGACAGGCCGGACGCCTGGGAAAAGCGCGTCCGTCTCTGCGTCCGATTCACGAACGATGCGGGAAGAGATCGTCGTTGCGCCGGAGTTGATTGTCCGCGAGACCACGGCGCGCGCGCGGCGGACGTGAACCGCCGGTTTGATCGCGACAGATGACCGAAACGCCCGCCAGCTGCGACTGCCTAAAAGACGACGAGGCCAGCGCAAAGTCCGACAGTCCCCGCACCCCAAGAGCGGCTCCGGCAAACTCAACTCGCCCGCGTGAACGGCGAACGGCCCGCTACGAGCTTCTCAAGACTCCGCTGAGGAAAGCACGCAAACGATCTTCATAAGATCGCTTGTATACAGGCCATTCGGAATTTTAATTTGACCCGGCTGCACCAAGGAAGTAGCATGCCGCGCAAGGTTAGGCTTGTGGGGCGTTGCAGAACGGTAATGGTGTGGGTGGAGTCGAACCTGATCGATATAAGCGGGTCAGCAGAATTCGCAGGTGCGAGGCTGCGAGTGTAAGCGGATCTCTGCCTACGGAGGGAGCCACGCAATGACAATCCTTTCCCATTTCAGCGTGATAGAACGGAAATCAGGCCCGGTGATTTGGCGCGGCATCTGGTGTCTGGCGGCGCTGGCGCTGCTAGCCGCGAGCGCGATGGCGCAGTCGACCAGCGAATTAAACGGCATTGTGACGGATCCCTCCGGAGCGGCGGTTTCGCACGCGCAACTGACGTTGACCGCGGCTGCGACCGGACTGCAGCGAACGACTACAAGCAACAGCGGCGGGCTGTATCAGTTCGTCGAAGTGCCTCCCGGCACGTACACGCTGCAGGCGACGGCGAGCGGCTTCGTTGCGTACATTGCATCGAATGTGACGCTGGTGGTAAACACGCCGTCGACTGTGAACGTGCAGCTGCAATTGACCAGCGTAGCCACGAAAGTGACGGTCCAAGGGGAAGGAGCGCCACTGATCAACCGCACGGATGCTTCGCTGGGAAATACGCTCGAAAACCAACAGATCGCGCAGCTTCCGATCGCCGACCGAAATGTGGTGCAACTGCTGAGCCTGCAGGCGGGAGTGGCTTACCTTGGGAATAACTTAGACCAGGATGCGGACACACGCAGCGGCGCCGTAAACGGCCTTCGGAGCGATCAGTCGAACGTGACGCTGGATGATATCGGGGTGAACGATCAGAACAACGGGTACGCTTTTACGAGCGTGCTAACTGTGCCGCCCGACTCGGTGGAAGAGTTTCGTGTGACTACCGCGGATTCCAACGCGGATTCGGGCTATTCCAGCGGAGCGCAGGTGGCGCTGGTGACGAAGAGCGGAACGAACCATTTTCACGGATCGGCGTACGAGTACAACCGCAACACGATTTTCAGCGCCAATGATTGGTTTCTGAAACAGTCGCAGGGGCAAGCGGGAGAAGCGAATCAGGCTCCGAAACTGCTGCGCAACGTGTTCGGGGCGACTGTTGGCGGACCTGTTGTGCACAACCGCCTGTTCTTCTTCACCAACTATGAGGGACGTCGCGATGCGCAGGGCCAAAGTGTCTTGCGTACCGTCCCGAGTCCGACGCTGCTGCAGGGCGACATCGTATACACATGCCAACGCAACGCCAACGGCTCGCTGGACACGACAACGTGCCCGGGCGGGACCGTAAATGGAGTGAGCGGCGTTCCGGCGGGCTACTACGCGCTGAATCCGTCGCAGATTAGAACAATGGATCCACTTGGAATCGGCGCGAGCCCCGCGATTCAGGGAGTCTTGAACCAGTACCCTGTGGCGAATGCGACCGGGGGCGACAATTTCAACACGCTCGGCTATCGGTTTTCGTCGAATGAAGATGCCAGTTTCAACACGTACATCGCGCGGCTTGACTGGCACATCACGTCGAGCGGCTCAGAAAACTTGTTTTGGCGCGGGCAAACACAGAATGACAAGCAGCCACAAGCGCAACAGTTTCCGGGCCAGTCTGCCGCCGATACGCTGCTCGACGACAGCAAGGGCTCAACAGTGGGGCTGACTTCAGTTCTTTCTCCGAACCTTATCAACGATTTCCACTGGGGTTTTGTGCGGCAGGGCGGACAAAACGCCGGCAATTCGTTCGAGCCCGGCGTTTTCCTGAACGATGTGAGCGATCTCGTTCCTTTCACGCGATCGACGATCTATTTCGTACCCGTAAACCAGTTCAGCGACAGCCTGAGCTGGACAAAAGGAAATCACACCTTTCAGTTCGGGACCGATCTATTTCTGATCCGCAATAATCACACCAGCTATCAGAACTCGTTTTCGGATGTTCAGGTGAACATCGTTTACCTGAATACGGGGGGAATTGCGAACACGGGGAATCCGCTCGATCCGGCGGCAAACGGATATCCCGCCGTTGATCTGGGGTTCGGCCCGAGCTACGACAGCGCGGTCAGAATGCTGATGGGAATCTTCGCGGAGGGCGACGGGATTTATAACTACGACCGCGCGGGCAACGCGCTCGCGCAGGGCACACCGATCGACCGCAGGTTCGCGATCAACGACTATGAATACTATGGCCAGGACGCGTGGCGCATAACACCTCGACTGACGCTCACATACGGCTTGCGGTGGGTGCTCGAAGCCCCGCCGTACGAGACGAACGGATTGCAGGTAGCGCCGTGCGTCGCGGCATCCAGCGGCGGTTGCAGCAGTCAAAACGTCGCAGACTGGTTCAACAACAGCGCCAAGTTGGCCTCCGCGGGGATGCCCGCAAATGACGCTGGGGAGATCTCATTTGTTTTGGGCGGACCGGAAAACGGCGGCCCGGGTCTTTGGAATTGGGATCACAAGGATTTGTCGCCGCGTGTCGCGGTTGCCTGGTCGCCGGACACGGGCGATGGGTGGCTATCGAAGATTTTCGGGACGAAGGACAAGTTCTCGGTTCGGGCCGGATACAGCATCATGTACGACCATTTCGGCATTCCGATCGTGAACAGCTTCGATCAGCACGGATCATTCGGCCTTTCGACCCAGCTTGGCGACTCGGCCGGGTCTGTTACGGTAGCCAATGCTCCGCGGTTTACGTGCCTGACACCCGGATCTTCAGGCCAATCTTGCTTGCCCGCGCCATGCCCCGACTTGAACACTCCCGGTTGTTTGTTTGGCCCGGCGCCGACAGGAGGATTTCCGGTTACGCCAGCGAACACGGCGTTCGCAATCAACTGGGGACTGGATCAAACGCTGAAGACACCGTATACGCACGTCTTCAATCTGACGCTGTCGCGCGAACTGACGCCGAACTCGTCGCTGCAGATATCGTATGTAGGCACTGTCGCCAGGCGACTGCCGATGCAAGTTGACCTCGCGATGCCGACGGACCTAACCGATCCGACGAGCCACACGACGTACTTCCAGGCTGCGACCATGCTCTCGAAGGCCGCGGCCGCGGGTACGACGATCCAGAACGTCCAGCCGATCCCCTATTTCGAGAACCTGTTTCCAGGGTGGGCAAGCGTGACGCAGAACCAACTGGCCAATCAGCCCGATGGGGAAAATCTGGCTTGCGCCACGGCGAATAAGCTTGGTGCGCTTCCCGCGTCACCGACGGCCACACAAGCGATCTACGAGATGTGGAATTGCTTCCCCCACAATGAGACGCTGTCGTTGAAGTATCTCGATCTGCCAAATTCTCAGACGGACTTGAATCTTCCAAACAGCAAGCTTGGTCCATACGCGTTCTATCACGACCAATTCAGCTCGCTGTATGCCTGGCGGAACATCGGAACGTCCGACTACAACGCATTGCAGGTGACCTACAACATTCGCTGGGGAACAAGTCTGCAGGGCCAATTCAACTACACGTTTTCGAAGTCGTTGGACGAAGCGTCTGCTGCCGAGAGAATCGGGCCGTATGAAGGCACCGGTGGCACCGGCAATGACTTGAACGGCGGCGGCATTGTGATCAATTCGTGGGACCCGCTGGCGCTACGCGGATTGTCCGATTTCAATGCCAAGCATCAGATCAATTCGAACTGGGTGTATGCGCTTCCGTTCGGCAAGGGGCAGACGTTTGGGGCAAGCGCCGGCTCATTCGTCAACGCTCTGATCGGCGGATGGCACCTCTCCGGCATACTTCGGTTCACGACGGGATTCCCGATCACGGTAGACAACGGGTTCACCTGGGCGACGAACTGGAACATCGAAGGAGATGCGATGCCGAACGGGCCGTCGCCAGCGACGACGAACGGCTACATCAGCAGCCTGGGGAATCCTTACATCTTTTCCGATCCGGCGACGGCACTGACCGACTATCGCCCGGAATGGCCCGGCGAATCGGGTGTGCGAAATACTGTGGTTGGCGCCGGTCTGTTCAATCTAGATACGGGCCTAGCGAAGGACTTCGCGATCGGTGAGAAGGTGAAAGCTGAGTTCAGTTGGCAAACGTTTAATACGACGAATTCGGTGAGCTACAACGTACGTACCGCGCAACCGTCTCTGTCGAGCGATGCAAGCACTTTTGGCCTGTATACATCGACGCTCACTACGCCGCGGTTTATGCAGTTTGCGCTGCGATTGTCGTTCTGACGCAGCGACCAGCCCGAAGGCCACAACGGCAGCATGCGGGTATGAGGTCTTCGTATGCCCTTCCCGGGCGCGTATGACAACAGGCGTGGCGTTAATGGCGAAGTTACGGTTGAACGGTCACGTTGCGCGAAGGGCTTGACCACGAATTGCTTTTTCGGCATGCTGCGGACCTAAGCCAATCAATCCTTTCCCACTGGGCTCAGAACGATCGGTAACGAGTACGGCTTGACTCCGTCCCTGCTAGGACGGCCTTGCCAAAGGAGACCGCAATGTACTGCTCGAAATGCGGGGCTAACGTCCCCGACAGTGCAACGTTTTGCAGTACGTGCGGACAGCCGACGGGGGTAGCCGGCGCGCCCAATGCGGGCGTCCCGGCAAGCGGGTATGCGCCAGCGATGGGAACTGCTTCGGTTGCGGTGGCCACTCCGACTGTGAAGTATGCCGGGTTCTGGCTGCGATTCGTTGCGTTCATCATCGATTTGATCATTCTTGGCTTCATCGGATTCGTTGTGACTTTGCCATTTTTGGGTTCGCTACCGTTTGGCGCGATGATGCACGGCCGGCCGATGAGCCCCGAAGAACTGGCGCCATTCGTCGGGGGCATGGGACGCCTTTTCTTACTGCGAATGGCGATCAACTGGCTGTACTACGCGCTGTTTGAGAGTTCCGCCTGGCAGGCGACGATCGGCAAGAAAGCGCTTGGCCTCACGGTGACTGATCTCGAAGGACGCCGGATTGGGTTCGGCAGGGCCACGGGCCGCTTCTTCGCGAAAATCCTCTCGTGCATCATCCTGTTCATCGGATTTTTCATGATCGGCTTCACGTCGAAGAAGCAGGGATTGCACGACATCCTTGCAGGCACGCTGGTGCTGCGGCAGATGTAACAGCGCGGAGGAGCAACATGTACTGCACAAGATGCGGAGCAGCTGTCGGCGACAACGTTGCGTTTTGCAGCAGTTGCGGCCAGCCGCTGAAGGCAGGCGAGCCAGCGACAATCGGGGCTGGGCCGATTCCTGCGGCCGCGTTCTCAGCGCCGGGAGCGTTCGCGGGGGCGCCGCCTCTTGCGACTCCCGTGGCGACCGTGCCGGCTTACCCAGCGCAAATTGTGGTTGCACCGCCGTACGCCGGTTTCTGGCTGCGGCTGGTGGCGTACATCATTGACACGGCGATTCTATTCCTCGGATTTGTCCTGCTGATCGGATTGGCGGCTGCGTTCGTGGGCGCCGGCTTTTTCAGAGGTTTGGGCCGGGATGTGACAGGCGCGGAGAACGTCTTCGCCCCCATTGCGATGCTGATCATCCTGATGTTCGTCTTTGTCTCTCTCGTAGCCAGCTGGATTTACTACGCGTGGTTTGAAAGTTCGCAATATCAGGCGACACCGGGAAAGCTCGCGCTCGGGCTGTTTGTAACGGATATGGAGGGAAGGCGCATTACGTTCGCGCGGGCCAGCGGGCGATTCTTCGCGAAAATCATTACCGGGCTGATTCCGCTGTTCATCGGCTACATCATGGCGGGATTCACGGCGAAGAAGCAGGCGCTGCACGACATGATCACGAGCTGCCTGGTGCTGCGCCGGGGTTAGCGAACCGAAGTTCAGGCCGTGGATTAGCGCGGGTTTGTCGCGGATCCGAATCGCAGTCCGCAGCACGGTTTATACGCCCCAGCCGTAGCGCTCCTGATGGACGCCGACCTCGTTCATTTCCCCGCGAATGCGTTCCGTGAATTCCGCACAACCTACAACGCGCAGGCCGTGTCCTGCTGCTGCGGCGCCCCCAACCCCGGCGGCTGAACCCATCGCCACCGGCTCGGCAATATCAATGGTGCGGTAGCCGCGTTCGAGGACCCGCTGGATCGCTGCTTCGATTGTTTGTGCTTCCGTTTGGAGGCCGAAGGACTCGCGCAGCATGAGCGTTGCGGAGAAAATTGCTCCCAGAGGACACGCCATGTCCTTGCCGGCCAGCGAGGGCGCGGAGCCGTGAATCGGCTCGTACAGCGACGGGCCGCTATTGCCACAGCTCATGGAGGGAATCAGGCCGATCGATCCCGCCAGCGCGGCGGCCTCGTCGCTCAGAATGTCGCCGAAAAGGTTTGAAGTAAGGATCACGTCGAATTGCTTCGGGCGGAGCATGATCTGCATGGCGGCGTTATCGACGTAGAGATGCTCAAGCGTGACGCCCGGATAATCGCGAGAAATAGCGGTGACCGTCTTGCGCCAGAGAGACGAGGTGGCAAGAACATTGGCTTTATCGACGCTGGCGACGCGATGGTTGCGATTGGCGGCGCGCTGGAACGCATAGCGTGCCACGCGCTCGATTTCCGCCACGCTGTAAACGGCAACGTCGCGCGCGATTGCGCTGCCGTTGTCGCCGCGCGTTTCGTGTTCGCCGAAATAAATATCACCGGCGAGTTCCCGAACGAATTCGAAATCGCAGTTCGCGACGCGGTCAGGCTTGACGGGCGAGATCGAGCGCAGCGCGTCGTAAACGCGAATCGGGCGAAGATTGATGTAAAGCCCGAGCGATTTTCGAAGGCCGAGCAGGCCGCTTTCCGGGCGTTTATCGAGCGGGACGGCATCCCATTTCGGTCCGCCGATAGCACCGAGCAGAATGGCGTCGGCTGAACGGCAACCGGCCAGCGTTTCGTGCGGAAGCGGCAGGCCGGTACGGTCGATGGCGGCGCCGCCGAACGAGAGCTCGCAAAATTCAAAACGATGTCCGAAAGACGCGGCGCAGTCGCGAAGAACTTGCACGGCCGCGTTCGTCACTTCCGGACCGATACCGTCGCCGGGCAAAATTGCGATGGTTTTCCTTACTTCTGGCATACAGAAACCTCGGTTCCTTACGACTGCGCCCGCCTAAAAGGCAAGGCGGCCGATACAAAGGCTCGATCTGAACCGCGACCCGCTTAATAGGAAAGCCCGTACCGCTACAAATTTACGCGAGACTCCGTCAGTTTGGCCTTGCAGCGCTCGATTCTCGGACGGACGCGGCGTGAGCCTGGGCGCGCTTTACCTGATGGACGATGGCCAGGAGATCGCGGTCGCTCACATGCTTCGACTCGTCGGCCCGGGCAATCGCCATGCCGTAGCATTGCGCGAGTTCGGCCTCGGTCGTCTCGTAGCCCAGCTCTTCAAGGCGCGAGCGCAGCGCGTTGCGTCCCGAATGCTTCCCCAGCACGAGCCGCCGCGCCGGAACGCCGACTTTTTCGGGAACGATGATTTCGTAGGTGAGCGGATTTTTCAGAATGCCGTCCTGATGAATGCCGGCTTCGTGCGCGAAGGCGTTTGCGCCGACGACCGCTTTGTTCGGCGGCACAGGGACGCCGGTGATCGACGTAAGCAGGCGGCTACTGGAGTAGATGCGATCGAGCGCGATATTCGTACTTGCGCCGTAGCGTGACTGGCGCACGTGCAGCGCGACCGCTATTTCCTCGAGCGACGCGTTCCCTGCCCGCTCGCCGATTCCGTTGATCGTGCATTCCACCTGACGCGCGCCGGCCGCAATGGCAGCGAGTGAATTTGCCACGGCGAGGCCGAGATCGTTGTGGCAATGCGCGCTGAAAACAGTGTTCGGATACGCCGAAAGATGCTCGCGAACGCGGCGGAAAATTTCACCGTATTCTTCGGGCGTCGAATAGCCGACGGTGTCCGGTAAATTGATAATCGTGGCGCCGGCTTGCACGGCGGTCAAAGAGGCTTCACAGAGAAAATCGATGTCGGTGCGGCTGGCGTCTTCGGCTGAAAACTCAACTTGCTCGCAATGCTCAGCACCGAAACGAACCATTCTCCCGATCTGCTCGATCGCCTGGGCACGCGTGATGCGAAGCTTGTGCTTCAGGTGAAGGTCGGAGGTGGCGAGGAAAATATGGAGCCGCGGCCTTCGGGCAGGCTCAAGCGCGCGGAGCGCAGCATCGACATCTTCCTGACGGGCGCGAGCTAGAGCCGCAACGCGGCAGTTCGATATTTCGGAGGCAACCGCACGAACACCTTCCAGATCGCCCGGCGAGGCAATCGGGAATCCGGCTTCGATGATATCGACGCCAAGTTCTTCGAGCTGGCGCGCTAGGAGGAGTTTTTCCTCGTGGTTCATCGAAAAACCAGGGGACTGTTCGCCGTCGCGCAACGTGGTGTCGAAGATGTGAACTTGGTCCATAGCGCCTCGTTATCTAAAAATGTAGTCGTTCAAATCTGATAACCCCTGCAAACAACGCGGGCTCTGTTCGTCCCTGGCCCAGGAACACCCCGGAGTGCTAGTTCACCGATACCAGTAGACCTGCCGTGGCCAGCCAAGTCCAATTTATAATTGTTGCAGACAGGATAAATTACACTTATATAAT
The DNA here is from genome assembly GCA_050747085.1 of Candidatus Acidiferrales bacterium. Taxonomy (GTDB): domain Bacteria; phylum Acidobacteriota; class Terriglobia; order Acidiferrales; family UBA7541; genus Palsa-295. The sequence continues at coordinate 34,501 of JBOGNK010000140.1, forward strand.
AGAGGACTATGGATTTAGCGTCGTTGCAGGTATTTCAGGCGGTTGCGCGCGAACAGAGCTTCTCGCGGGCGGCGGAGAAACTCTACCGGACGCAGCCGGCGGTGAGCATCTCGATCCGGAAACTCGAGGAGTGGGTGGGCCAGCCGCTGTTCGTGCGCGGGTCTGGCGCGAAGGTACTGACGGAGGCAGGCGTATTGCTGCTCGAGTACGCGGACCGCATGCTGAATCTGCGCGAGGAGATTCGAAAGGCTCTCCACGAATTGGGCCAGCTCGAACGGGGCCAAGTGCAAGTAGGCGCGAATGAGAGCTCGATTCACGCCCTGCTGCCCGCGTTCGACCGATTTCGCAAGCTGCATCCCGGTGTGCGCATCCTGGTTCATCGCGTGTCGTCGCGCGACGTGCCGCGCGAAATCCTGAATTATCAGCTTGATGTAGGCGTGATTTCCTACATACCGGAAGAGCGCGAACTGACTGCCATCGAGTTCTTCCGCGATTCACTTGCGCTGATCGCGTGGCCCGGGCATCGGCTGGCGAAGCGTCGTAAAGGGAAAAAAGCGCCGCAGGAAGTCGATATCAGCGAACTGGGCGGCGAAACGTTCGTTGCTCACATCGTGGAGTCGCCGTACCGGCAACGAGTGGTTCAGATGTTCGCGAAAAATCACGTGCCACTGAACATGCATGTAGAGCTGCCGACGATCGAGAGCATCAAGCGCTTCGTCGCAATGAAAAAGGGCGTCGCGATCATTCCGCGCATGTGCGCCGAGCATGAGATTGCGCGTGGTGATCTGTGCGAACTGCGGTTGAAGCAGATGCATATCGAGCGAAGGCTGTACCTGGTTTATCGGCAAGACCGGCCGTTATCCGCGGCGGCGCGGGAGCTAGTGGCGGTGATACAAGGCCGAAGTGAGAAGGCGGACGGCAGAGGGCAGAAGTAGCGGTCAGGCGGCACGACGGGACACGCATTCTGATCCACCCGCGTTTGAGACCTAAGAACTCCGCCTGCTCCCCTTCTTGTGTCGTTCAACGAATGTTCTGGAGCATGCCGATATTTGACTCGAGGACGTTCTGTTCCTCGAAGGCGACATGGCGGCCGTCGGGCGAGACGTCGAAATGGTCTTGCGTGTTTTGTACGGGATCGACCCAGTAGGAATGAATCATCGGGAGCGTGACGGAGGTACACGCCAGCCCCTCACCTTTCCATCCGACCTTACAGAGTTGTCCCTTCAAATCCGGTTTGGCCTCCACGAAATAAACCTGCCCTGCGGGCCCACGATCGAGCCACCCGTCGACCCAACCGCGGAAGAGTTGGCGCGGCTTATTCTTAAAATCAGTAACCCACAGCCCGGCGCCAGGATCGTCTTCATGAGCGGAAGCAACTACGTACGCGACCGAGTGCTCGTCAGGCGACCAGCGCACTGGTGCCCAATCGACTGCCCGAAGCAGCAGACCGAGCGTTTCGGTTTTTTGAGTTCGCGGGTCGAAAGCCTCGACCTTGTGCTCGCCGCCTCGAAAGAGTATTCGGCCATCAAGGCCGACATCAAAATAGCGATCCGTCGCATGAGTCATAACAGTCTCAGGCGTTCCGCCGGACACGGGGACACTACGATACTCATCCGGCGCCACGATTTCCGGTCCCGACTCGTAGATCACATGTTGGCTGTCGGGCGCCCAACTTGGAAAAATGTCGATGCGGTCGTCGCGGACAACCTGTACGGGACTCGATCCGTCGGCGTTCGCAATCCATATGCTTTCTCTTTCCGCGCCCTTGAGGTTAGAAAAGTAGGCGAGATGCGTTCCATCGGGCGAATAAGAAGGAGCGACCTGATTGCGAGCGAGATCGGTGGTGAGCAACTTCGCGGTCTGCTGGCCGGGCTTCGCTCCGAGATCGATTTGATCGATATTGGCGTTCATGCGCCAGGTAGAGAAAACGAGTTTCTTGCCGTCGGCAGAAAGATCGAGTTGAGCGTCGTCGCCCTGCCCTGCAGTGACCTGCTGGGGCGAGCCTCCTGTGGTGGAGAGCTTCCAAACGTTCATCGTTCCGCCGCGGCTGGAAGCAAAGTAAATGAACCGGCCATCAGGAGTCCAGACGGGGGAGAGCGCGAGGGCGCCGTCGTTCGTTAGCTCGCGGATTTTCCTGGAGGAAAGATCGACGACATCGAGTTCGCTATAGGGTCCGTTGCTGTCGATCGTATAGGCAATCTGCCGGCCATCGGGCGAAAAACGCGGATTCTTATCGCGCCATCCGGTTTTTTCGGGCAGCGCCACTTGATGCGCATTTTCACCGGAAACGCCGGAAAGCCAAATTGAGCCATCGGCGGAGTGTTCGTACGCCAGTCCGGTCCCGTCGGGAGACCAAGCAGGGTCTTCGGCGTTCTGGATTACCCGCCGCGGCGTTCCACCAAGCGCCGGAACTTCCCAGATGTCCCAGATGCCGAAAGAATTGAGCTGTCCATAGGCAATCGTGGTCCCATCGGGCGACCACGCAGGGCGCGATTTGAAATTCGGGTCGCGGGTGACCTGCACCAAATTGCCTCCACCCAGCAGGCCAACGTAGATGTTGTAAGAGCCGTCGCGATTGGACACAAATGTCACCGAGCGGCCGTCGGGCGAAATCGCGGGTTGAGCTTGCACGCCGGGGAAGTTTGTAACCGCGCTGAAATGAACTAATTGCGCCGAAGCGGGCGCGAAGAGCTTCCAAAACACCAAGCCACAGATCAGCGCGCCAACGAGCACTCCCGAGACGGCCCACGGCAGCGCACGACGAAGAAACGGAAACGAGACTCCCGCCGAGGTGAACGATTCCTGAGCGCCGGAGAGGACTTCTTCGAGCGAAATGCGGGCGTCGCCGATATCGCGCAAACGCTGGCGAGGATCCTTCTGCAAGCAGCGACGCAACAGCACACGGATGTGCGCGGGCGTCGAGGATGGAAGCTGAGACCAGTCAGGTTCGGCGCGCACGACGGCAGCGAGCACGTCCGTAACGGTTTCTCCGGCAAAGGCCGGCTTTGCGGTGAGCATTTCGAAGAAAACGCAGCCGAAAGCCCAAATATCCGTTCGACGGTCGACGTTTTTGCCCTTCGCTTGTTCGGGCGACATGAAAGCGGCGGTGCCGAGAATGATTCCCGCCTGCGTGGCCATGCGTGTCAGCGTCGGCGAGCTTGAAATGTCGACTGCGGCGGCATCGCCTTCGAGGGCCTTCGCCAAACCGAAATCGAGGACTTTGACGGCATCGTCGCTAGTGACTTTGATGTTTGCGGGCTTGAGGTCACGATGAACGATGCCGTGCTCGTGCGCGTATTCGAGCGCATCGGCAATCTGCCGCGCGATGGGCAACGCTTCGTCAACCGGGATCGGTCCCTTGGCGATGCGGTCGGCCAACGTGGGCCCTTCGACCAGTTCCATTACGAGCGCGCGTGTGGATCCGGATTCTTCGAAGCCGTAGATGGCGGCGATGTTCGGGTGGTTCAGGGACGCGAGAACCTTGGCTTCGCGTTCAAAGCGCCCCATACGCTCGGGATCGGCGGCGAAGGCCTGGGGCAACACTTTCAGGGCAACTTCGCGGCAAAGCTTTCTGTCGCGCGCGCGGTAGACCTCGCCCATTCCGCCCGCACCTATGGCGGCACCGACCTCATAAACCCCAATCGTCGACTTGACGCTCAGCACTGGATGCTTCGCTCCGCTCAAGATTTCGCCTGTGGGGCTGGCGGTGCGCTGACAACTGCAAATGGCTGGCCGCGCGCGGGATTATAACGGGGTTTGCGCAGGCATGCGGGAAATTCGGCGGGCTATTCCGGCACTGATGGGCCGCAGAAACCAACGAAAGGGATGGCTTATCGGGCTGGAATGGGTGTTTTGCCCGAGTCAACATGGTTGGTAAAAGCTCACTGCAACTGTTTAAGACATTCTGCCATCCAACGATGAGCGTGAGAGACCGCTGGGTGTATACTACGTCCACAGTCTCCAGGTCTGTGCTTGCCCTCACAGCAGGCTCCCCAGACCCGCAGGTTACTACGCCGGGCCCCGAGGATCTGCAGCGACAAACCGGGGCGAGTCGCGTAGCGAGAGGTCGATCATGAGGAAATCCTTCGTAACGCAATGCCTTACCGTAATGGTGGCGACCTCACTTCTTGCAATTCCTGCGTGTCCGGCATTCGGGCAAGCAACACAGGCTGGTCCAATTGGACAGCCACAAGCTACGCCGCAGCAAGCACCGGGGCAATCGCCGGCTCAGACGCCGACAACAGTTCCTGGATCGCAGGCGCCGCAACAGCCACCTGTGGGTCAGCCGCAAGCGAAAGCAAATGAGCAGTCGTACGGTCCGCTGCCGCAGAAGACAAATCCTGACGTTAAGGCGGGGAGCATCGAGGACGTGAGCGCAATCGGGAATCGCGGCGTTGGCGGCGGGTTGGACTTCTATTCGCTGGAACGTGAAATCGCGCTGGGAAAACAGCTAGCGCAGGAAGTCGACCGCTCGGCGAAATTCGTCACCGATCCGGTGGTCAACGAGTACGTGAACCGCGTGGCGCAGAATCTGGTCCGCAATTCGGACGCGCGCGTTCCGTTCACGGTTAAGGTGATCGACTCGGACGTGGTCAACGCGTTTGCTCTTCCGGGCGGCTTCTTCTACGTCGATAGCGGGCTGATCCTGCGCGCGGATACTGAGGCCGAACTGGCCGGCCCGATGGCTCACGAAATCGCGCACGTTTGCGCGCGTCACGGCACCAAGACAGCCACCAAGGGCGACATCACACAGATCGCCATGATTCCGGCGATGATCTTTATCCCCTACACTTGGGCCGGCTACGCGATTTATCAGGGCATGAATTTCATGATCCCGCTGACATTCCTGAAATTCACGCGGGACCAGGAGCGGCAGGCCGATTACCTGGGCACGCAATATATGTGGAAGGCGGGATACGATCCGAACGCGTTCGTGTCGTTCTTTGAAAAGGTGGAGGCGATTGAAAAGAAGGAGCCGGGAACGATTCCGAAAGTATTTGCCTCGCATCCACCGACGCCGGACCGTGTCGAGGCGATACAGAAGGAAATCGAGACGATTCTTCCTGCGCGGCCACAGTACATCGTCGACACGTCGGACTTCGATACAGTGAAGAAGCGGCTGGAAATGATCGAGTCGAATCAAAAGCTGCAAGACCAGAATCCCAACAAGCCGACGCTGCGGAAGCGCACGGACAACAATAAGGCGGGGTCAACTGCCGGCGATCAGACCAAGCCGGACAGCGATCGTCCGACGCTGAAGCGGCGCCCGGATGGAAGCAGCGATCCGGATTACCTCCGAACAAATTAAGCCGCCTGCTTGTCGAAGAACTTGGGAATGGCGCTCGGCGTGAGTCGGGCGCCTTTTTTGTTGTTTGCGATGATTGCCTTTCCGCCGGACTAGGTATCTTTACTCGCGTTTGTAATCTCGGAACGCCACGAGCCTGCGGCCTATTGCGAGCGCTACGATTGCGATCAAGGCCGTACCCCAAGCCAGAAACAGTAGCCGTGCAACCGTGGAATAAGGAGCATCTGTGCCCCAACCAATCCTACGAGAGGCACAAAAGAGGAGCCACCCTCCCAAAGACAGGACGCTCACGTAAACAATCCATCCGCCGACTCTCGAGAAAACGCCGCGGTTCTTTCGATCGGTCGAACCACGTCGATCAATCCACCACCCTACGCCAAACCACAGAGCAATGACGCACATTACGAAAATCCAAAAAAAGAAAGGCCCTGTACTGGTTTCCAAGCCAGGGTACACCAAGCCACCAATCCTATCGAGGGTCAGGCAAATCGCGATCGTGCACAGCGAGGCAGGCGCATTCAGCGCAAGTTGTATCACGTAGGCGGGCGGTGAGGTCGGCGTATCGGAAAAGGGCACCCTCTCATGAGTGGCTGCATACCACAGAATCACATTAAGGCCACAAGCCAGAACGGGCACAGCAATGGCGAACTTAGCACGTCGCATATCTAATTGTGCCGTTTCACTCGATGTCATTTTACTCCTTGACGCAAGCGGCAGAACTGGACGCACGGCAGCGGACTGATTAATGGGGAAGCGGGGTATTTCGTTTCCGTCGTATACTCCCGGCCATGCGAAACGTCGT
>JBOGNK010000141.1:0-4914 GCA_050747085.1 Candidatus Acidiferrales bacterium
TCCTCCATGCGTCCATTGACGGCACTGATCCCGGCCAAATCATGTATCACCTGCCGCCGGTTGGCCATGTCCATGTACGCATTCCAGTACAGTTGATTTATGTCCTGGGTATATTCGAATTTCATTCCCAGGGTATCCAAGCGCTGCGCCGCAAAAATCAGATCCGGCAGCGTGCTGGCGTGCAATCGCGCTTTGGCGCCATTGTCGAGCAGCGACTCCCAAGCCTGCTCCGCGTCGATCCGGAGCTGCTGAACCACAGGCGCGGCTGTGGACGCTTCTTGCACGCCCAACTTCGAAAACGGACTCGCCCAGAAATACGAAACGCCCGTCCCATCCATCTTCACGCCATCGAGCAGCGAGTTGGTGTCCGCCAGTTTGGCCAAAATGTCTTCAAATGTGTGATCGGAATTGCGATAAAAGGCCCAATCGTAGCTGTCCTCGAACTCCTTCACCGAGGATTCCCCCGGCTGCCAGCCGCACGCTGCGCCAAAAACCAATCCGGGCCAATCCATCCCGTCCAGGTCTTCGCCGAGATTTTTCCATTCCGTGTTGAGCAAGCCCATGGCGTGGTATGCCTGGCCGTCGCGCGTTAAATTCCGAATGTTCATGAAACCCGCGTTGAAATCCGGATACACCTTCGACCAGTTGTCAATGCTGGGCGAGACAAAGATCTCTAAACCTGCGTTCTTAAAGGGCTGCAAATCGGCATCGTATGAAGGTTTCACATCGTACGTCCAAATCACCGGGATCACGTCTTTCGGCAGAGTGGCCAAAAGCTGCGGGAATTTCTCGGCGATGTCCGCCCAGAACATCGTCTGCTTGTGGTAGGGCTGAAGCATCGAATCGAGCTTTGCGATGTGCGCCAGATAAACTGGTCCCAAACCCTCCTTCGCAATCAATTCTTTCGTTTTCCCCATGCCCAGCTCAACCGTTTCGTCCGCGCCAATGTGGAAAAACGGCCCGGGGAAAAGCGGCGCCATCTGCGCAATCAACTTTCCGAGCAAGTCGTAAGTTCCCGGCTGCGTGGGAGTGAGAACGGCTCCGTGGGGTACCTCCGCCAAATCGCTGTACAAGTCGTAGCGGAGAATGTTGTGCAAGTGCCCGAAGGTCTCGAGCTCCGGCAACAGGGTGACGTAATACTTTTTCGCGTAGTCCGCCAGCTCGGTAATTTCCTCGGGCGAGAGCGCATCCGGAGGCGCGAAAAGCTCGTTGCCCTTGACCGTGAACACATCCTCCATATACAGCGCGTACATGTTCAGCTTGTAGCCCGCGAGCACCCGAATTTCCTCTTCCATGAACGGAAGAGTCGGAATGGGACCGCGGCTGATATCTATGCTCGCGCCGCGCCACTTCATCGCCGGCCAATCGCGAATTGCTACGGCCGGACATTGGAGACTGCTCACGTACGAGGGCGTCGATAAAGGGGATGAAGGGGATGCCGGGCCGGCACCGCTGGCGGCGCCATGGGATTTCTTTGGATCGGAATTGCGAACAGCATTCTGCGACCGGGCAGCTTCCCCGTCTGCTCCACGGCCTGCGGGATCCTGCGCCGCTGCTCCTTCCAGCGGCCGCAGCAATTGTCTCAACGTCTCAGCGCCGTAAAATGCGCCCTGCTCGCTCGCTCCGCCGACCAAAATACTTCGACGCGCAGCCAAAATCGCATATCCCTGCGGACTAAATCCCTGCTGCATCGCCAGCCCGCTGGTGCCGAGCGTCTCGCGCAGGCGGCGGTCTTTGGTCGCGTCGCCCAGGTAAATGAAATCGGAACCTCCCGGCATACGATCGGCGAATTCAATTCGCAGCTTCCATCCCGTCCAGCGCGCAATCTCGTCCTGCAGCATTTGCGCGCCTTGAAACTCGCGCGGAAAATCCTTTTCGACCACAATTTTCGTGTGGCGGGTCACGCGGAAGTCCGCGCCGCCGGTTTGCTTCACTTCGCGCGGCTGCGGAATCAGTTGCAAGTCAGCGGCAGGAGTGCTCGTCGCCGTTTGGACACTCTGTTCGGACGCACCTGCTTGCGCTGCTGGGGCGTTGGCCCGATTCGGCGCAGCGGCGCGGGCAACCGTCGAAACGGCGAATGATCCCATCACAAGCGACATTGCGCATGACGCAAACAGCAGGCACCGTTTCACCGGCTTCCCCCCGATTAGCTCCGGAAACCTGCCAGTATACGCGAACCCGCCGCGATGCCAGTCCAGAAGAATCAAATTGCGAATACTTCCATCCACGCAGGCCGTGTTCCGCCACTGCAGAAACGCGGCGTTTGATTTATGTGCGGGACGCGCCTACAATTGGCGGATTACAGATGAGTTGTCGTCGGCACAAGTGGAATGGAGTGATGGCCCAGCGAAGGATGCTGGGCGTTTTTGTTTCTGGAGGCAAGGAAATAAGAACGAAGCCAGGATGCAGGGATGCAAGGAAAGACGACCGCGGATTGCGCGGATCGCGCGGATTTTGACGCGGGCGCAGCACACAGACGCACAGCCGGGGAAAGAACGAAGCAAGGATGCGCGTGAGCTACCGTGGTGGGATCGCGAAAGACAAAACGCCGGCGAGACGCCGGCGCTACTAAAGCATAGGAGACGGGATGATTGACGGAGCGATACCGGAAGGGTTGACGTTTGATGATGTGCTGCTGCTGCCGGGCAAGTCGTCGATATTGCCGGCGCAGGCGGATACGCGCACGTGTCTTTCGCGGCGAATCCCGCTGAACATTCCAATCGTGGCGGCGGCGATGGACACGGTGACGGAATCGCGGTTGGCGATCGCGGTGGCGCGGCAGGGCGGAATCGCGTTCATTCACCGCAACATGACGATCGAGCGGCAGGGGGAAGAAGTGGACCGCGTGAAGCGGTCGGAAAGCGGGATGATCGTCGATCCGGTGACGATCCCCCCGGAAATTTCCGTCCGTCAGGCCCTGGACATCATGAACAAGTACAAAGTGTCGGGCTTGCCGGTGACGCGCGGGACGAAGCTGGTGGGCATCCTGACGAACCGCGATTTGCGGTTCGAGCGCAACCTGGACCAGCCGGTAAACAACATCATGACGAAGGACAATCTGGTAACGGTGCCAGTGGGCACTACGCTGGATGAAGCGGAACGCATCCTGCAGCGGCATCGCATCGAAAAACTGCTGGTGGTAGACGACGATTTCAACCTGAAAGGACTGATCACCGTAAAGGACATCCAGAAGAAGATCGAGTTCCCTGCCGCGGCGAAAGACGAACATGGGCGGTTGCGCGTGGGGGCGGCCGTGGGTGCGACCGGTGATTTTCTGGAGCGCGCGCAGGAAATGGCGCGACGCAAGGTCGACGCGCTGGCAATCGATACGGCGCACGGTCATTCAACGCGCGTAATGGAAGCGATTCGCGCGCTGAAAAGCAAATTGCCGGAGATTCAGGTGTTGGCGGGAAACGTCGCGACGGCGGAAGGCGCGCGCGACCTGATCTCGCTGGGAATCGACGGCCTGAAGGTGGGGATCGGGCCGTGGTCGATTTGCACGACGCGGGTGGTGACGGGCGCGGGCGTCCCGCAGATGACGGCAGTGATGGAATGCGCCCGCGCGGCGAAAGGCAGCGGCGTTCCCGTGATCGCGGACGGCGGCGTGAAATTTTCGGGAGACATCACGAAGGCGCTGGCAGCGGGCGCGGCGTGCGTGATGATCGGCGGGCTGTTCGCGGGAACGGAAGAGTCGCCGGGCGAAACGATTCTGTATCAAGGGCGGACGTTCAAGGAGTACCGCGGGATGGGATCGCTGGGCGCGATGGAAGCGGGGTCGGCGGACCGCTATGCCCAGGAAGACGCAGCGCGCGGGAAATCGGTGCCGGAAGGAATCGAAGGGCAGGTGCCATACAAGGGTCCGGTGGCGGGGCTCGTCGAGCAACTGGTTGGCGGGCTGCGCAGCGGGATGGGTTATTGCGGCGCGGCGAACCTGACGGAGTTGCAGGAGCGCGCGAAGTTTATTCGGATTTCATCGGCGGGGCTGAGAGAGAGCCATGTCCATGACGTGATTATTACGCGCGAGGCGCCGAACTATAGATTGGAGTAGGTTGGTCTGAGTCAGGAAATGTAGCTCACCTCTTCAGAGGCGAGGCTTTTCGTCGGCGATCCCTAAACATTCAGCGATGATGTTTTGCTGCCGTCACTGAGGCAAGCACGAGTGATTGGCGAACCGGCACGGCGAAACCGTATTGCCAGCGAAAACCACCTCAAAAACAACGAGATAGTCAGGGAGTGCTTTCGCGCGGCTCAGACTCGCCCTCCAAACAAAAAACGACGCGGAAACGGAAGAGGGATTCTTCGCCCCAAAGAACGGGACTCAGAATGACAGCGCGAAAGACCTCAAGTCTAAAGACCTGAGCTCCATTTATTTTTCGGCGCCGACGGCTTCCTCTTCGTGCTCGTGCTGCTCTTCTGGGGCGGGTTCTTCGGCGCGGCGCTTGCGCTTCTTGTCTTTTTTCTTCAGCTGCGTGCCGAGGAATTCGAGAATGGCGAGTTCGGCGCCGTCGCCGATACGCCAGCCGGAACGGACGATGCGCGTGTAGCCACCGGGACGGTCGGCAAAACGCGGCGCGAGATCGGCAAAGAGTTTTTTCGTCGCGCCGGGCGTCATCAGGAATGCAGCGGCCTGGCGACGGGAGTGGAGCGAATCGCGTTTGCCGAGAGTGATCATGCGCTCGGCGAGAGGGCGCGCGGCCTTGGCGCGACGGAGCGTGGTATGGATGCGCTCCTTCTCGATCAGATTGGTGACGAGATTTCGCAGCGTGGCGCGTCGATGCGCGGGATTGCGGCCAAGTTTGAAACCATGTCTCAGGTGTCTCATTTTTGAATGCCTACTTTTTCCTAGACGCCGTTCCTCAGGGGCTAAAGCCCCTTGAACTGCAGTCGCTAATGTCGGAGCTAAAGCTCCGACCC
>JBOGNK010000142.1:0-4462 GCA_050747085.1 Candidatus Acidiferrales bacterium
CCCGCTTGAACCGTTCGAGTCCGTCGGCTGCTCCGACCGCCAGGTTTAGCAATTTGACCGCTACTCTGCGGTGGAACCGGCCGTCGCTGCGCCGGGCCAGCCAAACACTGCCCATTCCACCATGGCCGATCGGTTCAACCAGTGTGTACGCGCCGATGACCTGACCTGCCCAGGACCGCTCTCGCAGTGGACTGGGAGGCGATTCTTCAAGAAAATGCTCCGCCGCTAAAACGCGATGCTCTCGTAGAAGTTCTTCCAGCAGGTCGACCAGCTCTGGCTTCTCGGCTCGAAGGGACTCGATCCACTTGGCGCGTTCGATTTCAGACAGCCCGAGTGCCCGGTCGAGGTAAGGGCTCACCTCCCGCCATCGGTCGGGGCTTAGAGCGGACATGCGTCAGGCCTCCCAGTCATCTTGGATCTTCCGGTGGAGATAGATGCGAGCCTTCTCCCATTGGCGCTGTGCGGCTCGTTCCGAAATGCCTTTCATCCTGGCCACCTCGGCGAACGTGAATCCGCAGAAGAACCGGAGATCGACGATTTCCGCAAGGCCGGGATCGGTCTCGGCGAGCTGATCGAGCGTCTCGCTGACTGTTGTGAGTGCCCGGTCATCAGGCACGTCATCGGCATTCGCGTCCAGCGACGTAATCTCGAACTGCCCGCCGCGCTTCTGCGCTCTCCGGGTCCGCGCGTAATCGATGATGAGCCCGCCCATCACGCGCGCGGCATAGCCCATGAAACGATCCTCGTCCGGAAAGCTGAAGCTGGCATCGCCGGCCATGTCGATGTAGGCCTGGTGGAGGAGCGTGGTGGCACTGATCGTAACAGGCAGGCCAACGCTGGCCAATTCGCGCTTCGCCAACCGGTGCAGCTCGGAATAGAGCGCGGCAAAGAGCGCCTCCGCCGCGGAACGATCTCCGCCGTCAGCGGCCCAAATCAGCGATGAGATGGACGAATTCAGCGGAGCTCCGATTCAGCAGATGTCGCTTTACGATTGCGCGCAAATTGTAGGGGAAGGCGCACGAAGCATTCAACAGGTGATGTGCCCAGGGGTGCTGGATTTGGAAAAGGTACGGCGCCTTCATTTTTCTCGGCTGCTTCGATGTAATGAAATTGTCGGTCTTGAATGGAATATGGAGCGGCATTACGTGAATTGTGATAACGCTCGCCACGGTAAACGAATCATCGGAGTAGTTCCGATATTGACTCTGGTTGAAATCGGTGTCGCTGTCGGAACCCGATCCGGCCGTGTCGAATTTGGCCCCATCATTACAGCTTCGTCTTAGATTCGAACTAGCAATTCGCCGCGGCGAATTAACAGCCATGCAGAAGGACCCTCCGTATCCATTCGCGCCCCTTGCCGGAGTTGAGCTCTTTTTCGCGGCGCATGGCAGCAGCGCGAGATGGGAACGACTCGGAATGGAGTAAACGCCAGGGTCCCGAATGGCGCTTCGTATACAGGGTCAGACGGCAATTGGGATCGTTATGCTGGACGAGGCGTCGCTCGAGATCGGACGTTTGGCCGACGTACGTCTTACCCTCGGCATTCACCAAAACGTAGACGAAGAACTGCACGGTCGATCTGGCTCCCCGGGCTAGATTCGAACTAGCAACCCTTCGGTTAACAGCCTCGAAAATAATTTAATCAAAATTTGCCGGAGCCGAGAAAAACCGATAGGGATCAGCAAGTTGCGGAGAAACCGTACGGGCGAGTTCGCCTTCTCTTTTCAGCTTTTATTGACCTGTTTTCAATGCTTATCGCGAGTTGTATGACACTGTAATGACACTCACTCCCCTAACCAGAGCGAGTCGAAGCAGCTGCTCTTAATCGCGACTTCCGGCACTTTTGCGCAGCTTGCCGCTTTGCGTCTTTCCGTTCGTCCGCTTCTTCGACAGGTCCGCAGCAACCTTCGCAGTGAGCTTCGACGCCTTCACCTTGTGGCGAACCGCCGTCCGCATGAGGTTGGCTTGTTTCGAAAGACACTCTGCGGAACTGTAGCCTGGGCAGTACAGATCGGGCACGAGCGCGCATGTGACAATGAAGCGGTTTAGGTCGGCGGTAGTCATTGTCCGAATTTGAGCGCCCGCGAGCTTCTCATGGTCGACTGAGGCTCCGCCCCAGGATGTCTTCGTTTTCTTCTCTTCCCAGCCATAGACCTGGAACAACCGATGATGGTTGTCGTGACCCAGGCGCCGGAAATAATCGAGCGCGACCATTTCGAAGTCCGCACGGGCCTGTCCAATGCCCGAGGCCCGGAAGTGGAATTTCAAGCTTGCGGCACACTTTGGCCAGGCCGACATCGGAAATGCCGTGTTCGGCCGCTAGTTTTCGAAGCGGAAATCGCCAGACTTTTTCGTACAGTTCATGACGGTCCCACGTCGAATTCTGATTAGACACGGAATACTCCTAAGCGCAGCGATTTTTGTCCGCTCGCTTATTCCCGCATATCTGCTCCGGTCGGTCAAAGAAAGGGCGTAACTTGCCAAGGCAGAGCAAGTTGATTCCGAGCCGGGTGCTTTCAGGGATATGAGGGAAGTGCCGAGGGGTATGCTACAATTGCTAGGCACTTATTTACATCTGCCTAGGACTTGGTACACTAGAGTCGAGGCGTCCTCATGCCCAAATCCAAAGCCGACAAACTCCGTAATCTGGCCACCAAACGTCAGATCATTACTGCCGCCGATGCCGCGCAGCTCGGCGTCCCGCGGACCTATCTGTCCCGACTGGCTCGCCAGGGGCAGCTCGAAAAAATCGCGCGTGGCCTATACACGTCACGGGCATTTTCTCCCAGCGAACACGCATCGCTCGTTGAGGCGTCCTATCAGGTCCCCAAAGGCGTTATTTGCCTGCTCTCCGCACTCCGCTTTCACAACCTCACTACCCAATCTCCGCGCGAAGTGTGGATAGCCATTGGCCACAAGGCCTGGGCTCCCAAAATTTCGTCTCCGCCAGTTCGATTCGTTCGCATGTCCGGCCTGGCGCTTCAGTTCGGAGCGTCCGAACATCACGTATCTGGCCGCGTTATCCGCGTTTTTACGGCCGCCAAGACCGTTGCTGACTGTTTTAAGTTCCGCTACAAGATCGGACTCGACGTCGCCATCGAGGCTCTGAAAGAATCTCGACGGCTCAAGAAGGCTTCCATTGACGAACTCTGGGCCGCTGCGAAAGTCTGCCGCGTTGCGAAAGTGATCCGCCCCTACCTGGAGTCGCTCTAGTGCCGCATAAACTCAAAAACCTTGCGGCCTCTGTGCGCCAGAAATTGCTCGACTTGGCTCGTTCACGGAACGAAGACTTCGGGTTGATTCTCGTGAAGTACGGCCTTGAGAGAATTCTGTATCGCCTCAGCCGCTCAAAGCACCGCGATACGTTCGTCCTAAAAGGCGCGTTGCTCTTCGAACTCTGGACAAAACATACCTACCGCGCCACAAGAGACGCGGGTTTCCTTGCACGCGGCGACAATTCCCCCGAACGTTTCGTGGGAATCTTCAAAGAACTCTGCGTCATTGAAGTTGAACCCGATGGCTTAACCTTCGACGCTGATTCTGTGAAAGCCGAGCGGATTACCGAGGATGCCGATTACGAAGGCGTGCGCGTGACGTTCACGGCGCGCCTTGAGCGCGCGCGTATTCCGATTCAGATCGATATCGGATTCGGAGATGCTATCACTCCCGCGCCCCTCGAAACTCAATATCCCACGCTACTACCGGCACCCAATCCCCGCCTTCTCACCTATCCCAAAGAAACGGTTGTCGCGGAGAAATTCGAGGCCATGGTCAAGCTCGGGATCGCCAACAGTCGAATGAAGGACTTCTATGATCTTGAAGCTCTTTCGCGGAACCTCGATTTCGACGGCAAAATGCTTGGCGAAGCAATCCGCAAAACATTCGAGCGACGCGGAACTGAGCTGCCGGCCGGCGGCACCCCAGTCGCTTTCACACCTGAGTTCTACACCGATACGGATAAGAAGAAGCAGTGCGCCGCATTCGGTACCAGAAACGCGACATTCGTTACGAAGACCGAACTGAAGGAAGTCGTCGGAAACGTCAAGCAATTCTTGACGCCCGTCGCCACGGCTTTGCTCGACAGCAGTCCATTCACCAAGCGCTGGGAACCGGGCGGGCCTTGGCACTAACTATTTCGATCAAATTCAGAAAACGGGAGACCACCTGCTCAGCAGGCAGGCGCACTCATGGCCCGCCTCTCGGGTCGCAAATTCGGATGGTTGTGGGCTCGGCGGAAGTTCTTTAGGCACAAGAAGTTTACGTTGCGGGGGCCTGCAACGTACCGAATTTACTGAGCGTGGCTTTCCGAATTGAGCTTACACGCGCTGCTTAGAACGAGCCGAATCCGAAGAGAAACATGGGCATATGCCCGTGGCAGCGGAATAAGCGCGCAGAAGCCTCTGTACGGCCAATCTCCTCTCTTTATGCCCCTTGATGCGTTGACATCTGTGCAGCGCGAATC
>JBOGNK010000143.1:0-22522 GCA_050747085.1 Candidatus Acidiferrales bacterium
GGCTTGCGGGTACTGATGAACGAATAGCGGCGCCGACGAACCGACGTACCGGATACCGTCGTATTCGAACGTGATGCGCTTCCATGCGTCCCATGTGTCCGCCGAGAGCGAGTGCCTGGAAGCGCCGATCCCCAGCAGATAAATCATCATCAGCTCGCTGTAGTTGTCCCACCGATACTGAAGAAAGCCTGTTTCGGGCGTCCAGCCGCCGGGTAGGATGAGAGTATCTTCCGAAAGCCAAGACCAGTTGATGCGGTTGTAGATGCGTTCGGCCAAGTCGGCGATTTCAGTCGTACGGGCAAAGTGCTGCCTGCAGGTCAGCACACCACAGAGCAGCAGCGCAGTGTCGACCGACGACACCTCGGAGTCCCATAGTCGCGCGCCCGTATTGATGTTCGTCCAGTGATAGAAGAACCCGCGATGGGTCGGCATTTTCGTCCAAAGAAAACGCAGCGTCTTCAAAACGCGGTCGCGGGCTTGCGAATACGACACATATGAGCGCTGTTCGCCGATGCAGATGGCGGTCAGCCCGAATCCGGTCGCTGAGATATTCCCCAAAACTCTGTTATCCGGTGCGCGAGCGTTGCAGCGATCGAGAACAAGACCCGTTTCGGAGCTGGCCTGCTCCCAAAAATAAAGAAAACCAGCATGTTCGATCTCTTCCAGCAGAAGTTCGTCCTGGTCGGAAAGAAGCTTCGTCTGCTTGGCGAAGCTGTGAGCCAACGAGGAGGCTGAGGCGAGAGAAGCAAAGGGAAGACACGCGCCCGCGACGGCGAATCGCTTGAGCAGTTCTCGCCGCGACAGGCCGGTGTGTACGTGACGATTTGGAACTGCCGGATTCTGCGTCACCAGCGAAAGAATCGAAACGCAAACCCGCGCTCCGCCGGTGAACCTAGCGCAATGCCCGTCCCGGTAGGGAGATCGGGGGCGTGACCATCATACCCGAAACACGAGGGTGATGGGCCAACGTTCAGTCGGCCGCTGAGTTAAAACGATTTAACGCAGGTTCTTTGCGGAGGATTGCCGGTAGGCAGAAATGTTCGTGCCGGCGCCGTCTTCTTTTCCGTTTCCCGTGCCGCGCGAGCTTTTGCTCGAGAAATTCTCTTCGCAGTTCCAACGACAGCAGCACGTGCCGATACACCCTGCGGCGCGCGCGGGGACGTGAACATCGGCGTTGACGATAGATTTTCAAATGATTTCGCACCGGATCATACCAAATCTCGTCCGCTGCTGTTGTCACCTATCTCGCCGGCTCATCGATCGGAGATTTTTGACCCTACGAAGATTTCCACTGCGTAACTGCCAGTCGGCCCATATTGGTTGACTCGCACGAACACATTCGATAGGCTGGCGTGTCGGTTCTTGGCATGGGCCGCCCCCTCGTTTGCCAAAATCCGATTCCGCCTGCTTATGCCCAGTTTGCGTGTGCTGGTTGTCGACGACCATGAAGCCGTTAGAAAGGGTGTCTGCGCAATTCTCGCTTCCCACGCGGAACTTGAGGTTTGTGGTGAGGCTTCGAACGGCACGGAAGCTGTAGCCAAAACGTCGGCCCTACGTCCTGAACTCGTGGTTATGGATATCTCGATGCCGGGGATGGACGGCATCTCTGCGGCCCGCGAAATCCTGAAGTTGTACCCCGACACCCGGATCATCATTCTTTCCATGCATGACAGTAAGCAGTTGATCGAAGGCGCCCGCAAAGTCGGTGTGCGCGGATACGTGACCAAGGGGCAGGCCGGATCCGCTCTTTTGGATGCGATCGACGCAATCGTTGCTCAGCACGACTTCTTTCCTTCGTAGCACTGAAGCCTTCCCTCAGACTCGATCGAGTTCCCCTGCGGTCGGTGTAAACAGGAACCGGTCGGTTCTCTTCGATCCCCGCGAACACCTCCGGCGATTCAATTGTTCTCTGCTTGGATGCACTTTGTCGTACTGGGATTTTTGCTTTATCAACTGCGACGCGCGAATTCGTCGAGTGCCGTAGATAGCCTCTCCAAGCCCTCGCGGACGATTTCCGTTTTCCCGCCAACGCCAATGCGGAAGTGTTCCGGAGCCTCAAAGAAACGGCCAGGAACGACTCCCGTCTCGTACTTTTCAAAGGCGAAGTGGCAGAATGCGTCAGCGTGGCCCGTTGTGAGTTGTGGAAACGCAATCGTCCCAGCATCGGGCCAGATGGCGAGCAGGTCTTTGCGCGAGTCGAGAAAGGACTTCAGAAGAGGGCGGTTCGCATCGAGAAGGTTCTTCGCGCGGGCGGTGATGCGTGGCAAGTGATCGAGCGCAACGACGCTCAGGAGGTCGGTGGGAAACGGGGAGGATGCGCCGAAAAGATCATTCAGACGCCACATGCGTTCCGCCAGGGCAGCTGCCGCCAGAACCCATCCACAGCGCAGGGCGGTGAGTCCATACGCTTTGGTCAAGCTGCTGGTTGCGATGAAATTTGGTCCCAGGTGTACGGCCGATTGCCATGGTGAATCGAAACAAGCTTCGAGATAGACCTCGTCGACTAGAACGTTCGCGCCCAGGCTTCGTGCTACTTCTCCAACGATTTTTAGCACCGCGTCAGGCGTGCGCACGCCGCTCGGATTGTGCAGGTTCGTAATGACAATCAGTCGCGTTCGCGGCGAAATCGCGCGTTCCACTTCACGTGGGTCGATCTGAAATCCCGCATCGAACTTTCGGGGGAACCGTCGAATCTTTGCGCCAAGATATTGCGCCACGGCGAGGAGCGCCTCGTACGTCGGCTCTTCGATCAGAACTTCGTCGTCTGCTTCGAGCAGAGCCGCCATGGCCAGGTGATTAGCCATCGAGGTCCCCTGGGCGTGAACCACACACTCCACCCCAACTCCCGCTTTTGCCGCGAGCTTCTCCAGCAGTGGCTTGTACCCGTATCCACTCGGAGGCGACAGCGAAAGTTCGGCAAGATTCGCGCCGAGCTCGTTAAAAGGGACGTGCAGGACGTCGCTTCCCGCAAGTCCGAAACGCGCCTTTGAGTGCAGTTTGGCCCATTCCAGATACACGGATCCGATTTCGCGACGGGAAGTCATGCGATCGTTGTTTCCTCTATGGTTTCTTGCACCGCGTTCGTTTCAGTCATCGGTCACCGGGCAAACTTTTGCACCGCGATATAGACCGGAATTCCGAGCAGCAGGATACACAGTGCTACTCCGGAGTTGCGAGGATACTTGTAAATCGTATTCAGGACAACAAGCCAGGCGGCGGTCGTGAACGCCGCCGTCGTCCACGGATGCCCGGGAACGCGATAGCCGCGCGATCGCGGATTGTCGGTGCCCCCGCCACGTTTTTCACGCGCACGAAAAACGAAAATGCAGCTTGCGGTCAGGCCGAAGAACAGCCAGTCCATCACAACCACGTAACTGAGAATTTGTTCGAACGTGCCGAGCAGGACGACAGCTATGATCACCGTGCCTTGCAAGGCGATCGCGGCAATGGGCGCGCGGCTTCGTTGGCTTAAGCGCGCAATGCCTCGCGGCAGCACCCGGTCTTCAGCCATCGCGAAATACACACGTGGGAATGTCAGCATGCTCTGACTCAGAAACCCGATCGTCGATACCGCGATCGCAACGGCGATCGCTCGTTCGCCCAAACCGCCAAGCGCGCGCAGCATCACACTCGACGCGGGCGTGCCGCTGGCTGCGAGCCCGGCGGGCGTCAGGGTCTCGACATAAATGAAATTCACGGAAACATAGAGTGCGATCACGCCGCCGACCCCAAGCAGCAACGCGCGCGGTAGATTCTTCTGTGAATCTCGGATTTCGCTCGCGATAAAATTCGACGTTTGCCAGCCACCGTACGCGAACAGAATGGGAACCATCGTCGCCCCAAACACGGTCACGAGATCCAACGACACCGGTCGATCGAGAACCGGTTGCCATGAAACCGCCGGCGCGCCGTGTCTCCACAAGTACCACCCACCGCATCCCACTAGCAGCGCAACGCCAATGATCCGCAACACCATGAAAAAGCTTTGAACGCTGCTCCCCGCTCGCACTCCCACGCAATTGATCAGGATCAGCACGATCACGGCAAGCGAGCCGAGCACTTTGTCGGGCACGGGAATTTGCGTTAGTTCCCTAAAGTATCGGGCGAAAGTTACCACCACGGCCGCGCTCCCTCCCGCGCCGATCACGAAAAGTTCAGCCCAGCCAAAAAGAAATCCCAGAAGCGGATGGTATGCCTCGCGAATATAGGCGTACTGCCCGCCGACCTGCGGCATGCGCGCGGCAAGTTCCGCGTAAATGAATGCGCCGATCAGTGCTAGGCCGCCTCCCGTAATCCAAGCGCCGAGAATCAGAGCAGGCGTGTGGACGAGCTTCGCGACGACGTAGGGATTGATGAAAATTCCGGACCCGATGATGCCGCCCATCACGACCATCGTGGCGTCGAACAGTCCGACGCGGGCGGCCAGATGCGTATGCGGGCTTGAGGTTACGATCGCGGGCTGCTTCGTTTCAGACACGAATGCGATCGCGGGCCGTCGTCACGGCCAGCGCGGTGCGCGAATGTAACACATATGCGGGGGAGCCAACATCCGAATATCTCGCAAGAATCGAGCAATCATGCGGCCCGATGGGCCTGTCGCTTCTTGTCCCGCGATTTTGCTCGATGTCGAAGATACAAAGCGCCCGCGATACCACCACCGACGCAGACTACGCCAAGGATAACGAGGACATTTATGTGATTCGAGATGATGCGGCGTATCGCGTTGCCATAGATCGAAGCGAGGTAGGCAAGCGCCCCGTACCGCGCCAGGCGGCCAACCGTGAGCGCACCCAGGAACTTCTTTCGCGGATATTGCGCTGCTCCAGCAGCCAGTAGAAACGGAACCATCGGCGCTGGTGGGGGCAAAATGGCGATGATTACGATCGCGATGAAACCCCAGCGATCGAACACCCGTTCTACTTTCTTGAACTTGTCCGCCGGGACTCTTTTTTCTAACTCCTCATTGCTCTCTCTTTGCGCGATGCGATAGGTCAGATATCCGCCGATCACTGCACCAATCGTCGCCATGGCTGCGTAATACGGCCACAAATCGTGCTGGCTTGCCGCCAATATAACCGTCAATGCATCCAGGCTGCCCGGAATCGGCACAACCGAGTTGTCCACTACGCCGAGCAGAACCAGCCCTGGGCCTCCCAGATGACGTAACCAAAGCAGAACGCTATTTGCGAGACTTCCGCCTCTCTTGGAGAGAAGGATTAGCGCGGCGTAGTGCATATATGTAGCGGGCACAACCGAAGAAGGAAGGCGCGAAGATTCTGTGAACTCCGGCGTCTGCATAGCGAACTCAGCGCCGCTACTACCATTATGACGGAGGGGACAGGCAAACAAGTCAAAATGTTGAATCCAGGCCCGGCGCCCCTGGGCGTATCCCTCACTGGTGGCGACAGCGAACGTCCTACTGGCCACGGACATCGTTCAGAACTGGTTTGATGTCCAGTATCGGAGTGCCATCGATCGCCTCCAGGTGATCGACTTTCAATTGCCGCTGATCTTCGATTGCGAGCACCTTCACCCTGTGCAGCCCGATGGGATTCGGCCGGTCGGGGGAGCGCGTCGAAAAAACACCGGCCAGAGGATTCCTTGCATCGTGGCCAGGATGGACCTTCAGGATGTTTCGGCTTGCCTGATGCAGCCACGTGAGAACCAGAATTTCTGATCCAGGGTTGATTCCGTCGATCGCCTGAATGAAGCGCTCATCAATCATGAGCGATGCTTCGGGCGCGTCGTGGAATGGCTGTCGCGGCGCGTTTTCCCGGCTTCGCAGTGCCGACGCGACGACTCCGATTGGGTGGATGGAAACTGTATCGTAGGTGGCCATCGTTGATGCCTCCGGGCCTGCCACGGAAATGTAAGAGAAGGGGCGCGCGTGTTCAACCCCTCAATTCAAAGTAATCGGTGGGATTTCCTGTAAGATTTGCCGCACCGAGCCAGCTCGGCGCCGAAGCATCCGCGCTGATCATTATGATGTCGCGGTTAGGCATCGACCGCCCGATCCTGCGAATACGCTTCTTCTACATGGAATCGCATTTTGGCCTCACGTTCGCAGGGCGCCGCCGCACATCCGCGACTGCTAGTATGACCGAGTGCTGCGACGCAATCTGTCCGCAGACTCGTGTAAGAAATGCCGTATATTCTCTGGATCGATTTCTTCCGGAATACACTTGCTGACGCAGCGGTCCCGTCCTAACCCTCATGCTTCCAGCGCGTTCCCTGAGAGAGGGCTTGTATTCCAAGCCGCTTTTTGCGAGCGTGTAGGACCTGTATGCCCAATCACAGAAAGCACGAAGACCGTCTTAAGGAGCTCCAGCATTTGAATGCGGAGGCCGAGGAAGGCGGTGGGTCCGAACGTCGCGAGCGCGAGCACAAGCAGGGAAAACTCAGCGCGCGAGAGCGCGTCGGTCTGCTTCTTGACGAGGGGACGTTCGAAGAGCTGGATAAGTTCGTTCGTCACAGGTGCGCCAATTTCGGCATGGCCGAGCAGCGTCCTCCAGGCGACGGTTTTATCACCGGCTACGGACGCATCCATGGCCGCCTTGTGTACGTTTTTGCGCAGGACTTCACGGTCTTCGGCGGCTCCCTTTCGGAAGCGAACGCTTCGAAAATTACGAAAGTCATGGATCTGGCTGTCCGGCAGGGCGCCCCGCTGATAGGTTTGAACGACTCTGGTGGCGCGCGGATTCAGGAAGGCGTGATGTCTCTCGCCGGCTATGCGGATATTTTCTTGCGGAATGTTCTGGCAAGCGGGGTAATTCCACAGATCAGCGCCATCCTCGGTCCATGCGCTGGCGGAGCCGTTTACTCACCAGCTATTACCGATTTTGTTTTTATGACGAGGAATGCGGCGTACATGTTCGTAACTGGTCCTGACGTGATCAAGACCGTTACGCATGAAGAGGTGACCAAGCAGGAATTGGGCGGGGCGATGACGCACAACGAGAAAAGCGGGGTCGCGCATTTCGCCGCCGCGGACGATCGCGAATGCCTCGCCATGATTCGCGAACTGCTCACCTATCTGCCCTCGAACAATGTGGACGATCCGCCCCGGCGCGCGACGGACGACCCGTGGGACCGCGCCGACGCGAACCTGAATTCGCTGGTCCCCGAAAATCCACAGCAGCCCTACGACATCAAGTATGTGATTCATTCGATTACAGATGAGGGCGAGTTTTTCGAGGTGCACGCGCACTTCGCGAAGAACATCGTCGTCGGATTCGCACGGCTTGGCGGACAGCCGGTCGGGATCGTGGCGAACCAGCCCGCTTTCCTCGCGGGTGTGCTCGATATCGACGCGTCCACGAAAGCGGCGCGATTTGTGCGGTTTTGCGACGCATTCCATATCCCACTGATTACATTCGAGGATGTGCCCGGCTTTCTTCCGGGAACGAATCAGGAATGGGGAGGCATCATCAAGCACGGCGCGAAGCTTTTGTACGCGTTCGCGGAGGCGACCGTCCCGAAGATAACCATAATCACCAGAAAGGCTTACGGTGGGGCGTATTGCGTGATGGCCTCGAAGCACATTCGGACCGATATCAACTTCGCGTGGCCGACGGCAGAGATCGCGGTGATGGGGCCAGAGGGCGCCGTTAACATTGTGTACCGGCGTGAGTTAGAGCGCGCGCCGGAAGCAGAGCGCGAGGCGCTGCGACGCGAGAAAGTGGAGGAATTCCGCGAGCGGTTCGCGAATCCGTATGTGGCGGCCGAACGCGGCTACATCGACGCGGTGATTGAGCCGGCACAGACTCGCGCCAAACTAATCACAGCTCTCCGATCGCTTGAAAACAAACGAGATGTGAATCCTCGCAAGAAGCACGGGAACATACCACTGTAGCTGACGTCAAGCCGCCAAGGCATGGAAAGCGTGCCGGAAACGCAGATTCCTCTCGTGCCGGTTTGGCGCGGTTGAAAACTTGACTCTTCCCGCCCATCGCCACGACGTAAACGGACGGGAAAATGTGGGGGGGGGATTCGGCGAAAATTCGCCGAACCCCGGCGAATACGAGGCGAAAAAAAGTTGTCGCAGCGACATCAAACATATTGATCTTGACTGCTACTTAGAATGACGCTTTCGGGCGCGTTTTTGACCCAATCGGGCCCGCCCCCGCCGCGCTCGTGGTGCGGCTACGCCAGATTCTCTTTTCAGTATTTTCAGGCCGCTGCGGCCGGCGATCAGGGCTTCGGTGGCGAAGTGCAGGAACAGGCCGTGCTCGACCACTCCTACTATGTGGTCGAGGCGGTCGGCAACTTCTTTCGGATTGTCGATCGGACCGAATGCGCAATTCATGATGTAGTGTCCGCCGTCAGTGACGTAAGGCTTGCCGTCTGCGTTGGTGCGTAAGCAGGGTTTGGCACCAATTCCTTCGAGCTTGCGCTGCGTCGCTTCCCAGCCAAAAGGCACGATTTCAACCGGAACGGATACGAGCGAGCCAAGTCGCTTGACGATCTTCGTTTCGTCGGCAACGACTGCCATTCGCTTGCTGCATGACGCGACGATTTTTTCACGCAGCAACGCTCCTCCGTGTCCTTTAATCAGGAACAGAGAACCCGGCACAACTTCATCCGCGCCATCAATCGTCAGATCGATCGATGCCTGCTCGGCGAGCGTCGTGATGGGAATGTTCAAACTCCGTGCCTGTTGTTCGGTCTGAAGGGAAGTGGGGACGCCGACGATCCGCAGGCGCTCGTCTGCAATGCGTCGCGCGAGCGCAGCGACAAAAAGCGCAGTGGTCGTACCGGAGCCGAGGCCCACGACCATTCCGTCCTCGACGAGCTTTGCGGCTGCCTCAGCCGCAACCTTCTTCCATTGATCTTGTGCCGACGTCATTTGCGTGGCCATTTGGGTCAGGCGAATCATAGCGAAAACCGAGGAGGCAAGGAAGCCAGCAATGGCGGCGCAAGGAGGCACGGAAAACGCGCACCCTTGCACAACCCGCAAGAGTGCGGCACCCGCAAACACAGGGATAGCGTCTGTGCCGTTGCTCGTTGCGCAGAGCGACGACTAATCGCGTCGCATAGCGATGACTTATTCGCAGCGCATGGCACTGACTGGATCGACGCGGGTGGCGCGACGGGCAGGGATGTAGCAGGCGGCGAGCGCGACAAGTGTCAGTAAAATCGCGACGGACGCGAACGTCAGCGGATCATTGGCGTGCACTCCATAGAGCATGGACGACATGAAGCGCGTCAGGCCTAGCGCGCCGGCAATGCCGATGGCAGTGCCGATGGAGACGAGCAAAATTCCCTGGCCGACCACAAGGCGCAGTAGATCGCGGCGCTGCGCGCCCAGCGCCATGCGGATGCCGAGTTCGCGAGTGCGGCGCGTGACTTCGTAAGACAGCAAACCGTACAACCCGATGCAGGCGAGCAGGAGCGCGATTGCCGCATAAAACGTCGATAGGCGCGACATCATGCGTTGCTGAGAGAGCATGTCTTCGATCTGTTCGGTTTGGGTGCGCACGTGCGTGAGCGGCAGACTGTCGCCAGCCTGCGACACGATTTCGCGCACATTTTTCACAAGCCCGGTGGGATTCACGCCGGTGCGCAATTCGAAGTACGCGCTGTTGCCGAAGACCGGCCGAAACAGGATCGGCACAGTTTCCCGATCCAAGTAAGCATATTTCGTGTCACCGGCAATTCCGATGATGGTGTAGCCAGGGCCAGGGTGCTGAACGTCGTCGTCGGTTCTCTGAAAGAGGCCTATATGCATGCCGACGGGATTTTTATTCGCGAGAAATTCCTTCGCGAAGCTTTCGTTGACAATAGCAGGAATCGGCGCGGCATGGTCCCAGGCGTGATCGAGCGCAGTAGATGAAGCCGGATTTGATGCCGGTGTTGCTGCGGCGGTAAAGCGCGCGGCGTGCACGGCGTCCGTTGCGCTAGCCGCAGCGAAATCTGCGGAATTAAATGCGCGTCCCGCGAGAATCGGAATACGCATGGTGGAGAAAAACTTCAGGCCGACGCTAAGCTCCTTCGTGTGGATATTTTGTTTCGGCGGCGCGTTATCGAGGTGCACTGCGGTGCCGGACCAGCCGCCGTCCAACAGGGCATCTTCGGAGTAGGTCGCGGAAATGACGCTCGGAAGCGCAGCGAAACGCTGCTGCAAATTGCTGTATAGCTGCTGCGTTTGCTGGTCGGTGTAACCGGCAATGGTGGGATTGATATCGAAGAGCAAAATATTCCGCGCGTCGAAACCAGGATTGAGCGTTTGGAGACTGTAAAGCGTGCGAATGAGGAGCCCCGCACCAATCAGAACGATGATCGAGAGCGCGACTTGAGCGATGACGAGCGCGTTGCCAAGACGAAACCAGCGGCTGGTGTGAGCTACGGTTCCGGGAAGGGAAGAGGCGCTTTCTTTCAGGGAAGGCGTTAAATCGGCGCGCGAGCCGCGCATCGCAGGCGCGAGTCCGAACAAAATTGCCGTGATGAACGTCAGCACGACAGCAAAGGTGAGTACGCGCCAGTCAGGACCAATGATGAAAGGAAAAGGCTCGCCTCTATCCGCCGAGATGATTCTGATCATGCCGCCGACGCGCCAGAACGCGAGAGAAACTCCGAGAAGGCCACCGGCCAATGAAAGTAAGAGACTTTCGGTCAGGAGTTGACGAATAAGCCGCGCGCTTCCGGCGCCGAGAGCGAGCCGCACGGCCATCTCTCTTTGCCGCGTGGCGGAGCGAGCAAGCGTGAGGCCCGCGACATTGGCGCAGGCAATCAGCAAAATAAACCCAACGATCGCCAGCGATATATAAAGGGCCGGCGCCCAGCCGTGGGTTTCGCCGTTCAGCCCGGCTTGCGCGGGAAGGAGAGCGATGGCGGGGGCATCTTCGGATTTGAAGAATGGCGTCGAACCGTGGAGCATGACGTTGCGGAAAATTGTGGTTGCGGCGGCTTGTGCCTGGCCCATGGAGACGCCTGATTTGAGTCTGCCCAGGATAACGATCCACCAGTCCTTCGCGTTCGTCACGCGATTGTCGTTGCTGCCCCACCATTCGCCGCGGACGCGATTGGCAAGAGAGAACGGCATAAAGAAATCCTGAAGCTTGCCAGGCGTGAGATTCGTGAAGTGAGGATCTGCGACGCCGACTATCGTCGCAGTAGTGTTGTCGAGTTGGACGGTGCGGCCGATAACGGAGCGGTCGGTGCCGAAAGCCCGAACCCAGTAGGCGTAGCTCAGGACGATAGCGGGCGGCGCGGAAGGAGTGCTATCGGAGCGCGTAAGCGGGCGGCCGATGAAGGCGTTGACGCCAAGAGTGGAGAAAAAATTGCCGGACACATACGTGCCTTTCGCAATGCTGGCAGACCGGTTGGCGCTCAAGTCAACATCCAGCGGACCAGCGAAGGCGGCCATGCCAGAAAAAGAATCGTTGTGGCTGCGGATGGTCTCGAAGAACGGAATCGAAAACGAGCAATCGCTATGCACCTCGGCGCAATCGCCGTAGGCGCTATGGCCTTCAAGTTTCGGGTTTACGCGAGCGCTCCAAACAAGGACGACGAGTTGCTGCGGGTCTTTGACGGGCAATGACCGCAAGAGCACTGCGTCAATGAGGCTGAAAATCGCGGTATTGGCGCCGATACCGAGGGCGAGGGTAAGGATCGCGACGGCCGTGAAGCCGGGAGATTTGCGGAGGATGCGGAGGGCGTAGCGTAGATCCTGGAGGATGGTGTCGATGAAGTGTGTGCCGACGGATTCTCGGCATTCTTCCTTGAATTTCTGGTAGCCGCCAAATTCAAGGCGGGCGCGGCGTTCGGCTTCGGCGCGAGGAATGCCGGAGCGTTCGAGGTCGTTGGCGCGGTCTTCGATGTGGGCGCGCAACTCTTCGTCCATGTCATCTTCGAAGCGCGACCGGTCGAAGAGCGCCGAAGCGAAAGAACGGATTGAAGAGAAGAGTCTCATGGGAGCGCCGCGACGACCTGAGGGCCACCGGTCATTCGAGTATCCTAAACTGTTTATGAAACTAATCTCGTTCACATGCCGATGTCAACAGAATAAAACTGAACGTAACGAAGTGTAGAGCGCCGCGTCCATGGATTCGCGTGAGGCCAGTTGGCATGGTTGAATGCGACATGGGCCCCAGGCCCGCCCTCACAAACCGAGGATGGGGCACCCTCAAAGATATTCGCAAGTGAAAGGGCGCGATGATAGCCCCGGGTGGGCTTGGCGCGAGATGGTTTGGGAAAGCGTGGTCCACCCGGCGGCGTTGGTGCCCGGTGCGCGCGGAAATCGGAACTCCGAACTCTCGACGTTTTTCGCTTCATTGACACTCCCGCACCGCTCAGGAATAATCCTGCCTGCCGGCCGTGGTGAGCCCTCACGCTGAAGTGGCTCCGTTCGGCAGGCCCTCGATATGATCGGATCCCTGCGCGGCAAGCTGATCGATAAACGCCCAAATCAAGTGCTGCTCGACGTGAATGGCGTGGGCTATCAGGTGCAGATTCCGCTCTCGACGTTCGCAGGCGTCGGATCGCTGGGAACGGAAACGACCCTCCTGACCTACACGCACGTCCGTGAAGACGCGCTGTCGCTCTACGGGTTTCTCACGTCACGCGAAAAACATTGCTTCGAGCTGCTGATTTCCGCTTCGGGTGTTGGCCCGTCGCTCGCGCTGAAAATTCTTTCCGGAATGGCGATCGAGGAGCTGGTGCCGGCGATTCGCAAAGGCGATTTCGCACAGCTCGTACGCATTCCGGGAGTAGGGCGCAAAACTGCCGAGCGCATCGTTGTCGAGTTGCGTGACAAGCTGGTCGCCATCGACGTGCCTGAAACGGGCAAGGCCGCCACGCGCTCGCAGCTGGAATCGGACGTAGCTTCGGCGCTCGTGAACCTGGGCTATGATGAACGCTCCGTCGAAAAGGCTGTCGAGCGCGCGCGCGCTGCCGGCGACGGCGATTTCGAGAAGTTGCTGCGCGAAGCGCTGCAGATTCTGGGAAGTTCGGCGATGCAAAAGAGCGCACGCGCCGTTTCAAGCGAGTAGGGTTTTCGTGTCGGGGCACGACTTCAGTCGTGCCGTAAGCGGCCTAAAATAGATTGGCCTTAGCCGCTGGGAAACCAGGTTCAGCCAAGTGAACGACACGCGCAATCGAATCGTTTCGGGCCGCGCTTTCGACGAGGATGCGCGCATCGAGGCCAGCGTCCGCCCCGCGCAGTTCGAAGACTACATTGGCCAGGACCGCGTCAAAGAAAACCTGCAAATTGCCGTTCAGGCGGCGCGGGCGCGCGGCGAATCGCTCGATCACGTGCTGCTCTATGGTCCGCCGGGCCTTGGCAAGACCACGCTCGCGCAAATTCTGGCGAACGAAATGGGCTCGCACATCAAGATCAGCTCGGGTCCGATGCTGGAGAAAAAGGGCGACCTTACCGCGATCCTTACGTCACTCGATCCACGCGACTTCTTCTTCCTCGACGAAATTCACCGTCTCCAGCCGGCGCTCGAAGAAATTCTTTATCCCGCGATGGAAGATTTTCGCGTCGACTTGATCATTGGCCAGGGACCGGGCGCGCGCGTCCACCCCTACCAACTGAACCGTTTCACGCTGGTGGGCGCCACCACTCGCGCCGGCCTGATCATGGCGCCGCTGCGTTCGCGCTTCGGCATCGTTCACCGGCTCGAGTTCTATACGCCCGCGGACCTGCTGCGTATCGTGCAGCGGTCGGCGAAGATTCTTGGCATCGCCGTGGATGAAGACGGCGCGGGGGAAATCGCGCGCCGCAGCCGTGGCACTCCGCGCGTGGCAAACCGGCTACTGCGCCGCGTCCGCGATTACGCCGAAGTTCGCGCGCAGGGACACATCACTCTCGGGGTCGCACGCGATGCCCTCGCGATGCTCGGCGTCGACGAGCACGGGCTCGACGATGTGGATCGGAACCTGCTGCTCACGATCATCCAGAAGTACTCCGGCGGCCCGGTGGGACTGAACACGATTGCAGCATCGCTCAGCGAAGATGAGGACGCCATCGAAGAAATTTACGAGCCTTACCTGATGCAGCTCGGCCTGCTCGACCGCACTCAGCGCGGCCGCGTGGCCACACCGCTGGCCTACAAACACTTCGGCTTGAAATCAGAGGACGCTCCCCGCAACGCCGACCGCCGCCAACCCGGGCTGTTCTAATGTTGCGGCCGTTTTTGGTAGCGCCGGCGTCTCGCCGGCGTTTTTCCATCTGCTGCGAATTGGAGCGCCGCGTCGGATCGGAAACAGACGCGAACACATTCTCCCGTCCCGTATTTTGTTGCTTTTCAGTATGGTTTTGGTGCCTACCGCGTTACTCGTCGCACATCGCGCAAAGCTTTGTGACCGTATTCCAGTTGCGCGTTGTCGTTCGCTGCGCGAGGAATTTGTCGAGGGCGTACAGCTTCGTGCGACCGAACCCGTCGGGACAGTGGATGTAGATTTCTCTTCCCACAGAGTGGAACCGTTCGTTTCCCGCGTCGACGGCGCGCATTTTTTCTAGAGCCGGCTTCGAAGGCGCTTCTTGCAAGAAAACGACAGCAAGCCGTTTCGTATCGATCCCGTTTTCCTTCAGGAACGGATTGGCCGCCAGCACCTTCTTCATTTCCGCAGCCGTGCGGACAAGCACCGTGACGGGAAGACGCGTCTCGCCCGCAAGCTTTCGTTCGAGCGCCTGTTCCCATTTCGAAGCGTTGCCATCCGCCTGGAAAACCAGATTGCCGCTCTGCACGTACGTGCGCGCGTTCTTCATCCCGATTTTCGCGCACAACTCGCGCAGACGCTCCATCTTGAGCACGTTCTGCCCCACGTTCACCCCACGCAGCAACGCGATATAGGTTGTCATAGCGAGTGAGCTTACAACGGCAACGCGCGCTGCACGAGCCTCAATTACTGGCGTGCACCGGCGATGCGGATGGTGCCTGCTCCGCACAAGACAGGTTTGAATTGCGCGGACGCCGCGGTGTGCGATACATTCGCGCCCTTGCTGGATCAAAGCCCTGGACT
Source organism: Candidatus Acidiferrales bacterium (assembly GCA_050747085.1). Taxonomy (GTDB): domain Bacteria; phylum Acidobacteriota; class Terriglobia; order Acidiferrales; family UBA7541; genus Palsa-295. The sequence continues at coordinate 14,968 of JBOGNK010000143.1, forward strand.
GAATTTCTCTTGCGAGGCACTGATGACCCGCCGCACCGCTACTCTTGGTTCTTCTCTTTTCGCTCTTTTGCTGATCGCTGCACCACTCTTGGCTCAGACACGGACCGCGGAACGCGGCCCGCAACCTCTCGTTCAATTTGTCGACACGCCCGCTGTGTCTGGCTATGAAGGTCAGCTCGGGCGCGAGATCTCGTCGCAAATCGCCAGGTTGCATCCGAAGACCGACAACCTGGGCGATGTAGTTGTCACCATCGGCAGCGGCGCGCCACACCGCCTGATCGTCACGCCGATCGACGAACCGGGATTCGTGGTCAGCGACGTTACGCCCGACGGCTATCTGCGCGTGCAACGGCTGCCGCAGTACGGATTGTCGCCGATGTACAACGAGCTGTATGCCGCACAACCGGTCAGAGTGGGAACGCGCAGCGGCAAGTGGATCAACGGCGTCGTCGCCGGGCTTTCGATTCATCTTCAACCGGGCCGGACCGACGCGCCCGATCCATCGGATCTAAAAAACATTTATATCGACATTGGCGCGAACTCAGCGGCGGAAGTACGCGCAGCAGGTGTGGATAACCTGAGCCCGATTGCGATGAACCGACGCCTGTTCGATCTTGGCGATCAGGAATTCGCTGGAGTTTCGGTTGGCGACAGATTCGGCGCAGCGGCGCTGGTCGATGTGCTGAACGGGATCGATCCCTCGAAGCTGAACGGTACACTGACCGTCGCGTTCGTCGTGCAACAGTGGGCGGGCGCGCGAGGACTGCAGCGCATTGTGGCCACGGGACAGTACGACGAAATGCTTTACGTCGGCCGCATGCTGGAGGGCGGACCCGTCGTCGAAGTCGCCGGGATGCGACGCACGCCGAGGCAGCAGCCTGGCAGTGGCGTCCTGGTCGGGCTGGAGGAAACAAACGGGCAGCTTGAGGGGCTTGCGGCAGACCTGCGACAACTGGCGACGACGAACAATATTCCGTTGGCGACAGATTATTCGGCCGGCATCGTTCCGAGAAGCTACGTTGCTGCTCCATCATTCCCGCAGAAATGGGCACACATCGGAATCGCGACTGCTTGGCCGAACACACCTGCGGAAACAATCAGTTCAGCCGATCTCGAGGGCTTGACGAAACTGCTTGGTGCCTACGTTGGTGCAGTACGAATGGATGGTTCCGGGGGGAGCGTGGGCCACGCCGTCGACGGTACTCTCGGTGCTTCCGGGCGCCCGAGTATTACGCGGCTTCTTGGGGCGCTTACGACCACCTACGGTATCAGCGAGCACGAAAAGAACGTCCGCGATGAAGTGAGGAAGCTGCTGCCTTCTTGGGCGAAAGCCGAGCAGGACGATGCGGGCAATCTGATCGTGCGTGTTGGAACTGCATCCGCAAGCGCGAAAACGCCAAGCATCCTCGTTGTGGCGCACATGGACGAAATCGGCTACCAGGTGAAATCCATCGCACAGGACGGCCGCCTGGAAGTCGCGATGGTTGGCGGCGGCGTGGCCTATTTCTTTCTCGGCCACCCGGCGCTGGTGCATTCGGCGAACGGCGACCACGACGCCGTCATGGAATTGCCGAAGGGCTGGGACGAACCGAAGTTTGAGTGGCCGCGCGGGCGCGCCGTGACGTACCGCGTCGATGTAGGCGCGCGCACGCCCGACGAAGTGGACAAGCTCGGCATAAAAGTGGGCGACACGATCACCATTCCGAAGGCCTACAGGCCGCTGCTTGGCACGCGTGCAAATGCGCGTAGCTTCGACGACCGCGTAGGCGACACATCGCTAATTTCGGCGCTGTGGGCGCTGGGCGGGCCGCTCAAGGATCGCGACGTTACGTTCGTCTTCTCGACGGGCGAGGAGATTGGCCTGGACGGCGCAGCGGCAGCAGCGAAGCGGCTTGCGGGCGAGGGACACGTCCCCGAATATGTGTTCGCTGTCGACACGTTTGTCAGCTCGGATTCGCCGCTCGAATCGAAGCGTTTCGGCGATGCGATCATCGGCAATGGATTCGTCATTCGCGCGGTGGACAATTCGAACATCATTCGTCCCGATCTGGTCGAAAAGGTAATTCGGCTCGCGCGAGAAAACCAGGTTCCGGTTCAATTTGGCGTCACGGGCGGCGGGAACGACGGCTCCGCATTTCTGCGATACGGCTCCGTGGATGTCGCCCTGGGCTGGCCTCTGCGTTACTCGCATTCGCCCGGCGAGGTGATCGACACGCGCGACGTGGACGCGCTGGCAAGAATCATTGGCGCCGTTGCGCGCTCCTGGTAGGCGCGGCTAGTCCTGCTTGCGACGCGCTCGCATCAAATGGCGCGCATTTGCAGGCTTGCGCCATAGCGCCTCATTCGGTAGCCTTTCTAGGCTACACTTAACTGGTCGTACATTCGTCGGCGATGATCTGCCCTGTCTGTCGCAGCTCAAACTGCTTTCGGTCGCACCGAACGGGTGTGCTCGACTACGCGATGACGATCGTGGCGTTGCGGCCATGGCGCTGTTACACCTGCGAAAAGCGGTTTTTCGGAACGCGGGCGGCCCTGCCATTCTGGCATTACGCGCATTGTCCACGATGCGGGAATTTTGACCTGGAACACGTCGCTCCGGAGCGGGTGACGTGGGGGACCATGGTTTCGCTGAAGAGATGGCTGGGGTTTCCGGCATATCGATGCGATCCCTGCCGGCTGAAATTCTTCAGCGTGATGCACACGCGGCGAATCCTGTCCTCCACGCTGCCGGTCCAGGGCCCGTCAATCGACCCGGTCTACATGCCGGTGCAAACGAAGCGCGGCGACACATGAATCAGGCCCGATTCGGCAGCCGTGGAGACCAAATCGCTTCTCCGCTTCGCGTTTCTCTGCTAGCATTGAAGCTTCGTTAATCGTGAATTCCTGAACTTGGAGCAATACGAATATGGCACTGGCTTGTGAAATCTGTGGCAAGAAGCCCGCTTACGGCAACGTGATCAGCCATGCGAACAATACGCGGAGGCGGCGCTGGAACCCGAATCTTCGGCGCGTGAAAGCCGTTGTGAATGGCTCGCGGAAACACGTCCGCGTCTGCACCTCGTGCATTCGTTCGGGCCGCGTCAAAAAAGCTGCTTGATCTCTTCCCTCCGAAGGAGCGCCGATTGAAGCTGTGCCGTTCGATCCTACCGATCGTGCTGGCCTGCACTCTGGCGTCTTGCAGCAAGGAAGTTGCGCCCGGACCGGACGTCTGGGCCGTCGTCAACGGCACCCAAATTACCCGCCAGCAAGTGGAGAAAACTTACCGTTCGAGCATGCCCGCCGATTCTCCACCGCCTTCGCCGGCCGAAGCTCTTTCGATGAAGCTGCGTATCGTCGAGGAGCTGATCAACACCGAAATACTGCTCCAGCGTGCCCGCGAAATGAATTTGATGGCCACCGACGCCGAAGTTGAGCAGAAGTTTGCCGAGACCAAGGCCCCGCTTACCGGCGAGGAGTTCGAGCGCAAGCTCCAGCAATCGGGCCTGACGGCCAATGACCTGAAGAGCGAGATTCGCCGCCAGCTCTCCATTCAAAAATTGCTGAATCGTGAAGTAAGCGCGAAAATCAACATAAGCGACGCGCAAATCGCGGGCTTCTATGGCCAGAACAAGTCGCAGTTCGATTTACCCGAGCCGGAGTATCACGTCGCTGAAATCGTGATCACGCCGAATCCAAATGCCCCTGCGCACAATCGGAAGAACGATAAAGCGATCAGCGATGCGACCGCCGAATCAAAAGCCGCGATGCTCGCCAAACAACTCACCAACGGTGCGGATTTCACGCAACTCGCCATGGACTATTCGGAAGATTCAAGCGCGTCCACCGGAGGCGACCTCGGCTACAACCCGGAATCTTCGTTCAGCCGCTCCGATCCGCTGCTCAAGCATGCGGTGCTGTCGATGAAAGTGGGACAGGTTAGCCCGCCGTTGCACTTGAAGGACGGGCGTTACGTGATTCTGAAACTGCTGGGGGAAGAACCTGCCGGCCAGCGCGAGCTATCGGATGTGCACGTAAGCGAGGGAATTCGCCAAACGCTGCGGAACCGCGACGAAGAGCTTCTGCGCGCCGCCTATCTGGCGGAGACGCGTAACCAATCCCACATTACCAATTATCTCGCGCGCGAAATCCTCGAATCCGGCGGCAAACTCCCCGCCGACTAATAGACGCAAATTTAAAACTGTATGCGTGCGTGAATTTGTTCCCGCTGCGAACGAATCTCCCGGAGGGAGCCCCCGACTTCAGTCGGGAGAGCAGCGCGCCTTGTGCGCTGCGATACGCGGCAGTAAGTGCTTGGGCTTTAGCCCCGGAAATGCGTCACGGGTAACATGAACCCGGAGGCTTGCGACCCGTTGGCAACTCAGCTACCGCGCTCTGAGCACTTCTTTCAGGAACGACGTCGAGAGTGAAGGTAAACTCCTTCAACATAGGCCTGACTTGTCGATTCTTTTCAGCACTCCAGCATACGTCGGCAAACCGCATGGTAACGAGCATGCCACGAACCCGGAATTGCCGGTCAGTGCTGTACTCTGGATAAGCTAGGCACTTTCCTTGAAGCTGGGCTGAACGCATCCTGCCACGGTTCCACCAATCCGCGCTTTGCTCATCCTTACTGGTGGCAGCTAGCAGGTTCCCGCTTGCGGGCTTCCCCGCTTTCACTGCGAACAGAGCGCATTGAAAATCTCCCGAGAAACTAATAACTGACTCCCTGTCGTAGTTGCCATTGTGGCATTCGAATTTGTAAATGACATTGCCCCGGAAGTCGCGAATCAAGGCAAAAAAAGGAGTGTCTGTAGCTCTTGCTCCAGGATTGATGAAAGCCTGCTTCTTTGAAAGCGGCTCGACTCTGGGCCAATCGTCCGCCCAACAACGGCCAGCAGCCGCGATCGTTGCGGCAGCTGCACAGCCAACGACAAGCCAGCGTTTCAAATCCGATTGCATTGCGTTGTCCGCATTTAACGAATCCCTTGTTTCTAAGCAATCACCGCCAGAATGTCTCCAGCGTTTACCGCTTGTCCTTCGGCGACCAGCAGGCGTTCCACCTTTCCGCTTTTCGGTGACCGCAGCTCGTTCTGCATTTTCATCGCTTCCACAACGACGATGCCTTGCCCGCCGCTCACCGTCTCGCCCGCCTTAACCAGCACGCGGACGATTTTTCCCGGCATCGACGCGATCACCTGCTGCTTGCCTTCCGCTTGCAGCGCCGCGCCGCGTTTCCTCCACTGGCGCGGGTCCTCGACTCGAAAGGCGAACTCTCGCCCCCGAATCTTGACGATCAGCTCGCCCGCAGCTTCGCGCACATGAGCTTCGAACGACCGCCCGTCGAGCAGGATCGAGTACAATCCCGGCGCGATCCCGACGCAATCGGCGTTTCGAGTTTTCCCGTCGAGAATAAATTCGCGGCTGCCGTCACGTGTAACCAGTTCGACGGTTCTGGCCTTGCCGCCGGTCTTGAGCGGGATTCTCAACTGCGCTTCTCTCCGACAATCATTTGGTCGTGCTCCGGTTCAATTCCTCGATCCGCGCTTCTGCTGCCCAACGCGACACGGCAGCGGCCTTTGTGCCATTCGCGTTCTCATTTTCGCGAGTGCCAGCCTGACTCGCGTGCCACATCGCAGCCGCGATCGCAGCGGCATCTTCGTGCAACTGGTCATCCGCGTTCTCCGGCCTCGACACCGGGGCTCGCTTCCGTTGGAGAAATTCGTCCAGCCAGTGCGTGTGAATTTCCGCGTTTTGAAAATCCGGCGAAGCGAGGATTCGCCGGAAGAGTCCAACGTTCGTGCGAATACCGGTCGCGTAATACTCGTCCAGAGCGCGCTGCAAACGCGCGATCGCTTCCGCGCGGTCCGCGCCCCACGCGATCAATTTGCCGAGCAGCGGGTCATATTCGTTCGGGACCGTCCAGCCCGCATAGATTCCTTCATCAAGGCGTATGCCGGGACCCGTGGGCACGCGCCGTTCGAGTATCTTTCCCGGACACGGGAAGAAATTGTTTTCGGGATCCTCCGCATAAATGCGGCATTCGATGGAATGGCCGCGAAACGAGACGTCTTCCTGCGAAAATGCCAAACGTTCGCCCGCGGCGATCCGGATTTGCAGTTTTACAAGGTCGAGCGATGTGACCATCTCTGTGACCGGATGCTCCACCTGTAGCCGCGTATTCATTTCGAGAAAATAGAAGTTGCGGTTTGCGTCCACCAGAAATTCCACCGTTCCCGCGTTCGTATATCCGCCCGCACGCGCCAGCCGGACGGCGGCTTCGCCCATTGCGCGCCGCAGTTCCGGCGTCATGATCGCTGACGGCGCTTCCTCGATCACCTTCTGATAGCGCCGCTGGATGGAACATTCGCGCTCGCCCAGATAAACCATTCCGCCGTGTTGGTCACCGAGAACCTGGATCTCGATGTGCCGCGGCTTCAACAAATATTTCTCGAGATACACCCGGTCATCGCCGAACGCGTTTCCTGCTTCCGACGCGGCGTTGCGGCGTCCGCTTTCCAAATCCTCCTCGCGCTCGATCAAGCGCATGCCTTTTCCTCCGCCGCCCGCGACGGCCTTCAGCACGACGGGAAATCCAATCTCGCGCGAGACTCGCAAAAGCTCTTCGAAGCTGCCGATCGGATCGAGCGTCCCGGGAACCGTTGGCGCGCCGACGCGCTTCGCCACATGGCGCGCGGCCGTCTTCGATCCGAGCATTTCCATGGATTCTGCCGTTGGCCCGATGAAAACAATCCGTGCCTCGGCGCACGCGCGCGCGAACGCCGCGTTCTCCGCCAGAAATCCGTAGCCGGGATGGATCGCGTCGCAACCAGCGTGGCGAGCTGCGGCGATGATTTTGTCGATCGCGAGATAACTCTGCCGCGAGGCTGAAGGCCCGATGTGATATGCCTCATCGGCGAGGCGCACGTGTAGTGACGCGCGGTCCCCATCGCTGAACACCGCAACCGAGCGGATGTCCATTTCTCTGCATGCGCGCAGAATGCGCACCGCAATCTCGCCTCGATTCGCAATCAATATCTTTTGAAACATGATTTTGCCCTGCGATTGTAGTGCAACGCACGCCGCTCATGCCATGCAGTTCAGTCGTTCGGTCGCCCCGGCTGAATACCGTGCGATCGGATAGGTTGTTTTTGACTGTTGCTGAAAAGGCACGTCCCTCAATTTTTTCGCTGGCCGGCAGTCAGAGCGGTGATAGCATTCGGTTCACCCCTTCTTGTAATTGCCGCGCCCGCTTACGCGGGGCGGAAAGCCATCAAAATTGCGCCTTCTTGGGAGCCGGACTTGTGCCGGGCGGCTTGGCTTTTTCGCGCCCAGAGCACGTGCCCTACGGGCAGCGCGTGGCTTTGATTTCGAATCGGAGGAGCTGTCCCATGAATCCGCACCGGGAAAGCGCGGCGAAGAATGCAGGGAAAGGCGTCAGCAGCTTTCCGACGCAGCCCGATCTCGAAATGCTTCGGATGCTCGTCGAAAACGCAACGAAATTCGCCATCCCTATAACTGACCCGGAAGGCCGCGCGACCACGCGGACGCCTGCTCCGCCGCTTCCAACGGCCTGCAT
>JBOGNK010000144.1:0-28708 GCA_050747085.1 Candidatus Acidiferrales bacterium
ACTTACACAGAAACTTTCACATTTTCCAAATCTATACTTCTAACTTAAATAGATTCAATTGAATAGAAGCATACGGAGAACACTTAAAAGGCTATTCGGAGCAAAAAGGCTATCTTGTTTTGCAGCCTCCATTTGCGCTTCGAATTGTTGTTCCGCGAACTGGCGTAGCAACGGTTTCCTTGCTAATCACAGTCGGAAAACCAACCGCGACCGCTGTCGAAAACGACGAAGTGTCGCCGCCTCCCGGAGTACCACATTCGACTTTCCAGGGCGTCTTGTTTTCACGTCCGGGGAGGGTATTGCTCTTCGCGAACGAGGAAGCTCACGGGGTCAGTCTCGTTTTTCCCTTTGTAATTAACGAGGAAGCGGCCGCGTCGGGTTTCGTCTGCAATTAGCAAGGGAGCGGTCGCTACGCCAGTTCGCAGAACAACAATTCGAAGTGCAAATGGAGGCTGCAAAACACAGAAGTCTTTGTATTCCTCTTCCGTTGGATACAAGAACCGAAATCGACACACGCGCGCGTGACAATCGGATCGCTATTACCGCTATTACTTACTCACGCTCGGAGAGACTACTTCTTAAAGAGATCCTCGAAAGCCTTGCGCGCATCGTTGGGCCGCGCAGGACTCGTATTCACCGGAGTGGGATTCGAGGCGTAAGTCACGGGAGAGGTATCTTTCTCCACGGTCATCCGCATTTCGAAGAACGTGCACTGATTCTTCGCGTCTTTCTTCGGGACTCGTTCCGTGATCGGCTGCGTGCACTCGAACTGCTTTCCGGTGTCGAAGTGGACGCATTGCTTGCAGCAATGCAGCTCCGCCTGGCAGCGCGGGCATTTCCCGCTCGGGTCGAAGCCCGGCGCCAGCACGGCTCCACAATTGGAACAGCGCGCGCGCATCACGGTTCCCACCATGCGCGGCGTTCGGGGCCCCATCATATCGTGCTTCGGACGCGGCGTTTCGGGCGGCCTCCGCTCGCGATTCTTCTCGCGTCCTTCGCGGTCGCGATCTTCATATCCTCGTTGTCTGTACTTCCGATCCATTTACTGCCTCCGCGGGAGCAGCACTATTTCCGGCAGTTCTCCCGCAACCAGGCACGCTCGAGGCGTGCATTCAACTACAAGCATCTCGGATTAATTCACGGTGCAAAGCTTTTAGCGCGCCAAATAAAGTCGGTCCGACGGCGCGTGTAGCTCACCTCGTAAGAGGTGAGGGTTTTGCGCGCAAACAGCAGTCAGCAAAACACACAACCCATGCGCTTGATATCCGCAATATCGAAAATATCGGAGTCTTTCAGGGACGGGCTGTCTCTTTCTCTGGCCCGGGGCGGGCTCGCCTTGGCGGGCCTGCGCGCCGTGGCGCGCTCGCTTCACCATCTTGGGCCTGCGCACTCTTCGTTCTGCGCCCAGCCCAAATTTTGCACAATCCTTCTGGCGGCAGGTCGGGACACAGAAAATTCCGGGGTTGACCAAACTCGGAGAGCAGCGATTCGGCTGCGAGATACCCGCTTCGAACCGCTCCTTCCATTGTTGCAGGCCAGCCGGTCTTTGTCCAGTCTCCCGCAAGAAATAAGTTGCGTATTCCGCTATCTCCTGCTGCAGGACGCAAGCGATCCACGCCAGGCTCCGGAGAAAACGTCGCGCTCACTTCCTTCACCACCGTGCCTTTCACCAGACGCGCCCGCCGCGTTTCCGGAAGCACGTCGCCGAGCTCGCGCATGCACAGATCGATGATTTCTTGCCGCGACTTGGGAACCAGGTCATACGAAGCGCTGATCACAAGCTGAAGGTATTGCGCGCAGGACGGTTCGCCCGACGTGTTTTCGGGCTGCTGGGCAGTCTTGTTCTCCACCAGTAGGGGACTTTTATTCTCGTCCAGGAGGGCGGATTTATTGTCGCCCAGTAGGGCGCTCTTGTTAAAGACCCACTGCGTCCTGTGGTCCAGCAGCGTCAGAAACGGCTGGGTCATCACCGTTCGATCGAACCAGAGATGCACGCCTGTGATTGGTGCGACTTTAATTTGGTGCAAATTCTCGACCACCGAATCACTCTTTTGATTCGACGCTGCCGCGAGGAATCCCCCTGCCGCATCATGCGGCACGGCAAGAACGCATGCATCCGCGGCGATTTCAGACCCATCATCCAGCCGCGCCCACATGAAGCGGTCCGCCTCCGATCGTATTTGCCGGACGCCGCAACGCAGCTTCACTTCTCCGCCGCGCCGCTCGATGGCCTCGCGGCAGCCCTCGTACAATTTCCCCAGCGGCACAGACGGAATCCCGACGAGATATCCCTGCCTGCTCGCGAGAAATCCTTTCCAGAAGACGTCGATTCCATAACGCGCGTCCGTCTGCGGAAGCTCTTCATCGAGCGCGCTCACCAGCACCATGCGCCAGAACCGGTCGATCGCTCCGCGCGTCTGTCGCTTGCTTTCAAGCCATTGCCGCATCGAAAGTCCATCAATGCCGTCTGGCGCCCCGCCCGCCCGCGCGATCGTCAGCATCGCGCTCGCGATGCCGCGCTTGTCCGCAAGCGTCAGCGCGCCGAACATCGCAAACGACGGCGCCATGTGCAGTGGCGGCGGCAGCGGCACCGCCTCGATCGTTGAAATCCGGCCGTGCGCGTCGGCAAAATGCAGCCGCCCGTAATAGTGGATCTTCCCTTGCGCGCCCACGCGGCCGTAAAAATCAGCCAGGTTCGTGCAGCAGCCCAGCGTCACGTGCTGGCAATTGTCGATTTCACTTCCGTCAGGCAGCGTGTAAGAAGTGGCGCGGCCCCCCAGATGCGGGCGCTTCTCCAGCAGACGAACCTGCCAGCCGGCTTCAGCCAGCGCGACGGCGGAGGACAGTCCCGCCAGTCCGCCGCCGACCACGAGAACTGATCGCGAGGGCATTCTTTTTCCACCAACCGTTCGTTCCCGCCATCAACAGGTAGCGAAGTTTTTCCGCGCTCGACACCGAGATGCGCGACGAGAAAACGTCGAACTCGTGCTCCTCGATCCGCGCGAGCAAACTGCTGTACGTCCGGACCAGCGCCCGAAGTGTCGCGCGGCTGTCTGCGTCGATTTTTCCGATCAGCGTGGCGCCTTCTTCATAGCAACTCCATGCCCGATCCGCCTCGAACGCGAGCAGGTCGCGCAACTCCGCAGTGGACGGCCCCTGGAGCTCCTGCTTTCGGCAGCGGAAGCTTTCCAGGTCTTCCTCCGGCAGATAAACGCGGCCCATCTCGAAGTCGCCGCGCACATCGCGAATGATGTTCGTCAATTGGAACGCGAGCCCAAGCCGTTCCGCGAGGTCCGGCACCTTCGGATCGCGGAAGCCGAACACGTGCACGCACGTTAGCCCAACGGTCCCCGCGACGCGATAGCAATATTCCGAAAGCTGATCGAATGTCGCGTACGACGCAATGGTCAAATCCATTTCCGCGCCGAGAATCAGATCGTGGAAATAGCGAGTGGGAATCGAAAAGCGCGAAATCGTGTCTGCAAGCGCCGGCAGAATCGCGTGCCCGTCCGTCTTACCGGCTACGGCCTCGTCCAGCATCGCCCGCCATTGCGCCAGGCCGCGCCGCTTCGAGTCGAGATCCCCCGGCTCGTCCGAAACATTGTCGACCAGCCGGTTGAACGCGTATAGCGCGCACAGCGCATTCCGCTTCGGCTTCGGCAATCCGTAAAACGCCATATAAAAGCTGCTGTGCGCCGCTCGCGAGATACGCGAGCACTCCGCATACGACTCGCGAATCACTTCGTCAGTCGCTGTTTGCAGACCCGCGGATGATCGGCGCTCGCTAACGTCACCGAAGTGGTTTTTAGGGGGGCGGACCCTGTCCGCCGTGGCGGGCTTCAGGTCCGACAATAAGGTCGCTTCTTCCTCAGGGGTTTTAACCCCTGAAGTCGCCTTTTCGGTTTCTTGAGATCGGCGGACGGAACCGCGCGATTTTACCCATATGACAGTTTCTCCAACTCCTTTAACCGCTGAAGACCACAAGCGCTTCCCCATTGCCCGCGCCAGCAAACTCACCTTGGCCCCATCCGTCAGCTCCGGCCGATGATTCAGCGTGTCGTATCCTTCCTCTTCGATCGCGTCGAGAATCGACATGCCTCCGAGGCTGAACAGCTCGATATCGACTCGCAGAGTTGGATCCACGCGCTGCGCGAGCGGCAATCCCGCGGCGAACAATTCCCGCGTCCGCCCGATCAAATCCTTCATCAGTGCGATGTAGTAGGAATCGAATCGCCGCCCGACGATATCGCTCTCCGTAAGCCCGTGCGCGGCAATCGCATCGAGAGGAATGTAAATCCGCCCTTTCTGCAGATCGCGCGAAACGTCCTGCCAGAAATTCGCGAGCTGCAGCGCCGTGCACGTGTAATCCGAAAGGCATTGCCGCTCCTCGTCTCGATAGCCGCACACGTACAGCACCAGCCGCCCCACGGGATTTGCCGAATAGACACAATAGTCGAGCACTTCGTCCCAGTTCGCGTACCGCTGCACGCGCTGGTCCTGGCGAAACGCCTCCAGCAAATCGCTGAAGGGCTGCATCGGAATATCTTTTTCGCGAATCGTCTCGCGCAGCGCGATCAGGACGGGATGTGCCGGCGGATTGGCAGCAGCGTAGCAGAGCCGCAGTTCCTCTTCCCACGCATCGAGCAGCGCTAGCGCCCGCTGATGGTCCGGCACTTCGTCGCCCAGATCATCGGCCCAGCGGCAGTAGGCGTAGACGTTGTAGAAGTGCTGGTGCAGCCGGCGCGGCAGCAGCCAGGAAACCACACCGAAATTCTCGTAGTGGTGCGTCGCCAGCCAGCGCGTGTAGCGCTGCGCTTCTTCCGCCGAACAGCCCTCCGCGGGCAAATTCCGGGCAATTTCGAGTTCAGGCGTAGGCAACATCGGAAAAATCGAAAGACCGAATGAAATTCGTGTGCTCGGACTGTGCGGCGGCTTTCGTATCCCAAGCGGCCGCCTGACCATACGGGTTCTCAGGGGGTCGGAGCTTCAACTCCGACATACGCCCGCCAACCGATCAGGGGTTTTAACCCCTGAGGTCCAGCGTTGCCGGTTTCATGTAGCTCACCCCTGCCTGCCGCAGGCAGGTCGTCAGAGGTGAGGCCTCTCCCGCGTCGCCCTCCTCTGTGCCGCGTATGCCAGGCGGGCGCCTTTCGTCTGGGCGCTTTTGTAGCGCCGCCGTGCCGTTCAGGCGGGCGTTGTCACCGTCCTCGGCCCGGCGCCTGTCATCCCGAACCCAGTCCCGCGTTCGGTGCGGGAATGGAGGTGAGGGATCTGCTTTCTGCCTGCCGAAATTTGCCAAAATCGCGCCCAACCAGCCCCGCTTAACCCCATTTCAAGATCAATATTCTTGATCTTGTTGCCGCACATTTTTCTTCGCCGCAGCTTCGCCTCTTTAGGGCTGCCCGAACAGCGAAGGTCACGGGATAATCGCGGTCTTCAGCTCGCCGTTGCGCTGCCTCATGTGCTCGAAAACATGCGGCAATTCCACCAGCGGCGCCTCTCCGGTGACGAAGTCCGCCGCCCGAATTTCGCCCCGTGAAATCACATCCAGCGCCTCGCGAATGAATTGCGGTGTGTGATGAAAGGTCGACTTAATCGTTATCTCGGAGTAGTGCAAGGACTTAGGATCAATCTTCACCTGCGTGCCGCTGGGACACCCGGCGAATAGATTTACGACGCCGCCCTTGCGCACCATCTTCAACGCCCATTCCCACGTCATCGGCGAGCCCACGGCCTCGATCACGGCATCAGCGCCGTAGCCGCGCTCCGTCAGTTCGCGCACCGCGCGGACGGGGTCCTCGATTTCAGCCACATGAATTGCCGCCACAGCGCCCAACCGCTCCGCAGCTTCCGCCTGGCTCTTGCGCTTCGCGATCGCGATGGCGCGAATGCCACGCGATGAAAGCAAGCGCACGAACTTCAGCCCGATCGGCCCGCAGCCGATGACTACCGCCGTGCTGCCCGGTTCGATGCCGATCTCGTGAATGCCGCGCAGCACGCACGCCAGCGGTTCGACCATGGCTGCATCGAGAAACGAAATGCCGTCGGGAATTTCCAGCATGTTCTGGCGCACGATCCGGCCAGGAATGCGGATGTACTCCGCATACGCGCCGTTGTTGAACAGCAGGTCCTCGCAAAGATTCGGCTGTCCCTTGCGGCAGTAGAAGCACGCGCCGCACGGCGCCGAATTCGCCGGCACCACCCGCATGCCCGTGCGGACCGGCCCATTCACCGCCGCTCCCTTCGCTTCCACTACGCCGGCGAGTTCGTGGCCGAACAAAGCGGGCGGCTCAATCATCCGTGCGTGCGAACCCTGCTTCCACACTTTCAGGTCCGTGCCGCACGTCAATGCCACTTTCACTCGGACGAGAACTTCGTCGTCGCCAAGGCGTGGCAGTTCCACGCGTTCAATCTTCACGTCCTCGCGGCCATACAAAACTGCCGCCGTCATGAATCCTGCTGGTGAAGCGTCGCGCGTGCATTTGTGCTGGTCCGGGCTTTCGACTTGAGGTTCGTGCAGGTTCTTTATCATTCGTGAATGATCACCACTTTCAACGTATTATCCGCCGGGTGCGCGGCGAGTTCGATTGCGTCCGCGATGCGCTCCAGCGGAAACCGGTGCGAGATAAGTTCGCGTACCGGGAGATGATGGTTGAACACCAGCTTGGCCGATTCTTCCTGCTCATCAATAGAAGCGCTATAACTTCCAAGAATCTCTTTTTCTTCGATTCCCACGGCTGCCGCGGGAAACTCGAGTTTCATCACGGGATCGTTGTGCGCGAACAGCAGCACCCGCCCGCCGGGGCGCGTCAGCGCCAGTGCTTCCGGCACCAAAGACGGGTTCGGCACGGCCAGCAGCACGGCATCCGCGCCCCGTCCATCCGTCTGCGACCGAATTTCAGCGGCCAGATCGGCTTTCGCCGGATCGAATGATTTCGAGGCGCCGAAGCGCTCGCTGGCCACCCTCCTGCCAGGCATCGGATCGCTCGTAAAAACCTCTGCGCCTTCGTATATCGCTAGTACCATCAACAACATGCCGATCGGGCCCTGGCCGATCACCAGAACTTTTTCTCCGCGGGCCGCGCGCGCCTTGCGCACCGCCTTCAGGCACGTGTTCACCGGCTCGACAAACGTCGCGTCCTCGAAAGTCGCGCCCCCAGGCACCGGCAGCATCCCGCGCTCCACCACCCATGGCATCGCACGCACGTATTGACCGAATCCGCCGCCGTTCGGGTCGAATCCGGCCGTCAGACCGACCTTCTTGTACCCCGCACACTGCGAATACAGTCGGCGCTCGCAGTAAAAGCACGTTCCGCACGGAACGTGGTGGAAACTGACCACCCGGTCCCCCGGCTTGAATTTCGTCACGCCGCGCCCGACTTCAACCACCGTCCCCGCAAGTTCATGCCCCAGAATTTGTGGAGGCTTCACGAATCCGTGATGAATCTTCTTGATGTCCGTACCGCAGATTCCGCACGCCGCCACCCTGAACAAAACCTCCCCTTCCGCGATTTGTGGCACTGGAACCGACTCAACGACAATTTGACCCTTGCCGCGATACACTCCCGCCCGCATCTCACGCGCGCCGTGAACGCCGCGCTTGTGCGCTCCGATTTGTGCCGCCATCTGGCTCATCGAACTACGCCGCGCCCCTCGCGTTTAGAACCTCGTTGCGCTCTGCAACTATCGCCACGTACCGGTCCAGGAATCGCGCCAGCGCTTCTGCAGCCGTCTTGCTCTGTTGTCCAAGTTTGATCAGGCCCGACAGCGCCCCAGGATGACGCGCAACTTGCCCCAGCACACGCGGAATGCTCACCTTCCCCTCATCGGAAAACACTTCATTCATGTCGAGCGGCAGATTCTCGTCGGCCAGATCGCTGACGGCGCGAATCGCCACGGCCGGCACGCCGGATTCAGCAGCCTCGGTCAAAATGCCGAAGCTCTCCATCTCGATGGCGTCCGCGAACTCTCCGATGTGTTGCTTCTCTTCCCGCGTGCTGATGGCGCGCTCGGACGTATAGAACCGATCCACAATGGTTGCGCCGCATGATTCCGCGAACGACACCAGCGCGCTGCTGCATTCAATCGTCGTGGCATTGCCAGCACCCGACGCGTGCAACTTCACCGCTCTGGCGGCCAGCACCTGGCCAATTGCATATGGGCGCCTAGCTGCGCCCGCCGACCCCGATGAAATCACGAACTCGACCGAATCGCCGTTCGACTTCAGAACATCCCGAGCGCGCAACCCTGCTATACGCGCGCCCACGCCGGTCACGACCACCTGCACATCAGCGGCATCAATCTTCGCGTCGTAAGCTTCCGCGTTGCCCATTTTCTTCGGGCGAAAATCCCGCATCGCTCGCCACGCCGCGAACTCACTCTCCAGCGCGAAGGTCACGAGAATTTTCATCGCATCCAGCTATGCTGCTGCCGCGTGGGCGACCGCTTTGCCCGCGGCGCGCCCGCGAACGTAGCCATTCTCCTGATACCACCGCACCGCTCGTTCGAGCGCGGCTTCGCCTGACGTTGGCGCGTAACCAAGCTCGCGCGCAGATTTGTCGCTCGCGACGAACATGCGATGCCGCGACATCTTCACGCCTTCCACCGAGATTTGCGGCTCGCGCCCCGCAATCCGCGAAAACCACTGGTCGGCGTAGCCCGCAGCGAGCGCGACCGCATGCGGCATTCTCACCCGCGGCGCGCGGCGTCCCGCAATCCTCGATAACACGTCGAGAATTTGCTTCAGCGTCATGTTCACGCCACCCAGGATATACCGTTCGCCAATGCGGCCCTTTTCAGCCGCAAGCAGATGCCCTGCGGCAACGTCCTCCACTGCGGCGACATTCAATCCCGTGTCGACATACGCGGGCATTTTGCCGTTCAGAAAATCCAGAATGATCCGCCCGGTTGGCGTCGGCTTCCAGTCACCCGGCCCGACCGGCGCCGTCGGATTCACGATCACAACTGGCACGCCCGCAGCAGCGGCGTTCATCGCTTCCTGCTCGGCCAAAAATTTTGACCGCTTGTAGTGCCCAATCATCTGGTCGAGTGTTGCGCGCGTCTCCTCGTTCGGCAACGCGCCATCGTGTGTTGGAACGGCAATCGTCGCTACCGTGCTGGTATAAACGACTCGTTCCACTCCCGCTCCGCGCGCCGCCGCGAGCAATGACTGCGTGCCTTCTACATTGCTGCGATAAATCTCTTCCGGGTCGCGCGCCCACAGTCGATAGTCGGCCGCCACATGGAACACGCGCTGGATGCCCCGCATCGCTCGATCGAGCGATCCGACATCGCGCAAATCACCTTCGACGCGTTCGACGGCGAGGCCATCAAGCGCCCGCAGATCACTGCTCGGTCGTGCCAGGATGCGAACCGAATGTCCCGCGGCGACGAGTTGCCGGGCCACGTGGCTTCCCACGAATCCCGAAGCACCCGTAACAAGGGTTGTGGTCATAAAATGCGGAAAGCCTCTTCCTGCTTTGGCTGAGTAGGAACTTGATGGCCGTTTCCGTTGCCGGAATGGCCATTGCCGTTGTGACCATGGCCGTTGTGGCCGTTGCCGTTCCCCGGCTTGTCCTTCAAGATTCCGCCCATCTTGCCGGAGATCGTCCAATGCAGCATTTTCCACATATCGCCGAGCTTTTTGTTTCCGCCCAGCACCGCCGACGCTTCATAGCCGGCGTGAACCATGCAATTTTCGCAACGAGGATCGCGGCCGCGCCCGTATTTATCCCACGGCACCTTTTCGATGAACTCTTTGAACGTGGGGTAGTGCGCGTCCGTCATCAGGTAGCACGGACCTTTCCAGCCACGCGGGTTATACGTCGGATTGCCCCAGGCGGTGCACATCAGTTCGCGGTCGCCCCGCAGATATTCCATATAGATCGGCGACGTAACGATGTTGTAGCGCTCGAGCAACCGGCTCGCCTGCTGGAACTTCGCGCGAATTTCTTCGCGCGACATGAAAATTTCCTTCGTCATCACCGCCGCATACGAATACGCCGGCGAAATCATGTGCCCGTCGACGCCGAGCGTCTGCAGATACGCGAACAGTTCGGCGATTTCCTCGATCTCTGTTTCCTTGTAGATCGTCGTATTCGACGTCACCAGGAACCCCGCCGCTTTCGCCGCCTTGATTCCGTCGATTGCTTCGCGGAACACTCCATCTCGCTCGACGCAAATATCGTGCGTGCGTTCCAGACCGTCCAGGTGAACGTTGAAGAAGAGCCGCGACGTCGGCTTGAATTCCGCCAGCTTCTTGCGAATGAACATTCCATTCGTGCACAAGTAAATGTGCTTCTTGCGAGCGAGGATTTCGCGTGCAAGCCGGCCGATCTCCGGATAGATGAGCGGTTCGCCTCCGCAGATGGAAACGACAGGCGCGCCGCACTGTTCGAGCGCCTCAAGGCATTGCTCGACGCTCATCATCTCGTCAATCGTCGACTTGTATTCGCGGATACGGCCGCAGCCCGTGCACGTCAAATTGCACGCGTGCAGCGGCTCGAGCATCATGACGAGCGGAAAGCGTTTGTCGCCGCTTATCTTCTTGCGCGCTAAATAGCCCGTCATGCTCGTCGTCAGACTTAGAGGAACCCTCATCCTTCTTACCCCCGTATTCCTTCTCCGATTTTCAGTTCTTCGGCACGAACCTGCGTTCCGATGAACCTGTCCCGGCCTTTTCGCATATTGTCATATCTTGCCAGCGCGTAGAGCGGAAACGCATTTCGATAATAGTGGTATTTCAGGTAGAAGACGCACGGAAATCCCGTACCGGTGAACTCAGCTTCATCCCACGCGCCATCCGTGGTCTGATGCTCCAACAGCCAGGCCACCGCGCGCTCCACGGCCGGATCGTTCGGGCCGACAACGGCGAGCAATCCGATCAACGCCCAGGCTGTTTGTGACGCTGTGCTCTTCCCTTGCCCCTTCAACGACGGATCGGCGTAAGACAGAATCGACTCGCCGAATCCCCCATCCGCATTCTGCACCGAACGGAGCCAATTCGCCGCTCGCTGGCACTCGCCCTGTTTCGAGAGATTCACCGTCTCGAGCGCGCGCAGAACACCGCTGGTTC
This sequence comes from Candidatus Acidiferrales bacterium, assembly GCA_050747085.1. Classification (GTDB taxonomy): domain Bacteria; phylum Acidobacteriota; class Terriglobia; order Acidiferrales; family UBA7541; genus Palsa-295. The sequence goes on from JBOGNK010000144.1 coordinate 11,075, forward strand.
CGTAAATGTAATTCACGCCCCAGCGGCCAAACCACGAGCCGTCGCGCCTCTGATCGTGCCGCAGGAACGCGCGGGCGCGCTCGACAATCGGATGGCTTGCCGGCCAGCCCATCTGGCCGACACACTCGAGGACGCGCGCCGTGACATCCGCCGTCGATGGATCGAGCATCGCGTTGTGGTCGGCGAATGGAATATTGTTCAGGAACTGCCGATTATTTTCGTGATCGAATGCGCCCCAGCCTCCGTCGCCGTTCTGCATGCTCAGCAGCCAGGCCAGCCCGCGCGCCACCGCCTTGCGCATCTTCAGCGAATCGGGATAAGCGACGCGCGCCAGCGCCATCAGCACAAACGCCGTATCGTCCACGTCAGGAAAGAAATCGTTACGAAACTCAAACGCCCATCCGCCCGCTTCGGCTTTCTTGTTCTTCACCTGCCAGTCGCCCGAGCCGAGAATCTGGTTCTCGATCAGCCAACCGGCCGCTTTCACCATCGCCGGATGTGACGGATCGACGCCCGCTTCCTCCAGCGACACCATCACAATCGCCGTGTCCCACACGGGCGAAATGCATGGCTGCACACGAATCGTATCGCGCTCTTCAATCTCGAAACGTTCCAGGTGGCCGATTTCGCGGGCAGCGAGGGGATCGTTCGCGTCCGGATTCACGGCCAACAGGGCGTAAATCGAGTTCATCATCGCCGGGTAAATGGTGCCCAGGCCCTCGCTGCGCTCCAGATGATCCAGCGTCCACTGCCACGCCTTTGCCAGCGCGATTTTCCGCGTTGGCTTCCACGGCGAATGCTCGTACAGCTTCAGCAGACGGTCAGCGAACAGGAAGAAAGTGCGCCAGGAAAAAATCCGCCCGTCCCATTTCAGCGATGGCGGCTTCGCGCCGGGCGATTTGAACAGCTCGTCGAACGCGATCCCTTCAGGCATGCGCCAGTTCGGTTTCATCGAGCAGATGACCGTCATGGGGATCACGATTGCCCGCGTCCACGACGACATTTCGAAAATGCTCAGCCGCATCCATTCGGGGATCAGCATCAGCTCGGGCGGAATCGCCGGAACGTAGCGCCAGTCGATCGCGCCGAACATCGCCATATAGAATCGGACGTACGAATTCGTCGCTTCCAGTCCGCCCAGTTCATGAATTTTGCGTTTTGCCGCTTCCATGTGCGGCGCGGATGCGGGATCGCCTGCCAGCCGCAAGCCCACGTATGCCTTTACGGTCGCGTTCAACTCAGCCGGACCGCCGTAGAAAATGTTCCATCCACCGTCGGGGAGCTGCCGCTCGCGGACGTACTGCGCGAGCTTCGGAACTTTGTCGGAGCGTTGCCGGCCGCACAAACCCAGCACGTGGAGATAAGGGATGTAGTCCGATTCGAGCGTCGTATCGGCCTCGAGCTCAGCCCACCAATAGCCTTCGCGGTCCTGCACGTTCAGCAGGTGTCGAGCTGCGCGTTCAACCGCCAGCTCAAGCGTTGCGATGGCCGGCTGTTCGGTCTGCCGCTGCGGAGCTGCCGCGCTCGCGTGCGTCGACCCGCCGCTCGATTCCACTCGAAGTTTTGAATCTGGTGTCATCGCCCTCTCTGCAAGCTCGAACCGTTTGGGGCTAGGCCTGCCGCCCGTAGGCGGGGTTCCAGTTTCCTACTTTCAAGCAAACCGCATACATCGCGCTCGAGCGCGTCTAACCAATGTCGCTCGAAGCGGGCCGAACAGTTTATGCCTCAAGCGCCAACAACTTACACCCGCCTCAAAGGGCTCCGGACCAAAGCATCTGCAGCCAGGTTTCGCTTTTCTTTTGGTTCAATTTAGATCCGCACATCGGGCACCGCCCACCTGATTCTCAGTGCCTCCACGCGGAGTCCAGCCTGGGTCTGGTCTGGCCTGTCCGCTAGCAAACAAGCCTCCCGAGCAGCATAGGTGTGTCAGCAATGCCCGAGATTACAACTGTTTACGACTCTTCGACTCTTATTATCTTTGGTATCCAGGCCGGGGTCAACAGGTAATACCAGTACGGACATGCACCCGGCGTGTGTGTGATGCTGCAGTGAACTAAGTGTGCTGCCCGGCCCGTCTACAGCCTGACTACAGAGCTCAGTCGCCGTCGTCGTTTGGCCTCTGGCAGCGCTCCTCGAGCCTCTTTAGGCGTTCGCCCATCTCCGGCAAGCGCGCAATCCATGCGTATTGCTCTTTAAACTTCTCCAGCGGACGCGCGGGCGTTCCCCACATCGTGTGTCCGGCGCGAATCACCTTGCCCGTCAAAATGCCCGCGCCGGACGCCACGCGGGCGCCGTCTTCTAGCCTGACATGGTCGCCCATGCCCACCTGTCCACCGACGATCACGTCCGCGCCGATCGTGCAGCTTCCGGAGATTCCTGCCTGTGCCAGAATCAGCGTTCGTGCACCGATCTTTACGTTATGCGCGATGTGGACCAGATTGTCGACCTTCGCTCCGTCGCCGATTGCTGTCGAATCGAGCGAACCTCGATCGATCGTAGTGCCCGCGCCAATCTCCACGTCGTTCCCGATCTCCATTCCGCCAATCTGCGGAAACTTCCAGTGCTTCCCCTCGCCAAACACATAGCCGAACCCATCGCTGCCAATCGTCGCGCCTGCGTGCAACTCAACACGATTGCCAATGCGCACCCCCGCGTACAGCGTCACCCGCGGATGCAACCAGCAGTTTTCGCCGATGCGTGCGCCTCGTCCCACAAAGCAGAACGGCTCGATCACGCTGTTCGCACCGATTTCTGTATCGTCTTCAATCACCACATACGCACCGACGGATGCGCTCTCGCTCACCCGCGCGCCCGGTGCAATGATCGCAGTCGCATGTGCGCCCGGGGGCGCCGCAGCTTGCGGCAACAGCCATGCTGCCGCTTTCGCAAACGCCAGCTTCGGCTCGCTCGATTCGACCACCGTTTTTCCAGGCAGCGCAATTCCCTGCCGCGCAATCGCACAAAGCGCCGCCGATTTCGTGGCGCGTTCCGCGTGCTTCGGCGACTCGACGTAGATCAGATCCGCCGCCGTGGCGCTCTCCGGATTCGCAAGACCGGTAATCGCCGCGCTCGCGTCACCCACAAGCTTCGCGTCAAGGTAACTCGCTAATTCACCTGCCGTGCGCGTCATAAATCCTCGCAATCTCTACCTCTTCCTGCCGAACAGCTTGTTGGGGCGCCGCCTTGGCCTGAACGTGCTTCGCGAAGGCTTGCCGCGCCCGAGTCAATGTAACGAAACGCAATCCTAAAACGGATAAAGCGGTTTCTGCCCCGCCGGACGCGTCTTCCACCGCTTGTGAATCCATACCCACTGTTCAGGATGAGCTCGCACATACGCTTCGATGATTTTTGTGAATCGCTGTGTATTCGCGAGTATGTCTTGCTCCTCATCGCCCGTCCTGACCAACTCAACCGCGGGACCGAACTGCAATCGATATTTCCCTGCGGCGCTATCCCAGCAGAGAAATCCCGGCACTACCGCCGCGTCTGTCCGCAAAGCAATGCGCGCCAGGCCAGACGTGGTCGACGCAGGAACGCCGAAGAAATCCACGAACACGCCCTCCTCGATTGATGTGTTGTGGTCCGCCAATATCCCCACCGTTCCCGCTTCCCCCAGCACCTTGAGCATCGCGCGCGCGGCACGGTTCTTGTCGACCGGCAGGTTGCCGGAACGGCAGCGATAGCCGTTGATCAGCGCATCCACACGGCTATTTTTGATAGGCCGCACGAGAAAGTGCAGCGGATGTCCGTAGAGCGCGTGCGCGAACGGGGCCAGTTCCCACGCGCTCATATGACCCGTCAGAAACAGCACGCCTTTTCCGCGCTGTTGCGCCGCGGCAAAATTCTCTGCACCGTCAATCACCACCAGCTTTTCAACATTCGCCGGCGTGTATTTGGGAAACTGCGAAAATTCACCGATCATCCATCCAATCTGCCGCACCATTCCTTCAATCACTTGTTCACGTTGTGCGGCAGTCCAGTCTGGAAACGCAATCTGCAAATTGAACAGCGCGATGCGATGAAGGTCCGGCTGCAGCGCATACACGATTGCGGCGAACCGCACGCCGAAAAATCGCGCTACTCGGCGCGGCAGGATTCCCAATGATTTCAGTCCCGCCCAGGCAACGAAGTACTCGAGGCGTTCCCGCATGGCGTGCCATTATGCGCGAGCCATTCGCCTCACGCCAGCGTACTCCGCCATTCACGAACACGCCCCGTTTCACGCTCAGACACGTCCCGTTAAATGGTGGCGATGGTCTTCGATCAGGCTCGCTATGGTTTTTGTGTCAGCGTAGCAACGGTTTCCGTTTGATGGTCACATGACTTTCGTCTCGGCGTCGCGATGGTTTTCGTGTCAGGGTATGACTTCAGTCATACCGTCCGTTGCCAGCTCACGCTGGGCTTTAGCCCCTGTGCTAGGTTGTGACTTCAGTCGCGGCCCAGCAGTCACATCTCATCTACTTACCTTTACTAATATCCATCCCATAATCCCGGCCCGTGTCGCGGCCAAACCGTCACCGTCCGAATATCACGAACCCTTCCGAGTCTCAAATCTATTTCGTCACCTCCAAGACCGCTCAAGGCAAATGTCTTCTGCAATCCTTGAAGGTTCCCTCTGGAATGACCGTCGAACGCGCCGTCCAACTCATCAAGGGCGGTTTTTCCTATCGCGCGAAGAAGGAACTCGGATTCAACGGCGAGATTTGGCAGAAGGGTTTTTCGGACGTTCGAATCACCGACGACGACACATTCGCGCGCCACGTTCAGTACATCGCAGAGAATCCAGTCAAGGCAGGATACGCACTCTCGCCCGTCGAGTACCGCTACTGCTCCGCATATCTTCGTCGCGCGAAGAGTGAAAAGACGAAATCCGTAGACGCTCAAAGCCGCGGCCTAACCCAGCGACTGAAGCCGCAATCCCCACCGCAGCCGACGGTATGACTGAAGTCATACCCTGACACGAAATTCCCGCGCATGCGTGATCGTCCATCCTGTCGCGGCGCTGAAGTCGCTTCTCCATGGTGCTAGACTCATCCTTCTTGGAAACCGCCGACCAATCCATCGCACAGCGCAAGAGATCCGTTGCGACCACATTCGCCGTAGCGTTAGCCATGTGGATTTGCCTGTTCAGTCATCTTGGTGCACTCGGGCTTCTGGGCCCCGACGAGCCTCGCTACGCATCGATCGCGAAGAACATGGCGCAAACGGGCGACTGGGTCACACCGCGGCTTTATGGCAGTCCGTGGTTCGAAAAGCCCATTCTTTATTATTGGACTGCCGGCGTTGGATATCTTTTGCACTTTTCCGACGAATGGGCAGCGCGTCTGCCCTCGGCGATTGCCGCGCTTGCCGCGGCTCTTTGTATTGGCTGGCTCGGTTGGAAGTTTGAAAGCAGCAATGACGATGATTCCGGCGTAAGCGAAACGTTGAGTCCGTTGAGCGCGGCGTTGCTCGCTCCGTTCATTTTCGCAACCACTGTTGCCGCCATCGGATTCGCCCGCGCCGCCACTCCCGACATGCTCTTTGCCGCCTCGATTACGCTGGCCATGGGCGCGGCGGCCATCATTTTGCGCGCGGCCGGCGCGCTCCGCGGCGGTCCCGATCGCAACAGCGCGAGCGTCGCGACTCGCAAAAACGCTCCCATACCGCTGCTTCTGTTCGGAGCTTTCATCGGCCTCGCGGTCTTGGCCAAAGGCCCGGCAGCGATCATCCTGGGCGGCGCAGCCATCCTGATCTGGGCGCTTGCGACGCGCCGCTGGCGTGCGGCTTTCCGCCTTCTTCATCCTTACGCGATCGCAGCTTTTTGCGCCGTCGCTTTGCCCTGGTATGTGCTCTGTGCCATTCGCAATCCCGACTTCCTGCGCGTCTTCATCCTCCAACACAATTTCGACCGTTATCTCACGCCGATGTTTCACCATCCGCAGCCGTTCTGGTTTTTTGTTCCGATCACGCTGCTTGCGATCCTGCCATGGACCGTCCTGCTAATTCCCGCCGCGCGCGACGGCCTGCGCGTCTGGCGCGACAAATCCTGGCACGATTCACCCGGTTTTTTCTTCGTCTGCTGGGCGCTGTTCCCGATCATCTTTTTCAGTTTTTCGGATTCGAAATTGCCGAGCTACATCCTTCCCGGCATCCCCGCGCTCGCGCTGGTCCTTGCGATCTCGCTCTCCCGCCTGATTGGAGAAAAATCAGCCATCTCGTCAGCAACGTTCGTTGCGCTTGGCCTCACATGGATCGGCTTCGCCGCAGGAGGGTTAATATGGCTGCGCCACTTGCCGGGAAACACTGCGGTCGCGCTCGATCAGGCGCCCGTCTCCAATCCAAGCGCGCTCGCTCACGGTCCAATCCTTCTCTGCGTCGTGCTTGCGGCCGCGGCCGGAATTACGATCATCGCGCTTTCCACTTCGCGCCGCCGTGCAGGAATTTGGGTGGCGCTTCTGCTGGTCTGCGTCCTGGTGGAAATCGGCGGCACGTCCATCCTGCCCAACCTCGATAGCTACTACTCCGCGCGCGCCGTTGGCACAATGCTGCGCAACGATCTGTACCCCGGGCGCCTCTTCACGTACGAACTTCCGCGCTCCTGGCAATACGGACTGAATTTTTATCTCGGAAGGAATCTCGAAGAGTGGTCGCCGGACAACGTCAACGCCGCGCTGGTCCTCACCACGCCGAAGGGCCGGGGAAAACTCGAACGCGACGGCTACGTCCAGGGCGCAATCAACGAACCATACCAGGAAGTCGTTTTCGTTCCGATTCCGGTGCGGGCGCGAGCCGACGGAATGCCCGTGAAACCGAATCAGAAGAAGTAGCTTCTCAGCTCAGCGAGAAATAGCTTTACGGTCGTTCTTACCTCAGCGGCAAATATTGCGAGAAGAAGTTGGACACTCGGTTTTCGTAGTTCTTGCGGTCGTCGTCGGACATATCCCGATAACTGACGCTGTCTTCCGTTAGCTGTTTCGGGTCCGGAGCGATGTTGTACAGCGCCGCCGTGTCCCTTGCCAGCGTGGCATTCCCGTCCGACTGAATGAACAGCTTCGGCACGCCGCGCGTGGCAGCAATATGCGCGGACAGCGGCGGCACAGTCTTATCCTGATAGTTCAGCATGCGGAAACCGAAATCGCAGAACCGCCCGACGAACGGCAGCGCGGTGAGCCCTGAATTTTTCACTTCAATATCCAGCAAATCTTTGGGCGAGTCGTACGGGTCGTCCACCACAAGCGCTCTGATACGCGAATCGGACGACGCCACGGCAAGCGACGCGTATGCGCCCAGGTCCACTCCCCAGAGTCCGAAATTCTGCTGGTCCACGTCGTCGCGGCCGGCTAGCGCCTTCACCGCCGCTTCCAGTTCACCCGCTTCCGTGTATCCCAGCGTGGTCGTGCCGGCATTCGACCCGTGTCCCGCATAATCGAACACAAACGCGTTGAACTCGTGCTGCTGGATTGCCGCAGCCAGCGTCAGCACATCCGACCGCTGCGACGAGTATCCATGCGACACGATAATCGTCGGCGCGCCGCGCAGCCCCGGAAAAAACCAACCGTCCTGCGACGTTCCATCCGGCAGTCTGACCGAAAACGTGGTCGGGTGGCCCATCATCACGTTCAGGTCGAAAGAAGAAGGCGTCCGCGCGGGCTTCAATACCTGGTACAGAAGAAATCCGGAAATCGACGCCAGCGCAACAACGACAAAGAGGATCAGCGCCAGCAGCCCGGAAACAACCTTGGCGGCACGCGTCGTCGGATAACGCAGTTCTGAGAGGACGGCCATCCGTTTGCGCGGCCAACTCCGTTTCAGACCGCCTCAATCGGCATTCGCCCCCGCTGCGCGTCTGCGCGCACAGTACACCTCCGGCGAACGAACCCGAATGAACCTGAAACGGCAGTGCTCTTCTGCCGCAACTTCGATGTTAGCACGCTTCTTTCCGTAAACTTTCGGCTTACCCGTTACGATTCGGACAACTTTCCGCCCCGCCACCGAGCCCAATCTGGAAGAGTTCCTCTGCGTTTTTCGCCCCTGCCCGCCGTAGCGGGTCTCTGCAGAAACGCACTCCCCGATCCGAGCGGATTTCTCTGCGGTCTCTGCGATCTCTGCGGTAAAGCCTTCGCTTCGTCCCTGTGCGGCGCCCGCCCCAGTTGGGGTTTGATGAACGCCGAACTATAATGTTCCCAGGCGCCCGCTCACCATGCAAATCGTCGAGCTCCGGCAAGTGGATTCCCGCTCGCTCGACCTCCTTTTTCAGGAGGAAAGCAAGCGCTGGCGCGACGAACTGCATTGGGATTACCGCTCGTCCATCGACCTGATCCGCAAATTCATCGACTCCCGTGCGCTCGGCGGCTACGTGGCGGTGGAAGATGGTCACCCTGCCGGCTACGGCTTCTACGTCCTCGAAGACCATAAAGGACTGATCGGGGGCCTTTTTGCCTCGTCCAAATCTTCGCAAGGCGACGTCACGCAAAAGATTCTGTCGGAGATGATCAGCGCGCTCCACGTCACGCCGCGCCTCGAACGCATCGAAGCGCAGCTCATGCCCTTCGGCGCCGAACTCGATCCCGCGTTTCTTTCGCGGTTTTTCCGGCTGCACAGCCGGCAGTTCATGCTGCTTCGCCTCGACGAAGCGCGACTGGAAAACAAGCCTCTTTCCGCCGGCCTGCGCATCGAGCCGTGGACCGACCGCGCCTTCGAATCCGCCGCGCGCCTGATCCAGCTTGCCTACGCCAATCACGTGGATGGCGAAATCAACGACCAATATCGTACCCAGGCCGGAGGCATGCGCTTCCTCCGCAACATCGTCCTGCTTCCCGGCTGCGGACAATTTCTCCCCGAAGCTTCCTTTCTCGTGCGACCCGCCACCGGCGATCCTCTGATCGGCATGGTGCTTACTTCCACCGTCGCAAAGGGCATCGGACACACGACGCAGGTGTGCGTCATGCCCGGCCATCAGGGACACGGCGTCGGACGCCAGCTGATGGAGCGCTCGATCCAGGCGCTGCGCCGCCGCAACTACGAGGCGCTCTCGCTTACCGTGACGTGCGTCAACCGGTCCGCCGTCCGGCTCTACGAACATCTCGGCTTCCGCAGCATCAAAACCTTCGCCGCGGGCGTCTGGCAAGCGTAGCTCCGCCGTGCGATTCTTCAACGCGGCATTTTATTGTGGCGGTTCGTGTAGCTCACCTCGCCAGAGGTGAGGCTTTTCGGTGCCGGAGTGGCCCGGCACGCACTGGTTTAGTAGCGCCGGTATCTTGCCGGCCTTCTTGCTTCTCTATCGTTGGATTATCTGCCCTCGGCCGTTCGCGGCTCGTCTGGCAAGGTCTGCAGAGACCGATCAGGCTCGCGCGGCTTTGCCCTTGCCCTTAGGCTTGCTGTGCTCTTCTTCTTCCTGCTCCTCCGCCTGGACGTTAATCTTCTCGGCGAGCTTTGTGAGCTTTTGATCGGTCTGTTTTTCTTCCGTAAGCGTCTGTTCGAGCAACCCGGCTGCGTCATCCTCGCCCAGCAGGTTGGCGTAGGTGCGTACGCAACCATAGGCAGCGATTTCGTAGTGCTCGACGCGCTGTGCCGCCGAAATCAATCCCACATCAAGCACGTCGCCTTCTTGCTCTTCGATCATTTCTTCGCCTTCATCCACTAACCCTTCCATGCCCTTGCATTTCTTGCCGGTCGGCTTTTCTCCGAGTTCTTTGAAAATCTCTTCGAGTCGCTCGACATGCCCTTTCGTCTGTTCGAGATGCTCCTCAAATCCTGCGCGGAGATCCTCGGATGTTGCCGCCTTCGCCATTTTCGGCAGAGCCTTGATAAGTTGATTCTCGGCGTTATAAATATCTCGCAGTTCGTCGATGTATAGTTCTTTTAAAGCGCTCTCCTTCATGGTTCCCCCTTTTCGCACAGTCGCACCAGCGTTTTCAGTGTGTCGTAGGGGAATGTCGGTTTCTTTACCGTCGTTCCTCTAAAAAGCAACGTCACGACCACGTAGAGAGTCCTGAACCCCGACCAACCGCATGGCCATTCGCATGGCGCACTTTCGCCGCCGGCGTCTGCCAAGCGAAGCCGTCCGGCGCAACTCGCTGTTCTGTAGCGCCGGCGACTGCTCGCCATTCTGAATGGCGGGTGTTGCCGGCATTTATTTCTTTCGTGGGGCACTGCACAGCCCGCGCTTCGGGCGCGCTCTACCGAACAGCGGGCCCATAGTCGAAGGGCTCGCCTTTTCTTTTTAGAAGCGCTTCGCGATCACCGCGTTGAATCGCCGCTCCTCTTCTGGGGAGTCCATGGGACGCGTGGCGCACGGGTTTGTTGACTCAACCTGGATCGCAAACTACCATAACGGCACATGCAGGACTCCCATCCTCTGCTCGGCCAAATCCTTTCGCACTATCGCATTCTGGAACGCCTTGGAGGCGGAGGTATGGGTGTCGTTTACAAGGCTCAGGACACCCGCCTCGACCGTTTTGTAGCTCTGAAGTTTCTGCCCCAAGAAGTTGCCCACGATCCGCAGGCCTTGGAACGTTTCCGCCGCGAGGCCAAAGCCGCGTCTGCGTTGAATCATCCGAATATCTGCACGATCTACGACATCGGAGAACAAAATGGCACAGCTTTCATCGCCATGGAGTTTCTCGACGGCCAGACGCTGAAGCATCGCATTTCGGATAAGCCGCTCCCCATGGAAGACGTCCGCGAATTGGGACTTGAGATTGCGGACGCGCTGGAAGCCGCTCACGCGGAAGGCATCATCCATCGAGACATCAAGCCCGCCAATATCTTCGTTACCAGGCGCGGCCATGCCAAAATTCTCGACTTCGGCCTCGCCAAACAATCTCCGCTTCATCAGCCGGGACAAACCGTCACCGCGCCCGCGGGCGCTCAAACGGAGGAACCACACCTCACAAGCCCTGGTCTCGCTGTCGGCACGGTTGCTTATATGTCTCCTGAGCAGGCGCGCGGCGAGCAGCTCGATGCTCGTACTGATTTATTCAGTTTTGGCGCCGTCCTCTATGAAATGACCACCGGCACGCTTCCGTTCCGCGGCGCATCCGCCGCAGCGATCTTTTCGGCGATTCTCGAAAAAGCGCCTGTCCCGCCGGTGCGCCTGAATCCTGAAATCGCCCCAAAACTCGAAGAAATCATCGCTAAGGCCCTCGAAAAAGACCGCCGTCTTCGATATCAGACGGCCGCTGACATGCGCGCTGATTTGCACCGCCTCAAGCGCGACTCCGATTTCGTTCGTCAATCGTCCACTGAGGAACAGCCGCATGCATCGCTCCGGGATGGATCGGAAGTTTCCTCAGCCAGCCATTCGGCGAGCGTCATAAGCGCCGTCGCCGAGCGCCATTCCAGCGCGGCTGCGTCACCGCCGTCGGGCAGTTCCACGCTTGCCGTCGTAGCGCGCCAGCACAAATTCGGATTTGCCGCCACGATCGTTGTCGTTCTGATCTTGTTGGCCGCCGCCTCTTTCGGCCTTTACTCCCTTCTTCATCGTCCCCAACCGCTTCCATTCCAAAATTTTGCGATGTCCCAGATCACCAGCACCGGCAAAGTAGTTCAGACGGCCATTTCTCCCGACGGCAAATTTCTTCTCACAATTCAAAGAGATCGGGGCCAGCACAGCCTCTGGCTACGCAACATTCCCAGCGGCAGCGACACACAGGTTGTTCCGCCATCCGGCTTGTCGCTCAGCACATTGACGTTTTCTCCCGACGGCAGCTTTTTCTATTTCCGACAATCGCATGGCGGCGAATCTTTCGACCTCCTTCGCGCACCCGTTCTTGGCGGCGTGCCCGCACTTATCGCGCGTGATGTGGACAGCAATGCGACCATTTCTCCCGACGGCCAGAAGATTGCCTATCTGCGCGCAAACGATCCCGAAATCAACAAATGGCGCTTGTTGGAAGCGAACGCTACAGGTGGCGACGAGCAAACCTTGCTCATAACCCCTGGACAGCAGGTTCCCGATTCCATTGGCTGGTCGCCGGACGGTCAGAGAATTGCCCTGTCCATGAGCAATCTTCCCAACGTCGGCATCTCCATGTTCGATCTTGCGAGTCGCAAACTGATTCCTTTTGTCAGCTTCGACGGCAAATTCGCATTGGAACTGTTCTGGGCCCCCGACGGCCGGTCGATTTATATCGTCTATCCTTCGGCGCAAAAGCCGTTCTCACTCAATTCCAAAGTGGGAGCCATTTCGTACCCCGACGGCAAGTTCCGTCCCATCATCAGCGACGTTAACGACCACATCGACGTATCACTCTCTGCCGACGCCGCCACTCTCGCCACAGTGCAGGACACGTCCGACAGCGAAATCGACATCCTGTCCGGCAACGGCGCGCGCCCCGTTGTTCCCGTCACTGGCATCCCGCGCCAGACTGTTTTGCCGGCCATGGACTGGACTCCCGACGGTCAACTCCTCGTCTCCGAAGGACTTCGCCTCGTTCGCATGAACAGCGACGGAAGTGATCCGCAAACTCTCATCAGTGATTCCAATAGTTGGATCAATGATATGTGGTCCTGCAATTCCGGCCGCTTCATCGCCTTCACGTGGTTTCTCCACGACCCAAGCGACGACGTTCTACGGATTTGGCGTGCTGACTTCGACGGGTCGAATGCAACGGCGCTCACTTCGCATCAGGACGTCAAATACCTGATGGGATGCAACGCGGAGTGGCTCTACTATCTCCCAAGCACTCTGGCCACTCTTATGCGCATGCCTGTGAACGGCGGCAAACCTGAAGTGGCTCCTGGCGTCAGTGCCATCAGGGGTCTGCAAAAGGATATGGCTCTTTCGCCCGACGGTAGAACGATGGCGGTATATGCGCCCCAGGGCGATTCGAAGTCACGCGTCTATGCCAATACGATCGCGCTCCTCGATGTGAGTGGGAGAACGCCGCCCCGCTACATCACTACGGATCCTCGCTGCGGCGTCGGCTTCACCATCCCCGGCCCCGCGGCATGGGGTGGCTTCCATTTCACTCCAGACGGCAGGGCCGTAGCCATTCTTTTCGAGGATAAAGGCGTCGACAACATTTGGATTCAGCCCATCGATGGCTCGCACGGACACGCGCTCACACATTTTGATTCCATGCAGATCCAGGATTTCCGCTGGTCGCCGGACGGCAAGCATATCGGCCTGATTCGCACTGACTTCACCGGCGACGTTGTCCTGGCCCGCGATACTTCGCTCTCCCCTTCGCGTTAGCGCTCCCAGCCAGCCTCGACCAAGCTGGACGCCACCGATCGTGGCTTCCAGAGGACCGATTCTCTCGCTCGAACTACCTTCCGCCAGCACGCACGAGCGATTTTCAGATTGTTTTCAGGAAGCCCAGCTATATCCCACTCGATAGCGGGTGCCCTCAAAGGACTTCGAACCGATGAAGCGGGAGTTGGACTGTGTGTTCTGAAGGCGAAAAATTGCGAGCCGCGGTAATTGAAATATTGCAGAAGATCGTGGCAATCGCCACCGAACAGCTTCGCACGATCAAAGAGGACGACAGAGCTCGGTTCAAGGCTTTGGACGAGGCTTTAGAGCTAGCAATCGGGGAAAAGGAGCGCAGGATTGGCGCGGTGCACCAGCACGAAGCGGACCACGGGTGCGCAGGCACCTAGCCTTACCGGTCGAGAGTGGCTCAAGCGAGCGATGTGCGATTGTTGCGCCGGAGCGCGCGGATGCGGATGATGCAGTAGCGCGCGGAACCGGAGAGATTTGTTTTCCCCGGCCCGCCCGACCCACTCTTGTTGGGCGTGCGGGTTTGATCGCCCGCCTTCGCCTCTGCGTCCTTCCCTTTCACCACGGCCACCACTGAGTTCGTCGCCAGGTGCATCACGCGAAATTCGTTCGTCGAGCGCTCGGCCAAGACGTGCGCGGTTGCGAGAGCGGCGTCGTGTCCTACAACACAAATCCGCCATTCGACGTTGCCATTCGGAAAAACTTCAAAAATGTCATAAGTGCGTTCCATAGGCCCCCAGGTAGACCGTCCTTATACTATTTTCGTTGCGTCGAGCATGAATTTTCTCGATCCCGACGTGAAAGGCGATGCGGTATCGCTACGTTGCATATTGCAGGGGAGAATAATCCGCGATGCGATTCGAGGCTGTCCTGTTTTGGACACCCCCCCAACGTAAATCGCGGGTAAACGTCGCAGGGGTAGAGTCCCCGCCGGTACATCCAAATCCAAGACAAAAGCAAGAACGGCGTCGAGACTTCCATGTCGATCCGCGGATTGTGGCCGCCGCCTTGTCGATTACCGATCGGCCTAGGAAAGGAACTCTCTATCGCATAACCTAGGACAAAACTCGGAGGCTATTCGGCTTCACGCAGAACAATGGCACTGCTGCTCGCGTTCGCAATCATGCTGGTTGTCGCCGTCCTGATTTCCGGGATCGTCGAGGAGACGGTCCTCTCGGTGGCCGTCCTATTTCTCGTTTGCGGATTCCTGCTCGGCAGCGGCGTATTCGGCCACGTACCGAAAATCAATGCCGAACTGCTACAGACGCTCGCGGAAGTGGCGCTGTTCAGCGTCCTGTTTACCGACGGGATGAGGACCGGAGGCCTGCGGAAGCTGGCGAAAGCGTGGACTCTGCCGGCGCGCGCACTGCTCATCGGCATGCCGCTGACGATCGTCGGCATCGGCGTGCTGGGGCGCTACATGGCGCATTTGCCCTGGATGCTCGCGTTCGTGGTTGGTGCCGCGCTGAGCCCTACCGACCCGGTGTTCGTCTCCGCAATTTTCCGTTTCGAAGCGATACCGACGCGAGTGAAGCACTTGCTGAACGTCGAGAGCGGGCTGAACGACGGCCTGTCGCTCTCGGTGGTGATCATTCTGTTGGCGTACGCCGGGCTGAAAGGCCCGGGGTTTACCAGTTTGACCGGAATGCCGCTGGGCCTGGCGATCGGGTTCGGCATTCCGTTCGCGGGATTGATGCTGGAGAAGACGCGCTTCTTCCGCGCCGCGGGCGTGTTTCATCCGCTGAACGGTTTCGCGCTGGGGCTGCTGGTGCTGGCCGTGTCGTATGTCACCGACGCGAATTTGTTCTTTGCCGGATTTGGCGCGGGAATCAGCGTCGCCACGTTCGGGCCGAGCTTCAGCGAATCGTTTCAGGAATTCGGCGAGCTGGTGACGGAGTTGCTGAAATTGGCGGCGCTGCTGGTGTTTGGCGTGGCCATCGCGCCGCAGTTTCTGAAGGTGCTGCCCGCGCTCGAATACGCGTTCATTTTCCTCGCTGTGTTTGTGGTGCGGCTCCTTGCGATCTGGCTATCGATGATCGGAACAGGACTCACCAGACGAGAGATCCTGCTCACCGGATGGTTCGGGCCAAAAGGATTCGCGTCGGTGGTGTATGGCATCCTGATTTTCCGCGCGGGGCTTTATCACGCGGCGGATCTGGTGGCCCTCGCCGTGACGGCGTCGATTGTGGTGTACTCGTCGACCGACGTTTTGCTGGGCAAATGGTTCGAGAAGCGTGCACGGAAGGTACAGCGCGAGGAGCCCGGCCCCGGCGGCGTCCCCCAAACGGAGCAGGAGAAGTAGCAGGTTCCGGGCCGCCATGACTCAGGCCGACAACGACGAGCGAATTGGGTTGTGCGCGACGTGCGTTCATGCGCGGCAGATCACGTCAGACCGCGGAGCGATTTTCTGGATGTGCGGATTGTCCGCGACGGACTCGCGTTTTCCCAAGTATCCGCCACTGCCGGTGGTCGCGTGCGTGGGCTATTGGGGAAAAAGTGGCGAGCGCGGTAATGAGTAGCGCCGGCGTCTCGCCGGCGTTTTCCCGCTTTCTATCATTGGATTGTGTGCCCTCGCTTGTTTCGCCGCGCGCTGTGGCTTGTGTAGCTCACCTCGCCAGAGGTGAGGCTTGTCTCTCGCCGGCATTTGCTGTTCTTCGTGAGCCCGGTGCGCCATGGTTTTGTTTCATACGCAACCATCATCGTAAGGCGCGACGGAAAATCGTGAACCGCAAGCGATGACTCCACCCTCCCGGGTGCCCCATCGTTCGCGATGTTTGCGAACGGTGGGTCTTCGGCGTGTACACCAGATCAATCCACCCGGTTCACCGACTTGCCGCGCGCTGTGGCTTGTGTAGCTCACCTCGCCAGAGGTGAGGCTTGTCCGCCTCTCCCCACCGTTTGGTGTTCTCTTCGTACTCTACGGGGCCGCTGCGGCGCTCATCGCTGCCGGCATGATCTGATCGCGCGATTGGCACGGACGCCAGCGCGTTAGACACGAGAAATCGATAGCCATCAGGCGATGGATCCGGGACGGATCTGCTGAGGGAGTGAACTCGAGACGCACCATGTCCGGAAAATTTGGCGGCGACCAGACGGCGTAGTTCGGAGCCGGCGTCGAGTGGGCCCCGCGAGGGAGATCGATGCGCGGAGAACTTGCTGTCTGGGCGGAGAGCAAATGGCCGGGAGTCTCGATGGCAAAACCGATCTGCTCGGATGAAACAACGCCATTCAGGACGCCGATACGCGCGCTGATCGCCGTTGGGCTTTCGCCGACCAGCGAAGCCAGTTGGAAAACAGCGTGGTCGCGATACAAATAACGGTCCGGCCGCGAGTCGAGATCGTGGAGTCGGATATCAAACTCGCAGCGCGCTGGCGAACAGGGGCGGATGAATTTTCCCCAGCGTCGCCAGCGCCGGAAAATCGGTTGCACCTGCTGGAACGTCGTTTCGCGAAGCGTGATCGACTGCATGTCAGCCATCAAAGCTTCGGCGTGCCGGCGCAGAACATGGCGCTCGACGCGGATGCCGATCAGCACGGTCAGACCGGCTACGATGCTCGCGCAGACGAGCCAGAGGAGAGAGCGCCAGATCAGACGCATGTTCGAAACACCGGTTTAAGCACGTTTCCTGCCCGAAGATGCGCCGACATTCTCGCACAGTCTCGCGCCGTTTTTTTATGCCGGGACCTTGGGAGGCTAGCGCTTGTGCTGCTGTGCGGGCCGGATTAAGATGCCTCGAAACTTTTCCGGCATAATAGACCGAGGGAGCAAAGTGCGCGGCAAAGACTGCACCTGGATCGACTTGCGCGCGCGCCGGAAACGCCGATGGAACTTTTTCGGCTCGAGATGCGTTCCATAAGTGAGGCCGGACGGAAGCAAGCGCCTGAGGCAGGCAGTTTGAGTTCGCATTTGCGAGCCACTTGCCCTTAGCAGGCTGGCTGCCTTCTCGGGTCAAGGTTTGAATCATCAAACCCTGAAACCGTTCAGGTCAGGGTTTGATCATCAAACCCTGAAACCCCGGCCCGAATTACGGCGCTGCAACGAATGCGGCGGCGACCAGCGGTTTGCTCTGGCGTCGCATTGGCTGTCTTCAGTTGCAGCAGCGCGGAGCGGGACGCTTGATTGACGACAAAACTCCGGCGGGCGGAAACGCTCGGACGGCACGACTTGCGAGGCTGAGAGCGATTGGAGCCCGACGCGCAACTGGTGCAGGGCTGTCTCCGGGGCGAGGGCTCGGCCTGGGAGGAACTCGTGCGGCGTCACACGCGGCGAGTTTACAACCTATGCTATCGGTTCACGGGCAATTCGACGGAAGCGCAGGATCTGAGTCAGGAGGTTTTCCTGCGCATCTATCGCACGCTGCAGAGCTATCGTCCGACGGACGGCGCGTTTCCGACGTGGTTGACGAGCGTTACGCGCAACTTGCTGG
>JBOGNK010000145.1:0-81539 GCA_050747085.1 Candidatus Acidiferrales bacterium
CGACGTTGATCGTCGGCAGCGTGCTGGTGGGCGTCTGATTCGTCACGTCGCGCACGAACTGAAAGCGGGTTTCGTTCACGATGTTCGAACCGAACAGATGCGTTTCACCGGCCTGAACGGTCTGCTCAGTTTCGAGTGTGTTGTACGCCTGTGTGGGCAGAGTGAAGGCACCGATGCCCTGGTTCTGCTCATTGTTTCGCCAATATTGATAGCGAACGGTGAGTGTGTCGTTCTTGCCTAGCTGATAGTCCAAACGCGGGCCGATATTGGTGCGACCGTGGGTGTTCGGAATAGCTTGTTGAAAATCGCCGGGAGTATACGTGGGAGGCGCCGCAGCATCGATAATCGAGAGGTCATTTATGTTGCGGTGCTGGGCGAACAAGAAGAACGACGCTTTCTTCGATAACGGGCCGCCTACGTTGGCTTCGAGCATATCGGAGTAATAGCCAGGTTGCGGGGCGTCGCCGAGGAACGGGCTGCGCGTGTTCAATCCGGAATCATTGCCCATCGCGCTCACTTCGCCGTGAAACTGATCGGTGCCGGGCTTCGTAAAAATCTCGATTCGGCCGTAGCCCAGTTTGTCGTACTCGGCGGAAAACGGGTTCTGGTTGATGCGGATTTCACGGATCGACGATTTAGGCGGAAGTTGCCCCGCCGTAAACCCGTCGATGTACATCTGGCCGCCGTTCGGACCAGCGGACGGTCCCGCCAAGGCCTGCAAATCCGATTGCAGTTCGTCGGGATCGTTGGAGAGCGCGTCCAATTCTTTTCCCGAGATAACAATCGCGCCCGCATTCGATTCCGGCGCGACGCTCAGGGTCTCAGCCTCACTGGAAACGATCACTTTCTCCTGCTGTGTCTCGATCGCAAGCGTAATCGCGAGCTTTTCAGCCTGCCCGGCAGTTACCTGCACGTTGTCTTGTTCGAAAACCGCGAAGCCCTTTGCGAGAGCCTCTACCTTGTAGTTCCCCGGGGCAAGACCCGTCACTTCATACGTGCCATTCTTCCCCGTCGTCGCGGTTAACGTCTGGCCGTCGGGCCCGGTCACAAGCACGGTCGCGCCAACCAAGGCTGCACCGGATGGATCCGTTACCTGCCCGCGGACAGAGCCTGTCGTTCCGGTGGCGTTCTGCGCGACTGACGGCAACGCAAAAAGTAGCGCAACGGCGAGTATGAGTACGATTCGGCCCACATTGCCAAAGAGCTTCAATTTCAATTTATTCTCCCTGAAATATTTTGGTTCGCGATAATTGCACGTCGATTCGTTGTTCATTTATTGCTGTGGTGTTCCGCCGCCGGTGTCGTCGCCAGTGCTAGGGGCGCCGCCAAGGCTCCATGGTGAGAGCTGCATTCCGCCGCCCGGAGCTTCCAGAATCGGCTCGACTCCGGCAAGGAACGTGATGGCCGTAACTTCACCGGAGGTCGATCCTTGCGTGGAGACGATCATCACTGCGTCGCCTTTTTGCAGATCGGAAATTTGAGCCCGCGGCATGCGATTCAGGATCTGCTGAAAATCCGGAGAGCCGCGGCGCGCCATGGCTCCGCCGCCGTTCGCCGCCGGTGGATTCCCCTGACCAGGGTTTCTGGCTTGCCCGCCATTCTGCCCGTTTTCGCCGGCGGCACCCGCCCCCCCACGCAACCGCATCGCGATGAATTGAGCGACCTCCTCTGACAGTTTGCGTGCATCGGAATCGGGGGTGACCTTCACGACCACGTTCTTCTTCGTCGCCAAATCCTTGACAGTCACAGTTCCTGCAGACGTGTCGGTGGAGACGACGGTTCCAGCGATATTTCGGAAGGAACCCGATACGATCGCTTGCGCGGTGAAGCCTGAACCATCCGCGCTGCGCTGGCCGCGCGCGCGCACCTGGTCCCCGGGCTGGATCGCGGCGATTGTGCTGGGCTTCGCATCGTCGAACTTCACCGAATCCGGGGCGTACCGGCGGAAGGTGGTGACGTTCGTCGTGTGGACCGTTACTGTCTTCTTCCCGCCCGGCACCGCAACAGAAATCATGATGGTTCCTGTGGCCGGATCAACCGAACTCACCAGACCCCCAACTCCTTTTCGCCACGCTTCTTGTTCCTGCTGGTGCGCCGCCTGGAGGTCCGCGCTCTTCATACTAATGACGATGGCCGCGACGAGTGTTTTCGAGTCATCCGACAGGCGGCCGCTTACCAGGATGCGATCCCCCGGTTGCAAGTCTTCGAGATGTATCGGCGAGGCATCCTTGAGGCTGGTTTGCCCTGGTTCGACGCGCACGATCCGAATTCCAGATGGCACATGCACAGTTACTTGAGTACCCGAGTCTGTGACCAGCGTGAGGGTGTCGCCGGAAATCGTCTGGATCGTACCAAGCTGCTTTGCAGCGCCGCCCGGCACAGCCGTTTGTGGCAAAGGCGTCGCCGCGCGAAGACGCGAACAGTTCGAGCCCAGACCGAGCACAAGCGTCGCGACAAATAAACCGAGAACTGTATGCCTGATCGACATCACTACTCCTGCTCCATGAAAATGAGTTAGAGGCGCGTCCGTGATCGCATCGGCACGCGTCAACCGCCGGATCTGGTCGCCCTTTCGAGGCCGACTTCCCCCTCAGCGTGCAGCCTCTGGGCTGCTGGTTCGTTAGACGTACAAGGGCCGCCAAGCCGTTTCGTCTAAATTTATACAATTTTGCGGAGGCGGCGGCACCCCCCCTAGAACGAAGAAAACCCCCGATTTGCCGGATACCCAATCATTACAGCACGGCCTAGCCTTGAGAGCGGGAGGTTGTAAATCGATGCTAAAAGTAAAGAACACCGCCTTGGCACTGGCCCTAGGCAGCCTGACGTTGCTGTGTATCGGTCGCACGGCATCCGCACAGCATGAGTCGGCCGCGCGTCAGGCATACCAGTCACCGAGTCAGGCGAATCAAGCCGCCGGTGAGGAATCGGCGAATCGATCCAATATGGCCGTGCCCGCGCGCCTTTTCGCGCAAAAGGTGGCACAGAACGACTTGGCGGAAATCAAAATGGGCACACTGGCCCAACAGAAGGGTGGGACTCCGGCCGTTCGAGACTTCGGCCAGCGCCTGGTTCGCGATCACACCAAGAATCTCGATCAATTGAAATCGGTAGTGCAGCGACAACACATTACATTGCCGACGGAACCGAATAGCACGCAAATGATCGATTACAAGAACCTCTCCAGCCTGAACACCAAAGAGTTCGACAAGAAGTTCGCCCGGGACATGGTGAACGATCACGAACGGGCCGTTACCGAATTCAAAGCCGAGGCAAAGAACGGAACAAACCCGCAGATCAAGGACTTCGCCGAGAAATCCGTGCCCGTCCTGGAGACGCACCTGCGACTCGCACGCAACATAATGAATTCCGTAAACGCGAAAACGGCGAGCGGCGGGCAATCCGGAAGCGAACGGTAGAACGGACACCACTTCTCATGCGCCTGCCGAAAGCACGGCAGCCAGGGGGGTTGCCCGGCTCGCAAGGCTTTCTCGCCGTCTTCGAATTGCGATAGAATCCTGAGTGTTCGTACGGGGTCTGCTCATGCAACGGCTCTCAAGCTCCAACCGTACTGGCCCACGCTTTCGGGCAACATCTTTCGACCGCTGGATTCTGAACAAAGTGGGTGCATCTATCGTGCCTGCGCGCGCAGCGGTCAGGCTCGCCGACGGCACTACCGCCGGATTCACCGGCGACTCTCCGGTAGCGAAAATAACGGTCCGCGACGGCAGCACACTTCTAAGGCTGGCGCTCAATCCCGCTATTGAATTCGGCGAGGCGTACACGGACGGGCGAATTGAAGTTGACGGCGACCTGGTGGGTCTTCTGGAATCCGTTTTCCGGGTCGAGAGGAACGAATGGCTTCCGGCGAAATTAGCATCCCGCTGGCTAACCCTGCTGCAGAACAACTCTCTGCGCGGCTCCGGCGAGCACATTCACCGTCATTACGATCTCGGCAACGAGTTCTATAAACTTTGGCTCGATTCCCGACTGGTTTACACCTGCGCGTATTTTCCGCAGCCCGCAGCCACCCTGGAAGACGCGCAACTTGCGAAGATGAACCACGTTTGCCGGAAACTGCAACTGCGTCCAGGCGAACGCGTCGTGGAGGCTGGGTGCGGCTGGGGCTCGCTGGCATTGCACATGGCACGCGAGTATGGCGCGCACGTCCGAGCGTTCAATATTTCAAAAGAGCAGATCGCTTACGCTCGGGAACAGGCTAGTGCCGCGGGTTTGCAGAACCAGGTGGAGTTCGTCCAAGACGACTACCGCAACATATCAGGGCAATACGACGCCTTCGTATCCGTGGGAATGTTGGAGCACGTGGGCAAGAATCATCATGCCGAATTTTCCAAGGTGATTGGCCGCTCGATCGGCAAATCCGGGCGCGGGCTGCTGCACTTCATCGGCAGAAATCACCCGCAACTGCTGAATCCGTGGATTCGCAAACGAATTTTCCCCGGCGGCTATCCTCCGACGATCCGTGAGTCGATCGGTCTGCTGGAACCGCACGACCTGGCGGTTTGTGACATCGAAAACCTGCGCCAACACTATGCATGGACGCTGGAGCATTGGCTCGCCCGGTTCGAGAAATCATGTGCGCGCGTCGCGGAAATGTTCGACGAGCCGTTCGTTCGCATGTGGCGATTGTACCTCGCCGGATCAATTGCGGGATTCCGCTCCGGCTCGATGCAACTCTTTCAGATGTTGTTCGCCGGCGCGGAGTGCACCGCGCTTCCCGTAACGCGGGATCATCTTTACGGAAAGAAGGCTGCCGCCAACCAGGAGCGAAAGTGGATGCATGCGAATGCTTGATCGTCGGCGGCGGCCCGGCAGGGTCGGCATGCGCGTGGGCGCTCGAACACGCCGGTGTCGATGCAATCATCCTTGATAAAAGCACGTTCCCGCGTGACAAGATTTGCGGCGGGTGGATCACTCCACAAGTGCTCCAGGAATTGGAAATTGGCCCGGATTACGCAAGCGACCGAGTTTTTCAGCCGATAAAGGGCTTTCGCACGGGCTGCATCGACGGGCGCGTGACCGAAACGCATTACGGCGAGCCCGTGAGCTATGGCATCCGGCGGCGCGAGTTTGACGAGTATCTTGTGAGACGCTCCGGTGCCCGACTGGTTGAACAGCGCCCCTTGCGCTCGATCGAGCGAGCGGACGACGCGTGGATCATCAACGGTGAAATTAAGGCGCGTGTGCTGGTGGGCGCCGGCGGGCATTTCTGTCCTGTTGCTCGCCACCTGAATCCCGGATTGAAGAGCGAAATCATTGTCGCCGCGCAGGAGGCTGAATTCGAGATGTCTCCCGCTGAGCGCGACGCTTGCGCCGTGCGGGGCGAGGTTCCGGAGCTGTATTTCTGTCGCGACCTGCGCGGGTATGGCTGGTGCTTCCGGAAAGGCGACTTTCTCAATATTGGGCTGGGGCGCCTGGATTCGCACCGGCTTGGCGAACACGTCACGGAGTTCATCGCGTTCTTGCGGCGGACGAAGCGAATAGGGTTCGACCCACCACGAAAGCCGCTGGGCCATGCGTACCTGCTGTACGGCAAGACGCAGCGCAGTTTCCTGGCGGACGGCGTGGTTCTGATCGGAGACGCGGCGGGACTTGCGTACACGCAAAGCGGCGAAGGAATTCGCCCGGCGATCGAATCCGGGCTGCTGGCGGCAAGAACGCTGATCGAAGCTAAAGGCGATTACAGTCGAGCGAAATTGGCAACGTATGGCGGGCTGCTGGGGAGTCGATTCGGCGATCAGCAAGACTGGTCGACGCGCATCGGGCCGAAGCTTCCCGCGGGACTGATGAGCGCGCTGGGACGACTGCTGCTGGCGACGCCCTGGTTTTCGCGGCAGGTCGTCGTCGAGAAATGGTTTCTGCACGCGGATGAACGCGCGCTCGAAACTTCACCGGCGCCGGTCGCCGTTTAGTAGACTCTGGCCTGCGGAGACTTTCGCTGCGACCTTCCCGCGCCGAATACGACGCAGTGGTGATCGGCTCGGGGCCGAACGGCCTCGCCGCCGCGATTACGCTCGCACAGGCCGGCCGGTCGGTGCTCGTCATTGAAGGCAAGGACACGATTGGCGGCGGGACGCGATCCGCAGAACTGACGCTGCCCGGCTTCCTTCACGACGTTTGCTCCGCCGTGCACCCGATGGCGGTGATTTCGCCTTTCTTCCGCAAGCTGCCCCTCGAACAACACGGCCTCACGTGGATTCAACCTGCGATTCCGCTGGCGCATCCGCTGGACGATGGGACTGCCGCCGTCCTGATGCGCTCGGTGAACGAAACGGCAGCGAGCCTCGGCAAAGACGCCGCCAGCTACAAACAAATCTTCACCCGGCTGGTCGGCGACTGGCCGCGGCTCGAATCTCTTTTGCTGGGAATGACACGCGTACCGCATCACCCGTTCGCGGCAGCTTTTTTTGGGCTGATGAGTCTCCGTTCGGCGCGCGGGTTCGCAGAAGCCCATTTTCGCGACGAGCAGGCGCGCGCATTGTTCGCGGGCATGGCCGCACATTCGATGTTGCCGCTCGAACGCCTGCCGACGGCGGCATTCGGGCTGGTGCTTACCCTCACAGGCCACGTCGCGGGATGGCCGATTGCGCGTGGCGGGTCGCAGAGCATCGCTGACGCGCTCGCGTCGTACTTACGTTCACTGGGCGGCGAAATCGTGACTGGCGAGATGGTGCAGTCGCTGGACGAATTGCCGAAGGCTCGCGCCGTGTTGTGCGACGTCACACCGCGACAGCTTCTCGCGATTGCCGGCCGACGATTGCCGGAATCGTATCGGCGAAAATTGGAGAGCTATCGATACGGGCCGGGCGTCTGCAAGGTGGACTGGGCGCTTGCTGAACCGATTCCATGGACGGCGGAAGCGTGCCACCACGCCGGCACGGTGCACGTGGGTGGAACGATCGAGGAGATCGCGGCGTCGGAACGAGCGCCTTGGAAGGGGGAGCACGCAGAACGCCCGTTCGTGCTGGTCGCGCAGCCGACGCTGTTCGATTCAACGCGCGCTCCCGAAGGGGCACAGATCGCCTGGGCGTACTGCCATGTCCCGCTCGATTCCCAAGTAGATATGTCGGAACGCATCGAGCAGCAAATCGAGCGCTTCGCGCCGGGATTTCGCCGTACGATTTTGAAGCGCAGCGTGATGCTGACCGCCGACATGCAAACGAGCAATCCGAACCTTATCGGGGGCGATATCAACGGAGGGTCGGCAGAGCTCGATCAATTTTTTTTGCGGCCGACACGACGGTTGTATCGCACGCCATCGCGCGGCCTGTACATTTGTTCTGCCTCTACACCGCCGGGCGGCGGCGTTCACGGCCTTTGCGGGCACCTGGCCGCGCGCGCGGCTCTTCGCGACGGCTTCTGATTTCCGTCGATGCTCTTCACGTCGATTTCAGCGGAGCGAGTGATGGGCGGCCAGCATGGTTGACATCCTACCCTAGCAGAGGTAGAGTGTCGACTATCATGAAACGCCGCGCAACGTCATAAAGACGCGGCGAGGGGCACAATGGGCGACGAAAACTCCGCGAACCGGATTGAATTGATGCAGGGCACATTGGACATGCTGATCCTGCGCACTCTCGTGCTGGGGCAGGCGCACGGGCATGAAATCGCGAAGCACATCCAGCGCACCACAGACGACGTACTTCAAGTGGAGCATGGGTCGCTCTACCCTGCCCTGCACCGGCTGGAACGCAAGCGATGGATCGCGTCGAAATGGGAGATGCCGAAGGGCGGCAAGCGCGAGTTTAAATATTATCGGCTCACGCCTGCGGGCAGGAAGCACCTCCACGCAGAGCTTTCAAAGTGGCGGCGCCTGGTAATTTCGATTGGACGGGTAATCGAACTCGCCGAGGAGGGCTGAGATGGGGCCCCTCAATTTTGGCCGATGGCTATCCTGGTTTCCGTGGCACCGTCGGCGGGCACGCGAAGCGGACCTTGAGCGCGAACTGAGCGGTCATCTGGAATTAGAAGCAGAGGAGCAGCGGGCGGCGGGCCTCTCTGCGCGAGACGCCACACGCGCCGCGCATCTTGCGCTCGGTAACACCGCGCGGATCGGGGAAGACGTTCGCGCCGCGTGGGGATTTCGCTGGCTCGAAATTTTAATGCAGGATGTGCGTTACGGGCTGCGCCAGTTGCGGCGCAATCCTGGCTTCGCCACTGTCGTGATCCTGACTCTCGCGCTCGGCATCGGCGCCAACACCGCAATCTTCAGCATTGTGGATGGTGTGTTCCTGCGTCCGCTTCCCTATCCACAGCCAGACGAACTGGTATACGCCCTGTGGGCGTCTGATTCGGGCTCAGAAGACTCCGTAGGTGCAGCGGATTTTCTATTCTGGAAGGGGCACACCATCGCGTTCCAAGCCGCGGGTGCGTACGAGCCCGGATCGGGATCAAACATTGTCGTGAGGCGGAGCGCGCGATTCGTAAGCGTGACCCACGTCACTCCAGGCCTTTTCGCGACGCTCGGCATAAGTCCATTCCTGGGCCGCGGCTTCGTGCAGGCGGAAGGCCGACCGCATGGCCCTCCTGCAATCATCGTGAGCTATGACCTGTGGCAGAGCGCATTTGAAGGCGATCCCAGTGTGGTCGGACAGACCATACAGATGGATGGCTCAGGCTACGTAGTCGTCGGGGTCATGCCGCGCAATTTCCAATTCGTTGCAGCCGCGGATGTATACAAACCTCTGCAACTAACGTTCTCTCCCGACGACCACGATCAGAACTATGGCATGGTCGCACGGTTGCGATCGGGTATAAAACTCGAGCAGGCACAGGCTGAAGCAGCGCAGGTGTTCGGGGAATTCAAAAAGATGTATCCCGGTGCGGTGTGGAAGGGGTGGGAAGGACTACAGTTCATCTCGTATCATCAGGAGCTCACGGGAAACGTCGAAACGCCATTGCTGGTTCTGTTCGGTGCGGTTCTGCTAGTTCTTCTGATTGCACTGACAAATGTGACAAATCTCTTTCTCGGAAGAGCGACGTCGCGTCGTCCCGAGATCGTCCTGCGCACAGCCCTAGGCGCAAGCCGCAGCCGGCTTTGGCGCCAATTGCTGACCGAAGGACTTCTACTGTCAATCGTTAGCGGCGTCCTGGCCGTTCTGCTAGCGATTTGGGGGCTCCGATGGCTTGTAGACTTTATTCCGCATGCAGTCTCGCTTGATCTGAACACGTCCTTGCTTCCGCTCGCTGGTGAAGTGCGAACGAACGCGGATGTCCTCGTGTTCGCGCTTCTGATTTCAGTGGCGGCGGGTGTGGCGGCAGCATTAGTTCCTTATTTTTATGCGCGCAGAATGAACCTGTACGACGATCTGAAGCAAGGCCGCGGCCAAGGCGATGCGGGCCTGCGGCGTCCGTGGCTGCGGAACGTCCTTGTGGCCGCGGAGATTGCAATGTCCGTCGTCCTTCTTACTGGCACCGGCCTTCTGGCCAGGAGCTTCCTCAAGCTCCGCATGGTCAGTCCCGGATTCGATCCGCAAAACCTGTGGGCACTTGAGATGTCGCTGCCACCGGGGCGATATAAGACAACCGCTGAGGCGTGGACGCTCCAAAAGAAGATTATTGAGCGGCTGGACGCCATTCCAGGAGTCACTGGCGTCGCGGCGAACTCGAACCTGCCCGTGACAAGGGGGCTGCGGTATCCGTACGACATTCCGCGTTGTGGCCGGTTCATGGTGCAGTTGCGGGCAATTAGTCCGGACTATTTTTCGGTAACGGGCATTCCGCTGGTGGCGGGCCGCACATTTCAAGATACCGACGGGGCTAACGCAGCAATCGTCAACAGCGAATTGGCCCGAAGATGCTGGCCAGGCCGCAATGCGATCGGACAGGCCGTCGCGAAGGAAACTGCGGAGGGAAATGTTCTCGCACAGGTTGTCGGGGTCGTAGCCGACACAAAGGACGGATCGCTGAACAGCCCAACGGTGCCGGTGGTCTACGTCGCGGGATGGACTGTTTCCGATCAGTTCACAAAGCTCGTCCACAGCTGGTTTCTGAGTGCTTGGGTAATTCGCTCAAACGCACCACTAAACGCTCGCACAGTGGATCACGCTGTGAACTCGGTCGATCCGACTCTGCCCGTGGCACATTTTGAAAGAATGACTGACTTCATTTCAAATTCCTTTGTATTAGCGGAGGGCCGACTGCTGACGGTGCTGGTGGGAGGGTTCACGGCGTTGGCTCTATTACTCGCGGTAATCGGCATCTATGGCATCCTGTCGTATTTCGTCTCGCGGCAAACGCATGAAATTGGCGTCCGAATCGCACTGGGCGCGCGAAAAAACGACGTGCTCCGGATCGTGCTAAGCGAAGGTCTGCGGCTGGCGCTGATTGGCCTCACGCTGGGAATCGCGGGCGCGTTCGCGGTGACGCGGCTGTTGTCGAGCCTCCTTTTCGAGGTCGAGCCAACCGATTTGGTCACCTTTACTGCAGCTTCCGTGATTCTCGCCGGCGCGGCGCTGGCGGCGTGCTACATCCCGGCTCGAAGAGCGGCGAATGTCGACCCGATGGAAGCCCTGCGATACGAATGATCCACTGTTATTCTTTGCTGTGATCAATAACGGGGCGAGGGCCATCCGGGCCGAAGTCCCGCCACGGCGGCGGGCACGCTCCGACGCTACAGTGCCGAGGCGACGCGTCGCTGGACTGAATAGGTTCGGCCGTATTTGCCGAATACTCACTCGCCACTAAGCGTTCGGTTCTAGTATCCTACTCGGCGTCTTTCTGATTTGTCGTATTCCTGAGGTGGGACTTGCCCAAGCCGAAGCTCCTTGCTACGCGTCCCCTGTTTCCGGCGGCGCGCAACATCCTCGATGATGAATTTGAAGTGGAATACTGGACGAGCCCCGAGCGCATCCCTCGCAGCGAGCTGCTGAAACGAATTGCGGACAAGGAAGCGCTGGTCTGCTTGCTCACGGAAAAAGTGGACGATGAGCTTCTGAACACCGCGCCCAAGTTGCGAATTGCGGCGACCGTTTCCGTGGGCTTCGACAACATCGACGTGCCCGCATGCACGAAGCACAACGTAGTGGCGACGCACACGCCGGGCGTTTTGGACGACACGACTGCCGATTTTGCGTGGGCGTTGCTGATGGTTGTCTCGCGGCGCGTGCTGGAAGGCGACGCATGGCTGCGCTCGAAGGGTTGGCCCGGCTGGGACCTCGACCAACTTCTCGGCAGCGATGTTTGGGGCAAGACGCTCGGCCTCATCGGATTCGGGCGCATCGGCCGAGGAGTTGCGCGTCGCTCGTACGGCTTCAACATGCGCGTGCTCTATCACGACGCGGTGCACGCGCCGATGAACGTGGAGGAACAGCTCCGCGCTGAATACGCCGATCTGGACAAGCTGTTGCGCGAATCAGACTTCGTCAGCGTGCATGTGCCGCTGCTGCCGGCGACTCGCCATCTGATTTCCAAGGACACGCTCGCGAAGATGAAACCGACTGCATACCTGATCAACACGTCGCGCGGACAGGTAGTGGATGAAGCAGCGCTGGTCGAGGCACTGGAGGAAAAGAAACTCGCCGGTGCCGCCTTGGACGTTTTCGAGAACGAGCCGAACGTTCATCCAGGGCTGTTGGACCGAAAGGACGTGGTGCTGACGCCGCACATCGCCAGCGCGTCAGTTGCGACCCGCACAAAAATGGCGGTGATGGCTGCCAACAATGTAGTGGCATGTTTCCACGGGAAGAAGCCGCCCAACGCACTGAACGCGGATGCGCTGGGATTAAAATAACCCGGAGAGAATGCTGCAGGGTGTCGCAAGCTCGCTGCTAGCGCCTACTTGTTGCACGGGAAGGGAGATCGTCCAAGCCGATGGTGCACGTTACTCGCAATCACCCCAAACTGACTCTCGAAGGCGCGCGCGCCGTGCTTGGCGCTGCGCAACGTCACGCTGTGGAGATGCGCTGCCCCGTCAACATTGCCGTTGTCG
Source organism: Candidatus Acidiferrales bacterium (assembly GCA_050747085.1). Taxonomy (GTDB): domain Bacteria; phylum Acidobacteriota; class Terriglobia; order Acidiferrales; family UBA7541; genus Palsa-295. The sequence continues at coordinate 11,948 of JBOGNK010000145.1, forward strand.
ACGAAGGTTCGCACCTGCTCGCGTTTGAACGCATGGATGGCGCTAAGCCGTCTTCAATTGCAATTGCTCTGGTTAAGGCACAGTCAGCGGCGATGCGCCGGGCCCCAACCGGACCTGTGATTGTGGCCAATCAAGTGAATGTGTCGCTTTCGATCGGCCTCGCGACCGCGAGCCCGTCGGATCAAACGCCTATCCGAGGCGGCGTGCCGCTGATTGTTGATGGCGAAGTGGTGGGCGCAATCGGCGTAAGCGCGGGAACCGAGGATCAAGACACGGAGATCGCGCGCGCCGGCGTGGCGGCTCTTGAAAAAGCGTGAAGGAAACGGCTCAACGCATTTTCCGAAGTACCCTCGCGGCGATCGACATCCCCGAAACTCTCGCTAGAAAAATGGACCGTCGCGGCTCGCGCATTCGTGCCGAGAAGGCGATCATCGATTTGAGTGGTTATCGCGAAATTGTCGCCGTCGCGTTCGGGAAGGCCGCCTTCGCGATGGCTGAGGGTCTTGCACGAATTCTTACGCCGGAATATCAGATCGACGGAATTCTTGTCGTTCCAGCCGCACTGAAACGCGATGTGCCGGGCTGGACGACTTTCGTCGGCGGCCATCCTGCTCCCAACGACCAAAGCTTCGAAGCCGGAAAGGCAATCCTGAGCCGCCTGGCGCGTTGCGACGATCGATCGCTTATTTTCTTTCTGATTTCCGGCGGAGGGTCCGCGCTTGTTGAGCAAGCGCTTGACCGGGCGTCCACGATCGAGGACTTTCAGAAGCTGAACTCCGCGCTGGTGACGTGCGGCGCGCCGATCGAGGAAATCAACGTCATCCGCAAGCATCTCTCCGCAATCAAAGGCGGCCGGCTCGCGGCTGCAGCTCCCCATTCGATGAAGGTTACGTTTGCGATCAGCGATGTGCCGCTGGGCCAGGAATCGGCGCTCGCATCGGGGCCGACGATTCCCGACCCGAGCACGGTGGCAGACGCTGAAAAAATTGCCGGGGAATACGACTTACTCGAGAAATTCCCTTCCTCCATCAAGCGCATCTTCGAACAGCATCAATTGCGGGAAACACCGAAGCCCGGCGATCCAGCTTTCGAGCGGTCACATTTCGATTTGCTGCTGGGCGAGCACGAGCTTTTCCATGCCGCCCACCATACGTGCGAAGCTGCGGGCTACGTTTGCGTTTGCGACTGGGCCGCTGATAATTCGCCGGTCGATAAAGCAGCAGATCATCTGCTCGCTCTGCTGGAGGCGCACAAGCGCGCAAACCCCGGCCACAAAGTGGCGGTTCTGGCCGATGGAGAGGTGATCAGTCCGGTGACGGGCAAGGGAGTGGGCGGGCGCAACCTGGCGTTCGTGCTGGCGTGCGTGCCCAAAATTGCCGGAAAGAAGATTACGGTGCTCAGCGCAGGAACGGATGGAATCGACGGCAACAGTCCGGCAGCCGGCGCGGTGGCGGACGGCGAATCGCTGGCGCGCGGCAGCGCCGCCGGGCTTGACCACGGCGATTTCTTACGTCGATCCGACGCCTACACTTACTTCGCACGAATCGGCGACGCAATCGTCACCGGCGCAACGGGCAACAATCTGCGAGACCTGCGCATTCTGCTGACCGAGTGAATCAGGGAACGAAGGATTTCAGTAGCGGCGACCTGCCATTGGCCGATCGCCGCCACCGACGGTTGTCTTGCCCGCTTATTCGGCTGTAGCTGTAGCCGCGGCCGGAACCACTGCTGGCGGCACCGCCATCGCCAACGGCGAGACCCCATGCGCACCGAGAGAGCGGTTGAACTCCGGCAGTTCCTTCTCGTACAGATTGCTGTAATTCGCCTTCGCTGCGGCGAGGTCCTTCTCCAGCGTATCGAGTTCGGAGAGTTCCTCAGCTGTGGGAGCCCAGTCCGCACCGCCCGCAACATCACCGGCACCCGTTCCGACTTGACCGTTGAGCCAGATGAAATTGAGATAGAGCTTGTAGGCTTCCTCGTAGTACTTGTCGTCGCTGTTCAAGTTGGCGCGCGCGATGAGCTGATATTCGACGGTTTCCAGCTTCTTGCTCATTTCGTCTACGGACTTGAGCAAAGCGGCCGAGGCGGCGTTCTCCGCCTTCCCTTCTTCCTTCGCTTTGGCCTGTTCCGATTGCAGCATCTCCTGAACGTCGCCGAGTTGCTTGCGCGTCCACTCGATGTGATTGATCATGTCAGACGTTTCATTCAGATCGGTGCGAATACGGAGCTGCGCCTTAAGGTTGGCTTCGAGGTCAGCGTCCGTTCCCGGATCGCGCGGGTCTTTCAGGAGCGTGAGCGGCTGCGTGTAGTTCTGGCCGTCGACCGTGAGCCTGATCGAGTATTTCCCCGGAATCGCGAACGGCCCGACTTCTGCTTCCTCGATTCCCCAGTGCGTGACAGGCCGCGATTTCGCACCGCGGAAGCGCGTTTCTTCCCATATGTACGGATTATCGGGAGCAGCTGTGCGCAGGGCGGCGAGCGTCGGTGAATCGTAATGGAAATTCCATTCCACGCGATCGAAGCCTTCCTTGGAAGGACCGTTCAGACGACGAATTTCGTTTCCGCGCGAATCGAGGATTTCCACTTTCACGTTCTTATCTTTCGGCGCTGACTTCAAATAGTAGGTGACGAAAACGCCGCCTCCGTGGAGGAAACGATAGCTGTCGCGCGGTTGGAATAGACGAGCGGCCGCGTCGGACTTCTCCTTCGCCATCTGCTCGAGGGGCGAAATATCGTCCAGAATGTAGATTCCCCGCCCGTAAGTGGACACGACAAGATCGTGGAATCGCTTCTGCACGACCGCCCAGGAAACGGTGGCGTGCGGCAAGCCGGCGTCTAACATGGTCCAGTTGCCGCCGTCATCGAGCGAGTAGTACAGTGCGTTCCCCGTGCCGGCGAAAAGCAGGCCTTTGCAATTTGGATCTTCAGCGATCACGCGAACGTAAGAAAACTCGCTCTTCGGAATGTCGCCGCTGATCAGGTGCCATGATTGGCCGTAATCGGTGGTCTTGTAGATGAAGGGATCGCGATTGTCCATGAGGCGGAAATCGAAGCTGACGTAAGCTGTGCCGGGATCAAAGTGCGAAGGTTGAATGCTATTAATTTGACCCCACGCAGGCAGCCCGGAAACATTCTTCGTGACGTTGTTCCAATGGCCGCCGCCGTCTTTCGTGTACCAGATCTGGCCGTCGTTCGTTCCCGCCCAAATCAGGCCTTTCTGAATTTTCGATGGCGCGATGGCAAAAACGACTTCGCCGTAAAATTGCCCAAGATTGTCCGGCGTGAGTCCGCCGGAAGAAATGATTCTGCTTGGATCGTGCGTTGAAAGATCGGGGCTCGCAACTTTCCAGGTTTGGCCAGCGTCGGACGTTTTGAAGATTACCTGGCATCCGTAGTAAACCGTGTTTGGATCGAAGGGATCGATCGCAAGCGGCGGAGTCCAATGGCAACGGTACTTCGTGTCGTTCGGCGGCGAGTCGAGCGTGTGCCAGTAGGGGCTGACGGAGCGGGCCGCTTTGGTTTTCGCATTCCAAATCGTCACTTCGTCGCCGTAACAGGTGGCCCACACGATATCCGGGTTGGACGGGTCAGGAACAGTGAAGCCGGATTCGCATCCGCCCATGTCGTGATCCCAACCAGCTTCGGGCGGCGTACCAAAGCCGAAGCCTGCGACCGACGTGCTCGGGCCGCGCATGTTTCCGTCGTCCTGCATATTCGTGTAGAAATCGTACGGAATCTGATCGTCGACCGCTACGTGGTACATCTGCCCGATCGGAAGCGAAACGCGGTTGAATCCGCGCCCATGAACGGTGGTGATGTTCACGCCGCCGTCATCTGTAACGACGAAACGATTGGCATTCGTTGGATCAATCCAGATGTCGTGATTGTCGCCGCCCCACGGGACTTCCTTGAACGTCACGCCGCCATCGACCGATTCGAAATCAGAGCTGTTGGCGATGTAAACCTCGTCCTCGCTGGCCGGCGAAACAACGATGCGGATGTAATATCCCGGGCGGCCGATCAGCATGCGGTTATGGTTCACGACACGCCAGTTCTCGCCGCCATCGTCGGAACGCCAGACAGAGCCCTGACCTTTGGTTTCGATCAGCGCGTACATGCGATTCGAATTCGTCGGTGCAATCGCGACGTCGATTTTGCCGACGGGAGGCTTTGGCATTCCATGACCTTCGATTCGCTTCCAGGTCGTACCGGCATCATGCGAAACGTAAACGCCGCTGCCGGGCCCTCCGCTGATTTCGGCGTAGGTGTGCATCTCAACTTGCCACATGCCGGCAATCAGGGTGTGCGGATCTTCGGGATCGAGACTCAGTCCGGAGCAGCCGGTGTTCTCGTCTGCGAAGAGGACGCGATCCCAATGTTGTCCGCCATCGAGCGTGCGGAAGACGCCGCGCTCCTGCTGAGGGCCGGTGGTGCGTCCCAGGGCGCAGACATACACCTCGTTTTGATCTGTCGGATTCACGATAATGCGCCCGATTCGTCCGGTATGGTCCAGGCCCATGTGCGTCCAATTTTTTCCGGCATCCGTGGATTTGTAGACGCCATTGCCCATCACGTCACTGTCGCGAATTGCCCAGGCCTCGCCGGTGCCGGCCCAAACGACATTATGAGCGGAAGGCGCAACTGCAAGAGCGCCGATCGCCTGCGCCGGCTCTTTATCGAAGACAGGAAGCCAGCGATTGCCGCCATCGCTCGATTTCCACACGCCGCCTGATGCAGCGCCGGCATAGTACGTGCTCGGATCGCCGGGAACGCCCGCAACAGCAGCAACGCGGTTGCCGTGCATCGGCCCGACAAAGCGGAATCGGAAGGTGTGGTCGGGCGGTGGCCCGAACCTTCGCTGCCCCCAGGCGGGGCCAGAGAGGACACTCATGCCCAGGACAGTCAGACAAACAGCGGCACCAACGGATGCCCAGAAAGACCCTTTAAAGCAGCGCATGCGATGACTCCTCCAGAAGGGGGATAAAGATAACAAAACGATGGAAATCGGGCGAACTATAGTTCGATCGGATACAATATGCAAAGGATTTGTTTTGTGGGATTGAGGCGATCGCAGAAAGGCTGTTGCACAAACGGATCAAACTGTATAATGTATGCACGCCTTGCCTGCTCGATATCTGCCAGCAAGTTCGCTCGCGCTCCATTGTTCTGGAGCGATGCTGGCTCGTGGAAGCTCAACGGCGGAGGCTTTATAGCACTTCGAATAAATCCCTAAGTCTGGCCCTCATACGACATGCCCACTCAATTTGAACGGCTCCGAGTTGTGGATTCGCACACAGGCGGCGAGCCTACGAGATTGATCGTAGCCGGCGCGCCCAATCCCCCGGTCGGATCAATGGCTGCGCGACTTGAATGGTTCAAGAAGGACTGCGATCACCTGCGTCGCGCCCTCGCAAATGAGCCACGTGGCTCTGACGTCGTAGTGGGCGGAGCCATTTTTGAACCGACCGAGTCGGGTTCGAAAGTGGGAGTCCTGTACTTTAATAACGTAGGGTATCTCGGGATGTGCGTTCATGGGACGATCGGTCTGATGGTGACTCTAGGCTACCTGGGTCGAATTCAACCTGGCGAACATCGCATCGAGACACCGGTCGGCCCGGTGATGGCGACGCTACACAACGACTCAGAAGTGACGGTGGAGAATGTTCCGTCATATCGCGCTGCCGCAGGCGTTGCTGTTGAAGTGCCTCCTTATGGAAAAGTGCGCGGCGATATTGCCTGGGGCGGAAACTGGTTTTTTCTGGTGAGCGAACATCCGCTGGATATTTGCGTCGCGAATGTCGAGAAGCTCACCGAGTACACATGGGCGATTCGATTGGCGCTGCGCAACCAGGGGATCACCGGGGCCGATGGCGCGGAGATCGATCACGTCGAGCTGTATGGTCCATCAAAGCTTCCCGGCGTAAACAGCAAGAATTTCGTCCTGTGCCCGGGCAGGGCCTACGACCGGTCGCCGTGCGGCACCGGCACCAGCGCCAAGCTCGCTTGCCTCTACGCGGACGGCAAGCTGAAACAGGGACACCCTTGGCGGCAGGAAAGCATCGTGGGCAGCGTGTTCGAGGGAACTGTCGTCGCGAACAATGGCCATGTCGTCCCGCGCATCAAAGGTTCGGCGTTCATCACGGCCGATTCGCAGATCGTCGTTGACCCGAATGACCCGTTCCGATTTGGAATTCCTACATGAGCATGGCGGTAGACGTTGCGGTTATCGGCGCCGGAATTGTGGGCGCCGCGTGCGCGAGGGAACTTGCTCGCGAAGGACTGCACGTCACCGCGATTGACCGCGGCTTTACAGGTTGTGGCGCGACTTCTGCCGGCATGGGCCATATCGTCGTGATGGACGACTCAGAAGCGCAATTCGCGCTAACACGCTATTCGCAGATGTTATGGGACGATTTGCAGCCGGAGCTTCCCTCTGAAGTGGAGTTCGAGCGGTCTGGAACCATTTGGGTGGCCGCAGATGAAGAAGAAATGCAGGAAGTGCGGCGCAAGTTCTCGTATTACGGGGACCGCGGGGTTTCAACCCGAATTCTTGACGCGCATGAATTGCACGAGGCCGAACCTCATTTGCATACGCCGCTTGCCGGAGGCCTGCTCGTACCGGGTGATTCCGTGCTCTATCCGCCGTGTGCGGCGGCGCACCTGCTCAACGATGCGTGCAATCACGGTGCATCGCTGATCTTTGGGCAAGCGGTGGTTGCAATCGATCACGGCGCGGTTTCACTTTCGGACGGCACCACAATCCACGCAGAGCGCGTGGTGAACGCGACCGGACATGTGGCGCCGTTGCTGACACCGGGCGTGAATATCAAACCGCGAAAAGGACACTTGGTCATCACGGACCGCTATCCCGGTTTGGTTCGCCATCAGCTTGTCGAACTCGGATACCTGAAGAGCGCAGCGTCGCCATCGGGCGAATCAGTCGCGTTCAATGTTCAGCCCCGAAAGACAGGACAGGTCCTGATCGGTTCGTCGCGGCAATACGGCGCGACTGATACCGGGGTAGACGCCAAAATAGTGGCGCGCATGCTGGAACGCACATTCGAGTACGTTCCGTCGCTAAGATCCGCGTCATGTATACGAACGTGGACGGGATTTCGCGCCGCCACTTCAGACAAACTGCCTCTGATCGGGCCTTGGCCGGAGGATTCGAATCTGATCCTCGCGACAGGGCACGAAGGACTGGGCATCACAACATCGCTTGCAACGGGCCGTTTGGTCGCCGACCAGATTCTGCAGCGCAGGCCGGCGATCCCAATCGAGCCGTATCTTCCGTCGCGGCAAATGACTGGCGCGCATGCTTAATACAATTCCCGTACGCGTGAACGGCGCGTCCCTTGACGTGCCCGAAGGAACGAGCGCCGCAGCCGCGCTGATTGCGAGCGGCGGATTTTCGCGCACATCTGTTTCTGGCGAGCATCGCACACCGTTTTGCGGCATGGGAACCTGCTTCGAGTGCCGTTCTGAAATTGATGGCCAGGCACATCAGCGCGCCTGCCAAACCGCGTGCATGCCCGGAATGGAGATCGGCACCGACACAGTTCACTCCGGCATTCGGGACATGGCGATCGATACGCGCAAGCGTGGCGAGCGATTGCATTTCGAAGTGGTGGTAATCGGCGCGGGGCCCGCCGGGATTGCAGCGGCAACCGTTGCATCCAAATCCGGGCGTTGCGTCACAATTCTGGACGACAATCCGTCAGCGGGCGGCCAAATCTGGCGCGGCGAAGGCGGCAAACGGCCCTCCACCGAGGCCGGCAAGTGGCTCCATTCATTGCGCCATTCGCCGGTGCACGTAATTCCCAACGCTACGATATTTCATGTCGAGGACGGCAGGCTGACGGCGGAGACAAGTCGCGGCGTGCTGGAGATCTCTTATTCCGAGCTGATTCTCGCCACTGGCGCCCGCGAGCTTTTTCTTCCCTTCCCCGGATGGACGCTGCAGGGCGTTTTCGGCGCGGGAGGATTGCAGGCGCTAATGAAGACGGGTCTGCCAATCGCCGGCAAACGAATCGTCGTGGCTGGAACGGGCCCGTTGCTGATTGCCGTGGCCGCTTACGCGAGGACGCACGGCGCCAAGGTGATGGCCATTTGCGAGCAGACGGAGTGGAAAAATCTACCTCGGTTTGCAATGGCAACCGCAGGCGCTCCCGCAAAAGTGAAGGATGCGCTCCGCTTTGGCTGGCAATTGCGCGGAGTTCCTTATTGGACGAACTCGTGGATCACAGAAGCGACAGGGCGCGAGCGGCTGGAGCGCGTTCGTGTGATGCGCAACGGCCAGACGCGAGAGATCGATTGCGATTACCTCGCCTGTGGTTTTCACCTGGCTCCCAATTTGGAGCTGCCGGCATTTATGGGTTGCGCGATCGAAAACGGCTTCGTCGCCGTGGACGAACTTCAGCGCACTTCCGTTCCGCACGTCTATTGCGCTGGTGAAACGACCGGGATCGGCGGACTTGAAAAATCGCTTGTCGAAGGACAGATCGCCGGGTACGCAGCCACAAGAGACGAGAATGCCGCGCGGAAACTCTTCGCGGAACGTAAGCACTGTTTGAACTTTGCCCGCTCGATGAAGGCTGCGTTTCAATTGCGAGCAGAACTCAAGAAGCTGGTGCGGCCCGAAACGCTTCTTTGCCGTTGTGAAGATGTCACTTATGAACGCGCCAGCCGCCACCGTTCGTGGCGTGAAGCAAAGCTGCACACGCGTTGCGGCATGGGAGCGTGCCAGGGGCGCATCTGCGGAGCGGCGTCCGAATTTCTTTTCGGGTGGAGCATTGACTCGGTCCGCCCACCAGTCTTCGCTGTACAATGCGAGAGCTTGGCGGCAGCTTCTGTGCACGACTAAATAGCTGAATCGGACGAACTTCAATGCGCGTCCAAACCGTTTGGAGGCAATCATGAAGTGGAAGGGCGTCATCCCCGCAATTACCACGTACTTTGATGAGAAGGACCGCGTCGATCACGGTTTTGTAGGCAATCATGCACGCTGGCTCGTCGAAAACGGCTGCACTGGAATCGTGGCGCTTGGGTCGCTCGGCGAGGGCGCGACGCTTTCCTTCGACGAGAAGGTGGCGGTGTTGCGAAGTCTTGCCAAGACATTGCGAGGAGAAGCGCCCGTTGTAGCGTCGATTTCATCTCTGACCACGGCAGAATCGGTTACGCTAGCCAAAGCCGCCGAGGAGGCCGGTTGCGACGCTCTAATGGTGCTTCCGCCCTACGTCTACAAAGGCGATTGGCCCGAAATGAAAGCACACGTCGCCACTGTGTTCAAGGCCACCAAGCTTTCCTGCATGCTCTACAACAACCCGATTTCCTACGGCACGGATTTTCTGCCGGAGCAGATTCAGGAGCTCGCGTCAGAGCATTCCAATTTTCATTCCGTGAAAGAATCGAGTGCCGATGTTCGCCGCGTCTCGGCGATTCGCGCGCTGGTCGGCGACCGACTCTCAATTTTCGTCGGCGTGGATGACGCGATCGTGGAAGGAATTGGTGTTGGCGCAGTCGGTTGGATCGCAGGTCTAGCCAACGCACTGCCGCGCGAATCAGTCGACCTGTTCAATTACGCAACCGAGGGAAAATCCGCGCAGGCGTTCGAACTCTACCGCTGGTTCCTACCATTGCTTCGGCTCGACACCGTGCCGAAATTCGTGCAACTGATTAAACTGGTGCAGGACGAACTTGGCGTTGGCAGCGCACGCGTTCGGGCTCCGAAGCTCGAGATCGCGGGCGAAGAACTTCAGACAACGCGCAAATTGATTCGCGATGCGATGAAGAATCGACCGAAGTCGGCGAGCACCGAACTGCGGCTCGCGACGCGCTCGGCCTGATTTAGCATTTCGCCGGCGCGATATACACACGCCGCGTGACGCAGACCGGGAGAAACATCATGGCAACAGGAGAAGCAATGGCGGCAGCAGGACGATCGCTTATCGGATTTCGAGAAGGGGCGCAAGGCGGTGTAAAGTTCCGCGCTTACAATCCCGCCACAGGCGCGCCGCTTGATCCGGAATTTCATTCCGCGTCGCCGGACGAAGTGGACGCGGCGGCGCGTCTAGCCGCAGAAGCATTCGTTTCCTATCGCGAGCTTTCTGGAGCTGCCAAAGCCGAGTTCCTCAATGCAATTGCCAAGAACATCGAGGCGCGGACGGAGCAACTCGTCGCGCGGGCGCACCTGGAAACAGCGCTGCCCAAGAACCGTCTGAACGGCGAAACCATTCGTACGTGCAGCCAGCTTCGTACTTTCGCTCGCGTCGTTCAGGAGGGCTCGTGGGTGAATGCGCGAATCGATCGCGCCGAGCCTGATCGCAAGCCAATCCCGAAGCCGGATATCCGGTCGATGTGGCTCCCCATTGGACCTGTGGTCGTTTTTGCGGCGAGCAACTTCCCATTGGCATTTTCCGTCGCTGGAGGTGATACAGCCTCCGCGTTTGCCGCAGGAAATCCGGTGATCGTCAAGGCGCATCCGGCTCATCCGGGGACGAGCCAACTGGTGGGCGAGGCGATCCGCGAAGCTGTGCGCGCGCAGGGCCTCCCCGAAGGCACGTTTTCCCTGGTGTTCGACTCAGGAATTGCCGCGGGGACGCGGCTTGTCGAACACCCATCGGTCAAAGCAGTGGGCTTCACCGGATCGGGAGCCGCGGGACGCGCTCTGATGAATCTGGCGGCAGGACGTCCTGAACCGATTCCCTTTTATGGCGAGTTCGGCAGCACCAATCCGCTGTTCCTGTTACCCGGAGCAATGGCTGCGCGCGGCGCAAAAATTGCGGAGGATCTTTACGGTTCGTTCACGCTCGGCGCGGGCCAATTCTGCACGAAACCCGGCCTCGTTTTCGTTGGCAACGATAAATATGGTGATTTCGTCGGCGTGCTGAAGAACAAGGTGGAGGCTGCGCCGACTGTTGCGCTGCTTACGAAGGGCATCAGCACAACCTACGCCAACGAAGTGAAACGCCGCGAGGCCGACCGCGCTTTGCAGTGCGTAGCGGCAGGCACGCCTGGCGAAAACGGAGGATATTCCGCCAGTGTGGGCCTGTACGAAACGGAAGTGAACTCGTTCATGGCGAATGAGCGACTGGCGCATGAGCACTTCGGACCGTCGACCATTCTGGTCCGCTATTCGAGCAAGCAACAGATTCTGGACGCGGCGCGCAAACTCGAGGGCCACTTGACCGCGACGATTCACGGCACGGAAGATGATCTGCGCGAATTTGCCGAGCTGATTTCAATCCTCGAGCAGAAAGTCGGCCGCATCATCTTCAACGGCTTCCCTACCGGACTTGAGGTCTGCGACGCGGTTGTGCATGGTGGTCCGTATCCGGCAACGTCGGATGGACGTTCCACTTCCGTGGGCACAATGGCGATCTTTCGTTTTGCCCGTCCCGTTTGCTACCAGGGTTTCCCTGAGTCCGCGCTTCCCGCCGAACTGAAGAGCGGCAATCCACTCGGCATCTGGCGCATGATCGATGGGAAAACGACGCAAGAAGCAATCTAGTGCGGCACCGGCGATTGCGAGCTGCTGGTAGTCCTGCCCGCGATTCTCGGTAGCCGTCCGCCGAACGAATCGCGATGCCTATCGCGGAGCAAAAAGCTCGAGCCGCACGTACCAAACCACAGATTTTCCCGGCTGCAGCGCGACCATTCCGGTGTCCTGACCACGCCAGATTCGCCCGTAGGGATCCGGCAAATTGAATTGCGGACCGATGGCGATGAAATCCTTGTCCGCAGGCGCATAGACCTGAATCGCCTTGATGTGCTGCGAGAGGATGCGCATTCGCAACCCGTATTTCGCCGCCGGGTCGATCAGCTGCACGATCTCGTTCATGTTATTGCTACCGCCGACTTTGTTCTGATCATCGCCGTGCTGCAAATCGGTAAAATAATCGTCAATCGAAAAATTTCCAAGCGACGTTCCCGCAGGCGCCGTGAAATCGTAAGCCGTTCCGTTTACAGAAACGATGCGGCCGGTGGGAAAATCGTCCTCGCGACTATTGACGACGGTGCGCATATCCGCCGGAATCGTAAGGCGCACTTGCTTGCGGTCGCCGCTCGGAATGGTGAAATAAGGAAGCATCCCAATGCCCAGCGGGTCTTCCTGGCCGCCAACGTTCTTCGCTATCACGTAGAGGTCGAGCGACGTGTCCTTCAACGTTGCGCCGACGGTAATGTCTGTCTCCGAAGGCCACTGGCCGTTGAAACTGCCGGCGTGCAACGTTGCGAATATTGTCGATTGGGTCGGTGCGTCCCGTTGATTGACGACCCGAAATTTGGACGCAAGGATCAGCCCATTCGCCGACGCCGGCTGTGCGCCGTGCCAATTCACGGGAAGCGACAGCCGATGCGTATCGATGATTGTGCTGATCGTCTTGCCGTCAGCTGAAGGCGTTCCGCGAATCACGCCCGCGAAGGGAACGAGGAATGGACCGCCCAGCGCAAGAGCCGCGTTTCCGGCGTTTTCAGGTTGATCGCTGGCTCCCAACAGCGTCGCAGCGGTGGCCAGGTCCGTTGTGCTGATCAGGTCGACATCACCCTTGCCCGGAAGGTAAGCCTTCAACTGAAACAGGTTCATACCGGCGCCGGGCAGGACGACAGCTTGTAGGAATTGAGGCTTCCTCGCATCCAGCGAGCGCGGCCGCGTCAACGTAACGGGGGACTCGCCGCCGATCAGACCGGGAGCCCCCGACTGCTGAAGCGGTGCCGCGGCTGCCGACGCCGGTGTCGTTTGAGTAGCTGCGGCTGCCGGCTGAGTCGTTGTTTGGCTCTGGTTAATGCTGCTTGATTGCTGCGCTGGAAGGCTGTAACTACCAACGAATGCGGTTCCAATCAAAACTGCCCCAAGTACAGTGAGTCTCTTCATCCTCGGTTTCTCAACTCCGCGTGCCTACTTCAGGTACTGATTGATCCAGTTTACCCAACGCGTCATCACGTCGGCCGACCGCACCGGATCGCCCGGGAAATGCCCGGCAACGGGGTATGCGATGAATTTCGTTGTGACGCCATTGTCCTTCAGCGCGTGGTACATCTCGAACGACTGTGGTATCGGAACGCGAAAATCTCCGACGTCGCACATGATCAAGGTTGGCGTGCGAATTTGGGCGGCGTACGTGATGGGAGACTCATCGCGGTAAATTTTCCAGTTATCGCCAACCCACGGTGATCCACCCATTGAATAATAATCGATGCGGTTGCCGTCGGAGATTGTGGCTTCGACGGTCAGGTCGTTCACAGCCGCTCCCGACACGGCTGCCTTCCAGATGTGGTAGTGGCCGATCATCCATGAAGTCATGTACCCGCCGTAAGACCATCCTGAAACCGCGATCTTGTCCGTATCCACGCTGCCCATTTTCTCGACGGCTGCAAGCCCAGCCATCACGTCGCGTCCCGGGCCATCGCCCGCATCACGAAAAATGGCGCGCTGGTAGGCATTGCCCAGATTATCGCTGCCGCGGTAGTTCGGCTCGAAAACAAGATAGCCCTGCGCCGCCAGAATCTGAGGCAGCGAACTGAAACTTTCGGTTGAGCTGGCTTGCGGCCCGCCGTGAATGAGGAGCACGAGTGGATATTTCCTGTCGCGGGAAAAATCAGGCGGCGGCACCAGCACGCCGTCCTCCTGAAATCCGTTCGGGCCCTGCCAGGTCACGCTCTGCGGTTCGCCCACTTGGATAGACGCGATCCAATCATTAAAGTGAGTTAACACTCGCGGCTGCGCGTCAACCGACGACAAATAGTAAAGCTCCGTCGGATGGCCCGGCGTGCTTCCCGTGAACGCGACGTCGCCCTTCGGACCTACCGTCGCATCGATCCAGAACGACCACGATGGATCGATATTGCCCAAATCCAGCTTCTTCGCTGGGCCACTTAGCGGCTGAAGCCACATCGACGTTCGCGTTCCGTCGTGCCCTCCCACCAGCAGAGACTCGCCGTCGGGCATCCAGATCGCGCGCTGAATGTTGTGGTCGATTCCGTGCGTCGCATCCACGCCGCCTGCGTCCGATGACTGATGGGCGAGGTTCGCTGACGTGACGAAAATTTCGTTTTGATTATTGGGGTCGCCATCCAGGGGATACCAATATGCGATCCGCGAGCCGTCCGGCGCGTACTCGCCCGCGCTCTCGAACTTTTCGTGCGAAGTAAGCTTGCGCTTGTGACCCGTTGCTACGTCGAGAACCTGGATTGTTGTCTCATCGCCATCGCCCGGTTCGGGCGTCGCCTGCCGCGTGATGAGGAGCGACTTCCCGTCCGGCGACCAGGAAAGCGGCGACGAAGGCGGAGACGGCGGGAACACGATGGGCAAACTCCACGAACCCGATGTGACGCGCTTCGCTTCGCCTCCATTGGCCGGAACGATCCAGACATGGGACGATTTCGCGGCAGCCGTCTCGAGGTCGTCCGTGTCGCCTACCTCGAACGCGTCGTGATGCTCTTTGATGGCCTTCTTATCCGTGGGATCGGGCGTAACGAACGCGATCATCTTTCCATCGGGACGCCACGCAAACTGCTCCACTCCGTCGGGCCCATGCGTGATCTGTTGCGCTTCACCGCCAGTCATCGGCAGGACGAAAATCTGTGGCTGCGGCCCACTCTTGTCGTCGTTATCCCCCGAAGATGCGTCCTGTTGAGACGTAGCTTCCGCCAGAAACGCCAGCCGATCGCCGTTCGGCGACCAGCGCGGCGAACTTGCACCCTTGCGCGTCGTGAGCGAGCGCTCGGCGCCCGATGCGAGATCGATCAGCACCAGCTGGGAGTCGGAACGGTCCTCCTTCATGTTCACGCGCGACACCACAACGACGACCGATTTGTCGTCGGGCGAAATCCGCGGATCGCTCACGCGGACCACCTTCGCGAGGTCGGCAATGCGAAAGCCCTTTTGTTTCTGAGTGCCCTGCTCCGCGCGAAACGCGCGGTTGGCACCGGAAGGCGGCCCCGCGTGCACGGCCATCGCGATCGTCGCTACGGTTGTCCCTGCGATCAGCGTTCCGGCGGCGAGCGTAACGAACCACCGAACCGTTCCGGTTGGGTTGGCACTTCGGAGCGCAACGGATTTCTTCACGTCGTTCCACCTCGAATTTGAGTTTTCAACACCGGGGAAATGACACTACGCTGAGGCCGAGGGTTCGTCAACCGCATGGACGCGCGCCTGTCTACGAGCATTCCGCGAGCGGGTGCTGCACGGGGGCCAGTATCGAGTACGAGCGAAAAGATTTACCGATAGACCATAGCAAATGGACATAGCGGCGCAGCAAGTTATTCGCTAAGATTTAGGTTTCTGCAGCAGTCGCAGTCTACTCCGGGGTGGTGCAATTGGTAGCACATGGGCCTTTGGAGCCTAGAATCCTGGTTCGAGTCCAGGCCCCGGAGCCACATTTTCTCCACAAGAATCGACGCCTGCCACGAAGTGACGCCTGCTGATCGCGTGGATCGTTGACGACAAAATCTTCGGTTGCATTTTTCCCTTTTCGGTGGCCGACCTGTCTCCCGGCTCGTTCTGGAGTTGAGTTTACGCGAACGCGGCCGCGCATGGTTCAAAGCCGCACAGAAAGAATCAAGGGGAACAACCTTCGCCGCTTTGCCATTTCACGGCACCTTTCAACCCGTTCCTGCGCAACGACCTGCAACACTTCTTTTGGCATGCCCGCTGCTCTTTTCGGCCCGTGGAGGCAATCATGAACGCTCAACGGGAAATCCTAAGCGCTTGCGGCGTAGAGGCTTCGGGATGGGATATTGCCGGAGGCTTTTTCGTCGAGAAGACGGCCCTTCATTGGCTGGGCAATGATGACGAAGAGATCCATCTGCGCTCTCCATTGGAAGAGGGCGGGGTGATCTTTCTTCGCCTGCTGCATCCCGGACACGACACGGCCCCGATCGCCTATCGCGCGTCTCGTGTTGGCCCACGTGACCCTGAGGGCAAATCCTGCATTCATCTTCTGCCACTGCGCCGTCGCGAAACACACCAGGAAGAGCTCTCACGCTGGATCGAGCAGATGCGCGTAGCCTAAGACCGTTCCTCCCTTCGCTCCTATTTCCGTCTTCCCTTCTATCGACGGCAACAAGGAAGTGCGTTTCGTTCCGGGACCGGCTCGCACCACTTCGGAACGCTCGCAATTACCGGCGCTGAGCAGTCTGAACCGTCCCTCTCACCCGAACGTTTCACGTTCCGCCGTTTAGCCGCGTAACAGAAGTACTTAGCCCCTCGCACCTACCGACAACGCGCGATCGCACCACATCGCACGCGACTGCTCGGAACTGGCACACGAAATGCCCAAACGTTCGCTAAGAGGTGTCTATGACAGTGACGATGACGAGACCCGAGGCCGAGACGATTCGAAAGAGGGTTTCGATTTGCGTGTTGGACGAGGATTCAGAGCAAGTCGATCTCGCGGTCGCTCGTCTTGAAAACGCAGGCTACTCTCCACTTGGCATGACGAATCCTGACGAAGCGCTGCACCGGGTGCGGCTTGGTGACTGCCGGATTCTGCTCGCGAATTGCGAATTGCCGGGTATGGACGGCCTGGCACTGCTCGATAGAACACTTCAGTCCGACCCCGGCGTCTACGTGATCCTGACCAGCAGTTCCTATTCCGTTGAGGCCGCGATCGACGCCATCCGGAAGGGCGCCTACGACTATCTGTGCAAGCCGATTGACTACTCGCGTCTTGAAAGAACTCTCGACGAACTCGCCGCGCTGTTCACGCAGCGCAATGAGATTCGTGGCCTCGAGGAAAAGCTTTTCGAAAACATGCATTTTCACGGCATCGTCGGCAAAAGTCCCGCGATGCTCGACGTTCTCGATCTCGCCAAGAAAGTGGCGAGGCACTATTCAAATGTGCTGGTCACCGGGCCAACCGGTGCGGGCAAGGAACTTGTCGCGCACGCGCTGCACCAACTGAGCCCCGTCGCGCAGGAACGCTTCGCCGTTTGCAACTGCTCCGCTCTGGTCGACACCTTGCTCGAAAGCCAGCTCTTCGGCCATGTCCGCGGATCATTCACCGGCGCCACGGACACACGCGCCGGCCTCTTCGAATATGCCAACGGCGGCACCGTCTTCCTCGACGAAATCGGCGAAACATCTCTGCAAATGCAAGCGAAGCTGCTGCGCGTGATTCAGAACCGCGAGATTCAGCGCGTCGGTTCGCCGGAAGTGAAAAAAGTGGACGTTCGGCTGATTGCCGCCACTAACCGCGATCTTCGCGCGGAAGTCGCGACGGGAAAATTTCGCGAGGACCTTTTTTATCGGCTCAGCAGCATCGAAATTCGCGTTCCTGGGTTATCCGAACGCCCGGAAGACATTCCAATCCTCATCCAGCACTTCCTGAAGAAATACGGACAGATGTACGGCAAGACGTTTCGCGGCCTTTCGCGACGCACTCAAATCGTCATGCTGCAGCACGATTGGCCCGGCAATGTCCGTGAGCTCGAAAACGTAGTCTCGAGCGCCGCAATCACGGCGACGGCTGAATTTATCGACGTCACCGACCTGCCGCAACACCTGCAGAAGCCGCGTCGCCATATTCAGGCCTCAGCACTTGACGAGCACTGGCGCCCCTTGCCGATGGACGAAGTCCGGCGAATCCACATCCAGCGCGTCCTCGATGCCTGCAATGGTAACCGCGTCCGCGCGTCGCAAATTCTGGGCATTGGCCGCACCAGCCTATACCGTTTCCTGAAAAAGACCACTAAACGAGCGGCCAGCGCAAAGGGGGCTGCGTAGGCAGTCAAGGGCTCTCGGGCGGAGCGGCCAAGGCGATGCGTTTCGTCGAGTGATCGCTACCGAATTCTTGGGCGTCAGCCCTCGGGGTGAGCCAGTACTAGGACCCATGAAAACTCGCGAAAAGACACCAGCACAAACAAGCTAAAGTGTGTCGACCAATTTAGAGGCTTTTGCTGTAGGCAAAGGACTTACGCTAATTTTTGCTCGGCACGCGTGTCGACCAATTGAGGAGTGTGGATCGCGTTCGGTTTTGTTTCGCTAAGTGTTAGTCAGACTCGGGGGCGTGACACTTCGGGGTTGTCGAGCCGAGGTTTTAGCGCGGTGAATCGGGAGAAGTCTTTGTCGCGTCGACGTTGGACAGATTCGCGGGCTGGCTGACCGCATTGCATGCCGCGGCAACCGCCGCGTCCGGTGAATGGTCTGCCTCGGAGACCAGCGTTTCTCCAGTTTTCGAGAGCACGGTGACCCTGTTCACTTTTACGAGCCCATGCAAGCCGGTGAATCCCTTCTTCGGCGTTCCCTTATCAAACAGAACCACGAAATCAGCATCGGACTTCTTCTGTGTCACAGTCATCGCTGCGCAGTCGGACGTGAAATCCTGGTAGACATCGACCAGTTCCGGGTTATAGCCGCCGTACAATGCGCCCGGCGCAACGCTGCTCGAATTACCGAACCCGCCTGACGCGTTCCACGACGCCGTGTCGCTGACATAAACGCGGGGCTTCCGCGGTCCCTTCTGTTGTGCCGCCGAATCTTGTGCCGCCGGCACCATCGCTGCTTTCGCGTTGCCACTCGCGTCTCGAACAGCAGAAGTTGTCGCCGGCTTCGACTCGGCCTCTACCGCGATTTGATGCCGCGCGACGTAACCAACTTTGCCGGCAGCAGTGCGTACCATCACCGTATAGCCCTGCGGATCGGAAAGGACGGTGACATGCGAGCCGCACGGCGCCTTATCGACGACTTCCAGCGGAATCGCCTGCTCTTCGTCGGATGTCACTGGGACATAGGCCTGGCCATCACATTGAATCGTGGCACGCGTCCGGCTCGCGATCTGCTGGGCGAACGCGGAGCCGCACGCGAAGAACAGTGCACCAGCCAAGAGCAAACGAGCGGTTCGTGCGATCATGGTTGCCTCCGTCCGAATCCCGTCCTTCGATTTTATTCGGCGCAAAAGGCGAAGGCGCTGCTCGCAAATGTTCCCGTGCCGAACCAGCCACCTTGTCCGGCGGGACAGTCAGCTGACGCGCCGCGAGACCGGCGGCAACGACGCGACCGCGTTGACCGATCGATAGGTCGACTACAAGCGCACTTCGCTATGGCGAAGGCTCGCTAATCCACTCCCAATTGCCTTGACGAGTGAATTGCGACCGCCGACTGACATCCCACATTTTTCTCGTGTGCGCGGCGGGTGGTGAGGCATTCGTCGGCCATCGCACTCCCGATTGTCGTACAGAGAGGCTGCCCATGCGTTCCGGCGTGCCATCCGAAACGGATGATTATCATTAGTGAACTGGCAATCTTGTCTTTTTCCTTCAATCGCGCGGTGTCGAGCATACTGATCAAAGCTGCTTGACCGACAGGGCACCTTCGGAGCAGCCGGTCTTCCAGCGTTCACACGACAGACCGAAGGGTACGGCCTCAGTCCATTGCAGGCAGATCAGCGGCACAATTCACAGGGGCGACGGGATCACAATGCGCTGCCCAAAATGCCAGTTCGATCATCCGTTGCAGACGACAGAGTGTCTGAAGTGCGGAATTGTGTTCTCGAAGTATAAACCGCCGGCCGACGCGACCGACCTTGCATCACCTTCCGGCATTCCCGCGACGGTTGTGAAACGAGTCGATGCTTCGGGATTTAAAACCGCCGGACAAATGGACCTGTTTGCATCGGGGTCAAAGCCCACCTTTTCCGCTGGCGGCACCGTTACGCGACAGGCCGACGCGCCATCTCCGGCCACGTCGACTGACGAGAGAATGGCTGCGGCGATGGTCTCATCATTCGCTGCATCTTTGGGTAAGGCTCTATCAGACGACGCAGAGCAATCGCCCGCCGCAATTCAAAAAGAGGCTGCCACGGAATTCAAGTACCGCCTGCTCGCATTGCCGCTGACGCTGCTTGTGGCGTACTGGTTGACTGGCACGGGCGGCTTCAACATGTTGGCGGGGATGCTCGCGATGCTGGTGCACGAATCCGGGCACGCCGTGACCGCCTGGCTCGCCGGCCGATGGGCGGTGCCAACGCTGTGGTTCACGATGATCGGCGAACACCGGTCGTGGTTCATGATCCTGCTGGTGACCGGCGCCATCCTCTTCGGCGGATTTCAAGCGTGGAGAGCGCGACGCTGGGGATGGGTTTGCGCGGCCGCAGCGGCGCTTCTTCTGCAAATCGACATCCTGAATGCGCCAGCGCCGGGAGCTGTGATCATTTTTGGCGGCGATGGCGGCGCACTGGTGCTGGCTACAATCCTGATGGCAACTTTTTATGTTTCTCGCGACAGCGCACTGGCCAGAAGTTGGGGGCTACGATGGGGATTGCTCGTGATCGGAGCACTGGCCTTCATGCACGTATTCCGATTGTGGTCGGGACCGGTGGAGAACATTCCGTTCGGGCAAATCGAGGGCCGGGGACCGTCGGATCCAACCCTGCTCACCGAAATGTACGGCTGGTCCGTCTTACAGTTGGTTGACCGCTACCTCTTGCTGGCCAAAGCGTGTTTCGTTGCCATGGGCGGAATGTACCTGTGGGGACTGGCGTCCGCATATGTAGCAACGCGATTCTCGCCGCCACAGCGAGCCCACCAGGGCTTCGACAGTCAGCCCATTCGTTAGTGTAGCCGTCGTGAGCGCGATCGTTGGTTCCCGCCGCGGTTCTGTTCATTCTGCGTTCCGCGAGGGAGGCTCTCGATAACCTTCAACGGCGCGCTGATAGTGAGCTTGTCCGACGTCAGGACATTCCATTTGGTCAGATCGAGGGATTTAGTTCTCAACGCAAACGGCTATCGTGCCTCGCGAGAAGCCGCACAGCCGGGAGCGGCTGTGCCACACAAACTCGGAGCACCCGGCGCCGCTACAAAGGCGTCGGAGTCCGAGTGATTAAATCCCGGTCCGAATCCCCAGCGTCTCCAAATTCGCCGCAACGAGTTATGCTAGACTCCCGATGCAGCCTTGCGCGAAAATTTTGTCGTACGCTGCGACGATGGAACTTCGGGCTCTGTGCAACGAAGTCCCGTGAACTCCGCCAGGCCCGGAAGGGAGCAACGGTAACGGGAGAGCTTTGTGTGCCGCGGAGTACCCGAAGTTCCTACCCAAACTGAATCGTGCGCATGCGCGGGTGCAAAGAGTCTGAATGAGCTACAAAGTGATCGCGCGGAAATACCGGCCGAACAAGTTCGACGAAATCGTCGGCCAGGAGCACGTCACGCGGACGCTGGCCAATGCGATTCGTTCGAATCGCGTCGCCCACGCCTATATTTTCGCGGGCGTTCGCGGCGTAGGAAAAACGACCAGCGCGCGCATTCTCGCCAAAGCCCTGAATTGCGCGAAGGGCCCGACTCCGGAACCTGACGACGACTGCACTTCGTGCAAAGAAATTGCCGCGGGCACGTCGCTCGATGTGCTGGAAATCGACGCGGCATCCAACCGGGGCATCGATCAGATTCGCGAGCTGCGCGAGATGGTTCGTTACGCACCTGCCGCCGGCCGCTACAAAGTGGTGATCCTTGACGAAGCCCACCAACTAACCGACGAAGCCTCGAACGCGCTGCTGAAAACGCTGGAAGAGCCGCCCGAGCATGTCGTTTTCATCCTGGCGACCACCGAGCCGGATAAGCTTGGCGACACGATCAAGTCGCGCGCGCAACTGTTTCAATTTCGCCTGCTCAGCTTCAAAGAAATTTCAGATCAGATCGAAAAAATCGCGAAGAAAGAAAATCTTTCCATCGATTCCGCGGCTGTTGCCGTTCTGGCGCGTGCCGCCGAGGGAAGTCTGCGCGACGCGTTGTCGCTGCTGGAACAGTCGATTGCCTACTCGGGCGACACTATTACGGACGTGCAGGTACGCGAACTTCTGGGAGTCGTCGCGGAAAGCGTTCTCGACGAACTGATTGCCGCCATCGAGACTCAGTCAGCGGACCGCGCGCTGCAACTCGCGCACCGCCTGATCGCAGATGGGCAGAACTTGCAGCATTTCTGCCGCGAGGCCATCCGACACGTTCGCAATCTTCTTGTCGCGAAGGTCTGCGGCGCAAGCTCCGAATTGATCGCAGCGCCCGAAAACGAACGGCCGCGCCTCGCCGAACAATCGGCCAAATTCGGCGAAGAGGACTTGACGCGCTTCTTCAACATTCTGGTCGCCGCGGATTATGACCTGCGGCGCAGTCCCGATCCTCGCCTGCATTTGGAATTGGCGCTGCTGAAATTGATAAACGCGCAGCGGCTGGCGCCGGTGGAAATGATTCTGTCGAATTTGCGCGAAGGGCGGCCGCCGCGCACTTCGAACGATCCTTCGGGAACTCCGCCGCGCATCATGTCGGCTGCGGCGGGATCTGCGCCGATTGGAAACTCGCAGCCGCCAAATTCCGGGGGATATGATGGTGCGCCGTCCACGCGACCCGCATCGGCTTTGCCCGTTCCGGCTCCGACGCAATCTGCTCCTTCGCCTCTTCCGGCTCCAAAGCAAAGTTTTTCTTCGGCCGCTCCCGTGGGCGCACCTGCATCAGCGACGCGGGCATCGATTCCGGCGCCCATTCCGGCTTCGCCTCCGCGCATCATTGCTCGCGCAGCCGAGGATTCATCGAACGGGCTGACTTCCGCGCAATTGGATGCGCTCCGAAGCTCCTTGCGCGAGTCCAGGCTGCTTTCATCGTTTCTGGAATGCGCCACGCGCTGCGAAACGGAAGCCGGCGAGTTCCGTCTTTTTTTCGGAACGGAGAACCGCACGATCGCCGAAATGATGCCGCGCGAAGCGATGGAACGTTTGCGCACAGCGGTGCAACAGCTCACCGGGCAGCCGCTCCGCGTATGTGTTAGACTGGAATCCGGAACCGGACCGAAGTCGCGCAGTGCGGAGTTGCGCGCGCGGTTCGAAGAAGATCCTGTCGTTAGAGCGATGCTGGAGCGTTTTGGGGGCACGATTTCGAACGTGAAGCCTCCGAGCGAGGAATAACGCATGGAAGTCAAAGCCTTGCAGCAAATGCTTTCGCAATTCCGGCAGGTGCAGGAAAGCCTCGAGAAAAAGATAGAGGAAATTGTGGTCGAGGCGTCGGCCGGCGGCGGAATGGTCTCCGTGAAAATGAATGGGCAGAAGGTTCTGACGGAAGTCCACATCGAACCGGAAACGTTCAAGAGCAAGGATCAGGAGATGCTGCAGGAACTCATACTCTCCGCGGTAAACGAAGCATCGCGTCGCGTGGACGAAGAAATGGCGAAGCAGGTGAAGGACCTCGGCGGCGGTCTCCCCGGCATGATGGGCATGAAGATTCCCGGCTTGTTTTGAGCCGCATGTTCCCGCGCGGCTCCATTCGCAACTCTCGAGTTCCCTTTTCGATTCTGACCGCTTTCCGATGGCGGGCCTTCCGGCCGTGAAGAGAACGCATGCCTGATTTTGCGCCTTCCATCACGCGTTTGATTGACGAGTTGAAGCATCTGCCGGGCATTGGACAGAAAACCGCTCAGCGTCTCGCGTTTTATTTGTTGCGCGCCGACCGCGCGCGCGCGCTTGGATTGGCCGACGCGATTCGTGAAGCGAAAGAAAAAATTCGCGAATGTTCCGTCTGCAACAACGTTACGGACCAGGATCCCTGCATCTTCTGCGCGAGTTCATCTCGCGATCGAAAGCTGATCTGCGTTGTAGAAGACGCCACGAATATTCAAGCGGTCGAAAAGACGCGCCAGTTCAACGGACTGTATCACGTTCTGGGCGGCGCGCTCTCTCCCCTGCAAGGCATCGGTCCGGATCAGCTGAAGATCAAGAGCCTGATCGAACGACTCAAGGGTGGCACGGTGGAGGAGATCATCGTCGCCACGAACCCAACCGCGGAAGGCGAGGCGACGGCGGTCTATCTTTCGAAGCTGATCAAGCCGCTCGGCGTGCGTGTCACGCGCATCGCCATGGGCATTCCGGTCGGCTCCGACCTTGAGTACGCCGATGAAGTGACCATGCTGAAGGCCATGGAAGGCCGCCGCGACCTATAACCGTTCAGGTTCCCTCCCCTGTCGATGTCCACTCGCAAATACGCTCGAATAGAACCCGATCGTAAGTGGCTGAAAACGCAGAACCGCGAATTTTTCTACTCATATTCGCTCTCGTCGCGGACATTGCCTATTCGGCTGCACTCGAACGAGAAGCAGATCGGCATTGTTGAGGCTCTCTGACGTGCGCTAGAATGCAGCGTCCGCCCCCGGAACCCGGAGGTTTTGTTGAATTCCGTGCCCAATAAGACGGTCGAACCGCAGCGCAAAGGCGAATTTGAGAAATCTTTGGCGCGTCTCGAGGAAGTCGTCAAGCGCCTGGAAGGCGCCGACCTTTCTCTCGATGAGGCGATGGCCCTGTTCGAGGAAGGCGTAAAGCTCTCGCGCGAGTGTCAAAACAGACTGGAAGAAGCGGAAGGTAAAGTTGAGATCCTGTTGAAGAAGGCGGACGGAAAGATCGCTCCAGCCCCATTCGAAGCGGAAGAAGAAGGGTCGTAGAACGCAGTCTCGTTCGCTAAACCACGTTGCGACACCCTCACGCATGACGCTCCCCGATTTCTTCGAAGCCGATCGATTGCTTGTCGAAAAAGCTCTTGAGCGAATTCTTCCATCGGAGGACACGCGTCCGCCGTCGATTCATCGCGCCATGCGTTACAGCGTTTTTGCCGGAGGCAAGCGACTGCGCCCCGTCTTATGCATCGAATCGGGGCGAATGTTCGCGGACGACGTGACGGCCGCAGTCGATGTGGGATGCGCCCTCGAATTCATTCACACGTATTCGCTCATCCATGACGATTTGCCCGCGCTCGATAATGACGATCTTCGCCGCGGTAAGCCGACAAACCATAAAGTGTTCGGCGAAGCGATGGCGATTCTTGCGGGCGACGCGCTTCTGACGCTCGCCTTTGAAACGCTGGCGAAGGCTCCGGTGGAATCCGCACGACGCGTCCGCATTATCGCCGCAATTGGCGGGGCGGCAGGGACCGTGAATGGCATGGTTGGCGGCCAAGTGGCGGATGTCGAGGCGGACCGCAAGTCCGTCGATGCGGCCGGGCTAGAATATATTCATCGCAGCAAAACTGCCGCGCTCATTCGCGGATCGGTGGTGGCCGGCGCGATTGCCGGGGGTGCGAGCGACCATGACGTGGAGTCGCTGGCGCGATTCGGAGAAAATATCGGCTGGGCGTTCCAGGTAGTGGACGACATTCTCGATGTAGAGGAATCGTCAGAATCGCTGGGAAAGACGGCAGGCAAAGATCAGGCGCAGCAGAAGGCAACGTATCCGGCGCTTTACGGGCTGGAGAGGTCGCGTACCATCGCAGCGGACCTTGAGGCCAAGGCGTTGAGCGAACTCGCGTGTT
The DNA here is from genome assembly GCA_050747085.1 of Candidatus Acidiferrales bacterium. Taxonomy (GTDB): domain Bacteria; phylum Acidobacteriota; class Terriglobia; order Acidiferrales; family UBA7541; genus Palsa-295. The sequence goes on from JBOGNK010000145.1 coordinate 37,220, forward strand.
ACGGTGAACGCGCGAACAATCTGCGTGCCCTCGCACAATATCTCGTTGCGCGGCGTTCGTAGCCGAAATGAAGTGTAACGTTCACGTTCACCTGCGAGTCAGGAACACTGGTCTAGCGAAGCCCGCGCATAGCGCGAGACACAGATACCCATATGGCAGTTCGCCGTTTGCAGGCTCCGCACATTTCAAAAAAGATCCAATCCGACAAAGTGCGGCTCGACGTGCTGCTCGTCGAGCGCGGGCTGGCGCCTTCGCGCGAAAAAGCGCAGGCGCTGCTGCTTGCGGGGCAGGTACGCGTGGACGGACAGCCCGCAACTAAGCCTGGAACCCAGCTTTTTCGCAAAGCGGCAATCGACATCGTTGGGAACACCCTGCGCTACGTTGGGCGCGGAGGGCTGAAACTGGAAGGCGCGCTCGAGGACTTTCAGCTTCCACCGCAAGGACGCGTCTGCCTCGATGTAGGCAGCTCGACCGGCGGCTTCACCGACTGTCTGCTACAAAATGACGCCGCCAGAGTTTATGCAGTCGACGTGACCGCTGCTCAGCTGGATTGGAAGTTGCGACAGGACGCGCGTGTGATTCCCGTTGAGCGCAACGCACGATACCTGAAACCAAGCGACATTCCCGATTCGCCATCGTTTATCACTGCGGACGTGTCGTTCATCTCGGTTTCCAAGATCCTGCCAGCCATTGCGAGTGTTGCGGCGCCGGCGGCCGATTGCCTCATCCTGATAAAGCCGCAATTCGAGTTGGAAAAACGCAAGATTGGAAAAGGCGGGATCGTTCGCGACCCCGTTCTTCACGATGAAGCGGTCGGTCGCGTAACCGAGAGCGCAAAGCAATGTGGTTTTGACGTTATCGGCGTGCGACCTAGTCGCGTCCCGGGTGCAAAAGGCAATCTGGAGTTTTTTCTCCACGCCCGCAAGCGCGAATAAAGTAGAATCCGCGTGACTATGATTCGAAAAGTCGGCATCGCATGCAAGCCGATCAAGGACGTCGTCTGCAGCGTTGTTCCACCGCTGCTCGCGTGGTTGCGCGAACACAAAATCGAGGCTTTGGTTGACGTTGAGACGAGTAGTTGCATCGACGCAGGCGTCGACGGAATTCCGCGTGAAGCACTTGCAGACAAGATTGATCTGCTTTTGGTGCTCGGCGGCGATGGAACGTTGCTCTCCGCGGCGCGCGCCTTGCGCGGCCACAGCATTCCCGTCCTGGGAGTGAACCTTGGTGCTTTGGGATTCCTGACTAGCGTCACACTCGACGAGCTTTATCCCGTCCTCGACAGAGTGATTGCCGGAGATTACCGCACAAGCGACCGCATGACGCTGCAAGCAACGATTTCTCACGATGGACAGGTAGCTGGCCCGCATCTCGCGCTGAACGACGCGGTGGTCAATAAATCCGCAATGGCGCGGATGCTTGACTTCGACGTTTATGTCGATCAAAACCACGTTGGCCGCTATCGCGCCGACGGACTGATCGTTTCTACCCCGACCGGATCGACAGCATACTCTCTCGCTGCCGGCGGACCGATCGTACATCCCGATCTCGACGTGCTTATCGTCACTCCCATCTGTCCCCATATGTTGACCAACCGCCCCCTCGTGATTCCCGGCACTTCGCAGGTTAGCGTGGATTTTTCCGCGGCGGACGAGCCAGTCTATTTGACGCTGGACGGACAGACTGGCGCGCAGCTCGGACTCAATCATCGGGTGACAGTCACCCGCGCTGAGAGCAAAGTGAGATTGGTGAGGCCGGCCGGCAAAACGTATTTCGAGATCCTGCGCAGCAAACTACGCTGGGGCGAACGCTGATGAGCGTTGTGGCGATTCGGAAAGCAGCGACGCGCGGAGGAACATCGCAGCGCGAAACCCCTTCCGGTGAAAAGCTGAAGGTGCTGATTCGCAACGGAGCGATTCAGAAACGCGTGCGCGAAGTGGCGCGCGAGATTACGAAGGATTTCCCCGGGGAGCGCGTCCATCTGGTCGGCGTGCTGAAAGGCGCGTGCATTTTTCTGTCCGACCTGGTTCGCGAGATCGATCTTGAGACATCGCTCGATTTCATCGCCGTATCGAGCTACGGCAAGGGCAAGGAATCTTCGGGTCAGGTGCGGCTCCAGAAGGATCTCGACAGCAGCATCGCTGGACTGAATGTGATCCTGGTGGAGGACATTCTCGACACGGGGCTGACGATCAGTTACTTGCTGCGCATCCTGCAGCAACGCAAGCCAAAAACGTTGCGAGTCGCCGCCCTGCTCGACAAGCCATCGCGGCGATTGCAACAAGTGAAAGGCGATTACGTCGGGTTTTCGATTCCGAACGAGTTCGTTGTCGGATACGGCCTGGATTACGCAGAGCGTTTTCGCAATTTGAAGGATGTCTGCGTGCTCACTCTCCCGACAACCTAGTGCAGCTCGGTGCGATTCACGATTTGGAGCACAACCGCGTGAATGCAAAGTTTGAACCGGAGGATGTCGCAAGGCTGATCGACCATACTTTGTTGAAACCCGAGGCGAGCCGCGACGACATCCGTCGAATCTCTGAAGAAGCGCTGAAATACGGGTTCGCAACGGTTTGCGTTAACCCGACGAATGTCGCACAGGCCGCTGACGTACTGCGTGGAAGCAACGTCCATGTGTGTACCGTGGCCGGATTCCCCCTAGGAGCGACACCGCCGCAAGTGAAAATCTACGAGACGGAACAATCGATAGGGCTTGGAGCGCGCGAGATCGACATGGTGATCAATATCGGCGCGCTGAAATCGGGCGATTATGCCGCGCTTGAAGACGATATTCGCGGTGTAGTCGACGCGTGCCACCATGGCGGGAGCGTCTGCAAAGTGATTCTCGAATGCGCGCTGTTGACCGATGGCGAAAAACAGGACGCTTGTCGCGCGGCGCAAAACGCGGGCGCTGAGTTTGTGAAAACGTCGACCGGCTTTGGCCCAGGCGGCGCAACCGTCGACGATGTGCGGCTGATGCGTGCAGCAGTTGGGCCCGAAATGGGCGTGAAAGCCGCAGGCGGCATCCGCACGTTCGAGGACCTGAAAAGAATGGTAGAAGCGGGCGCGACACGCATTGGTGCGAGCGCGAGCGTAAAGATCATCGAAGAAGCGCGCACAGCTGCAGCCCAAAGAAAAAGTTGACGACGCTCACCCTGAACGAGCAGAGACCGCCCTATATTAACTCCGCCCTGTTACAACCGTTTGCGGACTCATCGGAATCGGGTGTGCCGCGATGTCCTTGAATCCGGCGCGCCCGTACATATCCGCGAGTTCGCGAAAGGTGTAGGCATCTCCAGCGGGGGTCGAAGCGAGCATGGTCATGCTAAAGCCCGCGGCCATCGGCGGCGAGACTCGATCATCATTGGGGACAAACTCCAGCGTTGCCGCCGTCCCCCCGGCTTTGAGCGAACTTTTCACTTTCTTCAGCATTCCGACACACGTTTCAACGTCGAAATGGTGCAAGAAATTCGTCAGCAAGACCACATCGTAGAGACCCCCGAAGTTAACGGCGAAAGCGCTGCCGGGCAGCGTTTCGTAGCGAGCTTCCACTCCCGCTTTGCGGGCATTTTCGAGCGCGACTTGCAATACAGGAGCCCAATCGAGGCCCGTCACTCGCGCTTGTGCATTTTGCTTCGCTAGTTCGATCCCGAACAATCCGTGCCCTGCCGCGATGTCCAGCACTTTTAGTGGACCGCTTCGACCGTTGAGCGCGATCTGTGCCAAGGGCCCGGCAAGCGGCGCCATCATGGGAGCCATGTTGCGAGCGAACACGACCCAGATGGGATTTTCGGGCTCGACGCTGCCGTCGCCGGGAAGCGTAGTTTTGCCGGTTCGCACGATTTCGGCCAGATGGTCGTATGGCTCGCGCAAATTGGGATTGCCAATAAAGGTCGCAATGGAAGCTATGCAACTTGGCGACGAGGGATCAAGGAAGGCGGCGCTCGAAGGCGTGTGCTCGTACCTGCCGTTCACTTTCTGGAGAATGCCCATAATCACCAGGTAGTCGCAAAGAATGCGAATACCGCGTTCGGAAGAGCGCGCATGGCGCGCGATTGAAGCAACATCGCCATGGCTCTGCCCTATTGCCCTGAAAAGATCCAGTTCGATCGCAGCTTTGAGCGCGGCGGTGCGCTGGAAACCCTGCAGATTTTCGAGTACGACTGCCGGGTTTGGCGGTGCGTCAGCACCATGATTGCTCTGCATTCCACTCTCCTCACTCAATCGATTGCAAGCAGGCTGAACGCACAAGTATAAGTGCTTTTCATTCGCCGTCAAAACGACCAGCCACAATCCGCACCTTCACGCGTTGCAAGGCTGGCGCGTGGTTTCTTTCTGGTGTCCAAACGACGTTGCAGTGCGTTGCGACTGATATAATGTGACTTCGAAACCGTACCACGCGAGCACTTTGAATTCGGATTTGGCCGTTCGCAGCGGCAAGAGTGTATGTGCACGGTTGGACGGCCCGACAAGTGAGTGCGTTCGATTCACGTGGACTCAACTGAACTCAACTCGAAAACCGAAATCTCCGCCGACACGGTGGCGATCCTGGCGGAGCTCGTTCAGGAGATCAATGCGTCGCTGGACCTCGATCAGGTACTGAGGACGGCAGCGCGGCAAATCAAACGTCTGATCGAGTACGAGATATTCGCGGTGCTGCTCCAGGAGGAAGGAACGAATCAGCTTTACTTCCGTTTCGCCATTGGACACCGGCCCGAAGTGGTCGAGCACTGGCGGGTCCCGATCGGTGACGGGATCATCGGCGCGGCCATTACGACCGGCCAGGCGGTCCGCGTGGGCGATGTCACGAAAGATCGGCGGTACTTAAACGCGCTTGATTCGGTGCGATCCGAACTTGCCGTCCCACTAATCGCGCGGGGACGCACGGTGGGCGTACTCGACATCGAGAGCAGCCACGAAGACTACTTCACTCCTGACCAGCAAAACATTTTGACACTGGTGGCCAGCCGCATTGGAACGGCCGTCGAGAACGCACGGCTGTTCGAGAACACACGAAGGCAGGCGGAAACCCTTCTGCTGCTGAATGAAGTTGCGCGGGAAACGAGTTCCACGCTTCAGGTGGAAGAGGTGCTGCGCCGAGCAGCCTCGCTGACGAAGCAACTGATCGATTATCAGATCTTCAGCATTCTTCTATACGACCCTGTGGACAATGTATTTCGCCACCGGGTGAACGTAAAGTTCGGCCAAAGCATGCAGGAAAAGTTTGCAGTCTCGCCGCACGAGGGCGTCGTCGGCGCGGCGGCCACATTGCGAAGGCCAATTGCCGTGCCGGATGTGCGCCTGGATCCGAGGTATATCAAACTAAATCCCGAAACACGCTCGGAACTGGCGGTGCCGATGATTTACAAGGATCGCGTCATCGGGGTGATGGATCTTGAAAGCGTACAGGAGAACTACTTCACGCCGGAGCACGTACAGGTGCTTTCGATTCTCGCATCGCATCTTGCTATTTCAATCGAGAACGCAAATCTGTACGAGCAAGTCCGGCGCGATGAAACGCGCATGGAGCGCGACCTGAACGCGGCCCGCCGGATTCAAGGGGCGTTGCTGCCGCTCGTTCCGGGTCCGGAGTATGGCCTCGAAATCGCCGCGCGCGTCGTCTCGTCGCGTGAGCTGAGCGGTGACATGTATGACTTTCTTCGTTACGGTCCGCAGGAACTGGGCATCGCCGTCGGCGACGTCAGCGGTAAAGGCAGCGCAGCAGCATTGTATGGTGCCGTCGGGATCGGGACGCTGCGGAGCCTAGGCGTTCAGAAGCCGCGTCCGGCAAACATGCTTCACGCTGTCAATGGTTTCTTAAGCGAACGGCTGATCGCCGGCCGGTTCATGACTTTGTGCTTTGCCACGTGGCATCGCGGGCGCCGGCGGCTGCGTATCGCCAACGCCGGCCAGGAGCAGCCCTTTTTGCTTCATCACGACCGCTGCGAGAAGCTGCGTCTGGAAGGATTTCCTCTTGGCATTTTTGAAGACGTGAGTTACGACGAGCGATCGTTCCTGTTGGACCCGAACGACATCCTCGTGTTCCACTCCGATGGGATCGGCGACACGCAGAATTCTGCCGGCGAATTCTTCGGACACGAGCGCTTGGGGCAGCTTATCGTGAAGAAGCAAGGCGCGTCAGCAGACCAAATTGCCGACCACATATTAGAGGAAGTCCACAATTTCTCCGGCGGGCAGCATCCGTTCGACGATCGCACCCTCGTCGTCCTGAAAGTGAAGTAGCCGGTTGGCTCATTCGAGCCGAGTCGTGGGCCTCAAACCACCGCAGTGCCACACCGCGGTTTGACCTAGTTCGTGTCTCTAACGCGATAACCGTTACACCATGTCTCAACAAAATGGGGTGCTATTTCTTAACGCGATCCTTTAGCAGGCCCTTGAGCTCGTCCATGAATTCCTTCACGTCCTTGAAATCGAGGTAGACGGACGCGAAGCGAACATAGGCTACCTTGTCGAGCTTCTTCAACCGATTCATCAGCAGTTCGCCGATTTCTGTGGTCGTGCGCTCGCGGTCGGTCGCTTCGCTGACGAACGCCTCGGCCTCGTCGACAATTGCTTCGAGCTTCGGCACGGCTACCGGCCGTTTTTCACATGCTTTCAGCAATCCCTGCAGAATCTTCTGGCGTTCGAACTTCTCGCGGCGACCGTCCTTCTTGATCACCATGTAGGGAATTTCGTCGATGCGCTCGTAAGTGGTGAACCGCCGCGCACACTTCAGGCATTCGCGGCGCCGGCGAATCAAATCGCCGGTACGACCTTCGCGCGAATCGATTACCTTGTCATCGAGGTGCCCGCAGAAAGGACATCTCACGAACCTTCATCTCCCGATATCACGGACTTGCGCGCAAGGGGACCCTTGCCGCTGTTGCCGGCTGCTTCGTCGAGCAAAACAGCCGCTCCCGCTCGCTCTTCCTGCTGCGCTATTCGGCGCAGATCTCCCATCGACCATCCCTCGTGAAACAGCAACGGCAAGCCCACGATGCAGCAACCCGCGAAGCCGATCAACCACACAACGATCGACATCGTAGCGGCCGGCGCATCTTTTATCGCGAAAATCAGCGTCAGCACAAGGAATGTGGCGAGCTGTGCGCCTCCGCCGACACCCGGAAGCTGCACGGCCGAGCCTACCATCGTAAACGCGAGCAGGAGAAGCGCGCCGGCGAAGGTTATCTGGGCGAGTGCCTGGCCAAAGGCGTGCGCGACCCACAGATAAACGAAAACCACACCGACCCAGTGAATCGCCGTATAGAGAATCAGAACACACAAATCGCTCGTTGTGCGAATACCCTGCAGGCCCTTCCCGAAACCCTCGAGCAAGACTGCGAGCTTTTGCCGCCAGCCGGTCCGCCACTTCGCATTTTCCAGCCGGCGCGACAACCATGTCGAACCGTGAAGTCGAAAATAAATCAGAAAAACAATCGCGACCACGAGTAGCGCCAGCAATATGATTCCCGCCGAACGGGCTTCGGAGAGCAAATGTGCCGCCGAACCTGGCGATCCACTTCGCTTCCACAGGAGCAGCGCCGCACCAGCAAGAACTGCGGTCGCCGCCATGTCGAAAATCCGCTCGAGAACATAAACGCCGAACATCGACGAAATCGGCAGTGATTCCTTCTTGCCAATCAGAACGGGACGAATTGGCTCACCGGCACGTCCCAACAAAAAGGTGCAAGAGAAGCCCATCAGCGTCGCCGCGTAAACATTCCAGAAATGTTTTGCGAAGTGTCGTTCACGCCCAGCGTACAAAATGCGCGAAAATCGAATCCAGCGCAACGCTCGGACGGCATAACATCCGTAAATCGCCAGCAGGCTAAACAGCAGCAAATCAACGCGCGCGCGGCGCAATGCTGCAGCTACGGCGGACCAACGAAAACCCTCGATCGCAATCGAATCCCTGAACTTGTAGAGGAAAAAGGCCACCACAAGCACGGCGATGAGGAGCACCAAGTAATGTCGAACGGACCTTCGCATCGGCTTCGCACCGTAGCAGCTTGACGCAGAGGGCGTCAAGTTAACGGCGGCCCAGCGTCGCGGAGACTGCGCTCCGCGGTACGCGGGTTGTGATGAGGCCGCCTCTTCTGCGCCACTTACTTGACCGCGCTGAACGCAGCCATTAACCTGAGTATTCAAGGCATATCGGATCGGATTAGGGTCCGAGTGTGCCATTGAACGCGATGATCTATCTCGACTACAACGCTACGACGCCGCTGGACCCGCGAGTCCTGGAGGCGATGCTTCCCTGCATGCAAGGCACGTTTGGGAACGCGAGCTCGATCCATTCGGCCGGCCAGCACGCGCGGGCCGCAGTTGACCGGGCGCGCGAGTCGGTTGCCGCGCTGATCGGCGCAAATCCAGCGGAGATCGTATTCACCGGTGGCGGCACGGAAGCCAACAACCTGGCGCTGCTGGGGCTGGTGTCTGCCGTATCAGCACCGCCTAAAAAGCATGTGATCACTACCGCGATCGAGCATCATGCCGTTCTGAATGCGTGCCAGGAACTCGAACGCCGCGGCCTTGATGTTACCTACGTGGACGCCCGTTCAAATGGAGTCGTTGACGCGCAGGACGTCCGGCGAGCGATCACTCCGCACACCATTTTGATCAGCGTAATACATGCCAATAATGAAATTGGCACGATTCAGCCCATCGAAGAAATCGGCAGGATCGCAGCCGAAGCGGACATTTACTGTCATTGCGATGCCGTGCAATCTGCGGGCAAGCTGCGGACCGATGTGAATCGGCTGGGAGTTGATCTGCTCTCGATTTCCGCGCACAAATTTTACGGCCCTAAAGGGGTAGGCGCGCTGTACGTGCGTCCTGGCACGCCGCTCGAACCGCTGTTTTTCGGCGGCCATCACGAACGTGACCGCCGCCCTGGAACGGAGAATGTTGCCGGAATCGTCGGAATCGGGAAGGCTGCTGAGCTTGCCCGAACCCATCTTGACGAGGACACTGCGCGGATTTCCGCGCTGCGAGATCGGGTCGAAGCGGCACTGCTCGATTCGATCCCAAACGCTCAGGTCAACGGAAGCCGCGCGCAGCGCGTCTGCAATACGACGAATATCACATTCACTGGCGCGGGCGGCGAAGCGCTTCTGATCGCGCTCGATTTGGAGGGTATCGCGTGCTCGACAGGCGCGGCCTGCTCCTCGGGCAGCGTTGAACCATCACACGTGCTGACTGCGATAGGCCTTTCCGATGATGAAGCGCGGTCAACTCTGCGCTTTAGTCTCGGCCGCGACACGACCGCAGATGAGATCGAGGCGGCGGTTAAAGTGATCCCGCGTGTCGTCGAACGGCTTCGCTCGCTCTCGCCTCGTTCACAGATAGCAGTAAACGATGCGCGCGCGCGGACCGTGCCCGCGCGTTGATCTTCGGTACAGATGCAAAACGCAATCCAAATCGAGAACAGGGCTGGCCCGACCGCTCAGGCGGACGCAGGATGCCAGGCGCGGCTTGCCGTGGCCATGAGTGGCGGCGTTGATAGCTCGACGGTTGCGGCGATGCTTCACCGGCGCGGCCAATCGATCGTCGGCCTGACGATGCAACTGTGGAATCATCGCCGCTTGCCGCAACTTCAGGACGGCGGCGCAACACAGCATCGGTGTTGTTCCCCGGACGACGTATATGACGCGCGGCGGGTAGCCGAACACTTCGGGTTTCCTTTTTACGTCGTCAACTTTGAACGAGAGTTTGAAGCAACCGTAATCCGGCCGTTCGCGAATGACTATTTGGAAGGGCGCACGCCGATTCCCTGCACGCTGTGCAACAACCACGTAAAGTTCGATCAGTTGCTCTCGACGGCTCGCCAGATCGGCGCTGTAAAAATCGCAACAGGTCACTATGCGCGCATACGCTACAATCCAGACACTGCTCGCCATGAACTACTACGTGCTCGCGATGAGAGCAAGGACCAGTCCTATTTTCTGTTCGGTCTCACGCAAGAGCAGCTTTCACGAGCCGAATTCCCTCTAGGCGAGCTAACCAAGCAGGAAGTACGCGAGATCGCGCGGGGCCTCGCCGTTCCCGTTGCCGAAAAGCCGGAAAGCCAGGAGATCTGTTTCGTGCCAAGCGGCAATTATGTGCGCTTTATCGAAGGCTACTTTCAGGAACAGCGTACGCCGCTTGCGGATGAACCCGGCGACATCGTGTCGATGTCCGGAGAGGTGCTCGGGCGCCACAACGGTCTGCGCCACTATACGGTTGGACAGAGGCGAGGCCTGGGATTTGCGACGGGACGCGCCACATATGTCGTCGAAATCGAGCGCGCGCGGAATCGTTTGGTCGTTGGCGAGGATGCGGCGCTGCACGGCACAACGTGCGAAGTCCGTAACGTAAACTGGATCGCATTCGCGACGCCGCCGGACTCCATCGAAGCGTGCGTTCGTATCCGCCATCGCCACGAGGCGGCGGACGCTACGATCGAGCGTTTGCCGGACGACAGTGCACGCGTCACATTCCGAGAGCCGCAACGCGCCATTACACCGGGGCAAGCCGCGGTTTTTTATTTAGGTGAACGCGTCCTAGGCGGCGGATGGATCCGGTAACGAGGAAAGTACACGGGGCCGTTGCAAAGAGGCCCGTCTCCGCGAGAGAACACTGCTACAGAAAGAAGAGTTGGAGACAACCTGTGTCAGATGAAGAGTTCTTCGTCCTGCTGGACAGCGTCGGATTTGGGCCGATTCGAGGAGCGCAGGAACTCAAGCCCCGCCTTCAGGCCTTTTAGCAGCGCGGACGCCTGCTGAACCGGCATCCATACGCTTCGACGGAATTTCGATCCCGCGTCTTCGATCACTTCGAGGGTGCCGGTAAGAATTTGGTCGGTGCGAATCACCTGCAACCGGAGCCGTTCGACCGCTTCGGTAAACACGCGATCGACTTTCTGCGCCTGACCGCGCGCGATACGGGTAATTTCCGCCGCGTCGCCCATAATGCTTGAAATACGATCCTCGGAGTCATCGAGAATCCGCGCCGTGCGCGTGAGAATCGGATCGATGCGGCCGTGCAGATCGTTCGTGATTTTCAGCAGCCGCTCGACGGACGATTTCATCTGAACGGCCATCACCAGCAGGACGACGGCCTGCAGAAGAACTGCCAGCCCCGCGATTACGATGAACGCTTCGACCCATCCCGACATGTGCGCACCACCTGAGGCTCAGGAAATCTTGCTCTCGCGCTTGTACGTCTCTCTCCCTGCGTCGACAGCTGAAGAAATGGCGTCCTTCTGTTTGGAAACTACGTCCTTGCCGCGCGCGAGCAGATCGTCGGCGCGTTCACGAAGCTCTCGTGCCTTTCTCTGTGCGTAATCGCGCCCTTCGTCCGCCTTTGACGAAAGAAACTCGCGCGTCTCTTCGCCGGATTTGGGAGCAAACAGGATTCCCATCAACGCGCCAATGCCGAGACCAACCAGGAAGAAACTGAACTTCGAGCTTCCACCATTGCTCATTCCGGACCTCCGAAACCCTGCTTGCGGCAGATAGGATGCCCGCAGCAGCTAGTCTATGAATAACGGTAGCACACCCACTATAGCGCAGCAAGCAGGCCGCACTTGGTGGAGTAACGCTATGACTTCGTCGTTAGCCTGCCGAGCGCGCGCTTTGCAGTTGCAAATAGCGCGTTTCAAGGATCGATCGATGGTGCACCACGTGACCGGCGATCACGTATGCAAGCGCGCGAACTGTGAACGTGTTCTCGCTCGCAGTTCCCTTCCTCATCCAGGCCTCGTTCGGAAGATTGCGAAAAAGGGAGATCGTGGCCGATCGGATGGCCGCAAATTCGTCGATGTGGCTCGCCCAGGAACAATGGTCCGCCTTCGCTGCATTGACGGCGACGTTCTGGTCGAAACTCGCCAACGGCGCATCAAACATCCGCGCAAACCAAAGTGCGCGGAACGCAAATAAGCGTTCGGCGTCATTGATATGGCCAATCGTCTCGCGAATGCTCCATTTATCCGGTGCGTAGCGATAAAGCGATTTCTCGTCCGAAATTCCGCGCAGGAACGGGGGAAAGCTCTTCAGTTGCGCCTCAAGTTCGCCGACGACGTCGGGATCGGTGATTCGGTCGATATAGGTGAAATAGTACGGGGCCGCTTCGGTTCGCTCTGGTAGTCCAACCATCCCGGCATTCTATCCTCGGCGACCGTCCGGCACAATCAACGGAAACCGAGAAAGGTGTCACAGTTATGCCGCGACCGGCGTTATTGCAGATAGCGAGGGAGAGATTTGAGCACAGAAGCGGCGGACGTGGAAACGCAGGCACTGGAACGTCCGGCGGCAAGTAGCGCACCGGGCGAGTTTGACCGGCTATTTCGCGCGCAATATCCGCGGATCGCTCGAGTAATCGCCAGCGTTATTCGTGACGCCGCACGGGCTGAAGATCTCGCTATCGAGGTGTTCCTGAAGTTTTGGCGAATCAACTCAGGCGAGATGGACAAACCTGAGGCGTGGTTGCACCGAGTGGCCGTTCGCAAAGCAATCGACGACCTGCGCCGGCAGGCGCGCCGCTCGCGATACGAAAGCCTCTTCCAATTTGCCAACCACACGCCAACGCCCGAAGACCTGCGAACCACGGCAGAAGAAAAAGAGCGTGTCCGCGCTGTTCTGGCCGGGGTCAACAAGCGCGATGCGGAACTGTTGCTCCTGCGCGCCAACGAACTGAGCTACGACGAAATGGCGTCCGCACTTGCTCTGAATCCCGCCTCCATCGGCACCTTGCTTGCTAGAGCGCAGCACGCTTTCCGAAAGGAGTACATCAGACGATATGGCAAACGATGACCGAATCGACGTGAGTGAATGGGTTGACCGCCGTTTCGCGGAGTTGGCGCCCACCGCCGACTGGCGAGCGAATACAGAGCATGCGCTGATTCGGTTGCGGGAAAAGGATCGCACTCACAAATCGCGCACGGTCGCAATCACAGCCATTGCGACCTCAGTACTGCTGGCACTGGTCGCGGCGCTGCCGAACACGCGGCACGCGGCCGAGCGCCTGTGGATGGGCTCGCAGATCATCAACATCGGCCACGTATCCGCGGACGTGAAGGCGCTGAAAGATGGTCAGAGTGCGCCCGATTTCGCGCTGCAGGATGCCACGGGTGCTAACCTTCGGCTGTCGGGCTACAAAGGAAAAGTGGTTCTGCTGAATTTCTGGGCCACGTGGTGCCACGGATGCACGATGGAGATTCCGTGGCTGATTCAGTTCCAGAAGACGTACAAGGATCGCGGTTTTACTGTGATTGGCATTTCCATGGATGATGACGGCTGGAAAGCCGTTCGGCCGTTCATTGCGAATGAAAGAGTCAACTACCCGGTGGTCATCGGCAGCAAACAAGTGGCAGAGCCATACGGCCTCGATGCGATGCCTATGAGCTTCCTGATCGACCGCGACGGCAAGATTGCCGCGACGTCCGTCGGCATCATCGATCAAGCTGCATGCGAACGCCAGATCCGAGAGTTGCTGGAAGCTCGACACAAAAACAGGGCGCAATACCATCAGCCCCAGCTTATAAAACTTGCCCTGCTTCGCTATTCGGGTTGTCAGAATCGGATCCGCGCAACGCTTCGAAAACGCGCTGCGCCTGTGCGCGAGACAGCGCCGCACCCAAGTCATCAATCGTCAACTGCCGCAACCGCGCCACGCTGCCGAAGCGCCGCAACAATTTCTGCGCGGTGCGTTCACCCACTCCGGGGATTTCGGTCAGCGAGCTTCGCAGGCGCTGGTTGGACCGCCGCTGGCGGTGGAACGTCACGGCGAACCGGTGCGTCTCGTCGCGAATCTGCTGAATCAAGTGCAACACCGGTGAGTGCCTGTCGAGAACAATCGGCTCGTCCTCACGCCCGAGCAGATACAGAATTTCTTCCTTCTTCGCGATGCTGGCAACAGGCTGATTGATAATTTCGAGCTTGTCGAGCGCCTGCGCTGCGGCATGAAGCTGCCCGATGCCGCCGTCGATCAGGATCAGGCTCGGCATCGGCTTTCCTTCCTCCTGCAAACGCCGGTAACGCCGTTCCACTGCTTCACGCATGCTGGCAAAATCGTCGCGCAGAAGCCCGGCCGTCTTTTCCGCGCCTTCCGGCATTTCCGCTCCACGAATGATGAATTTGCGATAATCGGACTTCTTCATCCGCCCGTCTTCCCACACCACCATCGACGCGACCGTGTCCGATCCCTGGATGTGCGAAATATCGAAGCATTCGATCCGCTTCGGCGGCTCGGAAAGCAGCAGCGCGGATTCCAGTGCCTCGGCAATCGCCTTCGAGGTCGGCTTGAGGACGCGGAAACGCTGCACGAACGAATGCTTCGCGTTTTTTTCCACCAGTTCGAGAAACGCATGCTTCTGCCCCCGCTGCGGATTCATAATCTCGACGCGATGTCCGGCGGCCTCGGTCAGCACCTCTTCCAACAACTCGCGCTCTTCGAAGTCGATGGGCGTGTGAATATAGCGAGGGAAATAGGCCGAATCGAGGTAAAGCTGCTTCAGAAGGGACGGCAGGAACTCCAAGGGGTCGAACTCTTCGAGGTTCTCCCAATAAAAATCGCGCCGGTCGACCACGCGTCCGCCGCGCAAATGGAACAAATTGACGGCAGCCTGCGGCGGTTCCGCGTACCAGCCAAGCACGTCGGTATCATCACCCGAGGCAGCGGCGATCTTCTGCCGTTCTTCCATTTCGGCGAGCGTGCGCAGCAAATCGCGATACCCTGCCGCCTCTTCGAAGCGCTCGTCGGTGGAGGCGCGCTCCATCCTCTCTTCGAGGCTCCGCGACAGGTCTTTGCCGCGCCCCTCGAGGAACAGCTTTACGTCGCGCGCCGCTTCGGCGTATCGCTCAGCTGTAACGAATGATTCCACGCATGGCGCGAGGCACCGGTGAATGTAGTACTGCAAACAGGGCCGCGGGTGAAAGCGCGCCAGGTCGACGCTACAGGAGGGCACACGAAAATGTTTGTGGATCAGGTGCACCAACCGGTACGCCAAGCTCGCGGGGAAATAAGGTCCAAAATAAATTGAGCCGTCGCGCGTCAGGCGCCGCGTCACGTAAACGCGTGGATACTTCTCAAATGCGGTGAACTTGATATAGGGATAGGTTTTGTCGTCGCGCAGCAAAATGTTGAATTTTGGCTGGTACCGCTTGATCAGATTGTTCTCGAGCGCAAGCGCCTCTTTTTCGTTGTCAACGATGATGTAGTCGAGGTCGGCGATCTCGCGGACGAGCGAACCGGTCTTTGCGTCAATCCACCTGGATTCGAGGAAGTACGATCTCACGCGCGATTTCAGCGACCGCGCCTTACCCACGTACAGGATGGTGTCGGCCGCGTCCTTGAACAGGTACACGCCTGGCTGCGTGGGCAAACCCGCGACTTTGTCTTTCAGTTCCATAAATGCGCCTTACAATAATACGCTAGGGTGATGCGTGATGCCGTCCGCGGACATGGCCAGCGGCAGGACGCGGACGGGCAACGAGTCTGCGGTGGCGAACGTCGAATCGAAAGGAGGCTACGGTGCGCCAAATGCGATTTCGGATATCCTACTTTTCAGCTCTGCTCATCGGTGCCTTCTTAAGCCTTGGGCTCCTGGGTGCAAAGGCGGCACGATCGGCGTCAGTGCAGTCGAACGAAAAGCAGACGCAGAGTCAGAAACAGCAACCTGCGCCGCCAGCCCAACCCGGCTACTCCAGTTCGTCTACAACACAAGCTGCCGCAAACTCGCCCAATGACAATCCGAACGCCAAGCCCGATCTCGAGATGCAGAATCGATATCAGGCCGAGCAGGATATTGAAGTCGCCGACTTCTACATGCACAAAGGCGACGCCGACGCCGCCATTCCGCGTCTGGAGGAAGCGGCGCGACTGCGGCCGGACTATGGAAAGCCCCGATTGCTTCTCGCAGAGTGCTACGAAAAAAAGCACGATCCGGACAATGTGGTGAAGTACCTGAAGGAGTACCTGAAAGCCTATCCCGGCGCGCCCGACGCGAAAAAAGTCCGCGATAAAATCAAAAAGCTAGAAAAGCAAGGGTCCTAGCCGGTCACAGTGGCGTTGATATGGCCGCCGCGCGGTCCGCGATAGAAAGCCGACGGGCCAAAGAGAGCGTGAGTCAGGGAGCCCGGCAGGCCGCACGCAAGAGTCCCACTCGCTTCGACAATTTCTTAGACAATCGCTAAGGCAGCGCCACCCGTTCCAGAAATCTCATCGCTCGGGAGAAATCGGCGAATCTCTTCTCTTCCTTCCTGAACTGTGGGGAATGCGACTCGCGCCGGCAGCGCGCAAATTTCATCGGATGCTTCAGGTGCAACATCTCGTGGTACAGCACGTATGCCACAACGTACTCGGGCACGTTCTGCCGATCGAGCAGCCGATTGATCACGATCTGGTTCAGCGCCGGGTCGAAACAACCAAGCTGCGTCCGCCACGACCGCCGGCTCCATCCGAGCCGCGGCGGCTTGAGTCGTTCGCGAAAATAACGCCGGTTCAGCCGATCAAACATCGGCGCCAAATCGTGGTAAACGCCCGACGGCCGATGCTCGACCCGTCGTGCACGCCGCTGGCGAAACGCCAACAATCGACGGCGCGTCGACCGCGCGTAAGAAAACTCCCTATAAATGGCGACCAGGTCTCCTGGCGGCCTACGGCGGTAAAGACGCGCAAGCAGAATCGCCGCCGTCGCTTCGATCACGGCACGCGGGGCCGACCGCAACGCGTCGGACAGCCGAACGTACGCAGTCTCCTCGCGCAGCCGGATCGTGTGCGTCAGATCCGCATACGGGTGATACTCAACTACGAACTGCGGTGGCCGTCCCGCGCAGCCAAGCCGAGTATAAATTCTTTGAAAAATACGCTCACCGCCGGGAACCGCGCTTCCTCGATGGCCGGCTCGCTTCAATTCTGTTTCCTCCGCACCGGTGCGGGCAGCATCTCCTTCAAAGCGTCGCGCGCGCCGGAAATCGTGTCTTTCGTTCCGTCGATCGCATCTTCGAGCGTGTCGTTATAATCGCCGTAATTGGGCCCCTTGGCCTTATCGATCTTCTGAAGTTCCGTCAGGAAATCCTTGCCCTTCGATTCGAGCAGCTTCAGTTCGGGGTGGATGTTCATCTGCTTATTCTTTGCCTCGTCAATCTCTTCCGCGGCATCGTTCATGCATCCCGAATAGCCGTTTAACAGGCCGTTTAGAATAGCGCCATGATCCATCTCTGGCGCTGTCCTCGCCTGCTCGTACTGGAATTTCTTCAGGCGATCTTCAGCGAACGAGACGTACAGTTTGATTCGCGCCGCAGGACTTTGACTATCCCGAATCTTATCCGCTTCCTCGCTGCTCAAGTAATCCTGCCGGGTTCGCTGTGGCGCGGCCGAGGCGCGAATCGATATTGCGCCTGTCACCAGCATCCATCCCAGACACAGCGTGCTAACGGTTTTGATTCCCTTGAACGTCACGCTTTCTGATCCTGTTGTAATCGCTTGCCCGAGAAAAATCCAGTCTACTTCGGCTGGCTTGGAAAGAGTTCGAGCATGAGGTGACGATTCAGCACGTCGAGATTGTCTCGCACCTGTACAAACGGCTTCTGCTCATCGGCCGTCAAGCCCACCAAAAGATTATTCAAGCGCCGGAGCGCGTCGCGCACCGAAACTTGTAACTGCAGGAAACCTGCCGCATGCTTCGCCGCGTTCTTTCCCGTGGCGTCCAACGCCTTCGAAACGGAGTCTACCTGTGCCTTATATTGCCTGGTCCTCGCGATTGCCTTGCCGAGGTTGTTGTCGGTCGCGTCGGTCTCAATCTGGTCGAACTCCGCGCGTCCGAGCTTCACCATGATCTTCGCTTTGTGAACAGGATCTTTTTCTCTGTCAAATTGCGCCTGGTCCTTTGCGAGATCTTCATGATGGGTGTGACCGAAAATCGCCGGAAGAACGATTAGCCACAGTCCGAGTATGCGCAGGCTGGCGTTCACGCGTCTTACCTTTTCTTCTCTTTCACTTTGCGCTCCAGTTCGCGGACGCGCGAGGTCGCGGCAAAGTACATGTCGCTGCTCGAATCGGTGTTGAGGGCGAGAAACTTTCGATACGCGTCCAGCGCAGGAGCCGGTTGTCTCAGCCTGTCGTATGAGTTCGCGCGAACGTACCATGCTGCCGCGGGCAAAGGTCGTCGCTGCGAGAGCAATTCTATTGCTTGGAGCGTCGCAGGATAATTTCCCGACTGGTACTCTGCCGTAGCGATGTCCGCCAGCACTTCATTCGAACTCGGATTCGCCTTGTACGCGGGGACGAGAACTCGGATTGCGTTCGCGTAATCTTTCTTTTCGATGTACGCATGTCCCAGCACCGCTGAATACTGCGAATCCTTCGGATCGAGCGCGGCGAGTTTCTGCAGCACTGGAATCGCCGCATCATACTTCTTCTCTCCGAGATACGCCTGCGCTCGAAGATTCAAAGCGCCCGCATCCGGCGGCCTGATCGCCGCTGCGCGATCCAGTTCCGCAATTGCTTCATCGTATTTTGCCGCATCGATCAAGATCGTGGCGTCCTCGATCCGCGCATCGGCGTCATTCGGACGCTCTTTAAGGTAATCGTCAATCTGACTGGCGGCCTCGGCGGGCTTCTTCTCCGCCAGCAGACACCGCGCAAGGCCGAAATGCGCCTGAGCTGAATCTGGTTCGATGGCGATTAACTGCCGAAATTCCGCTTCTGCATCGGCCGGCCGATTCTCTGCCATCAGCGCGTTTCCGAGCGCCTCATGAATCCGCGGATCCTTCGCGTCGAGCTTCTCAGCCGCCTGATATTGCGGGACAGCGTCTGCTCTCTTGCCGGATTGCTCCAGCGCGACGCCAACAAGAAATTTCGCGTGCGCATCCGTGGGGGCAAGCTCCGCCGCCCTCTGTAACGGGCCCACCGCATCGCCCGCTTGCTTCAAGTCGAGCAGCGTCATGCCCAAATCCTCGAAGGCGGGTTCCATTTTCGGATTCAGCTCAGCCGCCTTCGCGTACTCTCGCTTTGCATCGTGTGGCCGCTGCATCGCCGTATACGTGTATCCCAGTTGAAAATGCGCGTAAGCGTTGTCGGGCTGGTTGGCAAGGTAAGCCTGGTACTTCTGCGAGGCCAATGCGAAATCCTTCTCGTCCAACGCGGCCTGAGCATCGGCCAGAAACTTTTGCTGCATTTCGGCCTCGGGATCGTGGATGCGCGTGTGGCTCGTGCCGACGACTTGCGCGAATACTCCGGGCGCCGCTCCGAGCACGATCACCAGCACACCCCATGCCAGCATCCAGCCCACACCCCAGTAGACTGCCAGACTCTCGCCAGAAGCCGCCCGCAGGCTAGCGCCCGGTAGAGGTGCAGCGGAAGGTGCCGGCAAATCCGCGCAGGTAGGTGCTCCCATAGCGAAGCCACGCCGCATCATGATGATGAAGAATTGCCCGCTCCGGCTGCCTGGCCGCTCGGCTGAGACTGGTTCTGGCGGTTGCCATTTGCCGCATTCAAAACGGCGCCGAGATAGCGTCCCGTGTGCGATCGCGAATTTCGCGCGACCTGTTCGGGAGTGCCGGCCGCAACGACGCGCCCGCCGGCGTCGCCGCCCTCCGGGCCTAGATCGAAGATCCAGTCCGCCGACTTGATCATGTCGAGATTGTGCTCGATGATCAACACAGACGCTCCGCCCTCGATCAATTTCCGAAAAGCCGTCAGCAATTTCTGGATATCGTCGAAATGCAATCCGGTTGTCGGCTCGTCGAAGATATATAGAATTCCATTGTTTTCCTGACGCGTAAGATGCGCCGCCAACTTCAATCGTTGCGCTTCCCCACCCGAGAGCGTCGTTCCCGATTGCCCAAGCCGCAAGTACCCAAGCCCCACTTCGTCCAGCACACGCAAACGCGACGTGACCTTCGGATGCGCCGCAAAAAACGTCAGCGCTTCGCGCACGGTCATCTGCAGCACATCGTGGATGTTCTTCCCGTGATATAGCACTTCGAGCACGCTGCTCTTGTATCGCGTGCCTCGGCATTCCTCGCAGACCAGCTCAACATCGGCCAGGAACCGCATCTCAACTGTGACCGTTCCGTCGCCCTGGCACGCTTCGCAGCGGCCGCCTTCGATGTTGAACGAGAAATCGCCTGAACTGAGACCGCGCTTTCGCGCCTGCGGCGTCGACGCGAAAACTTCGCGAATCGGGTCGAATGCTTTCAGATAGGTTGCCGGATTCGACCGCGGAGTCCGTCCGATCGGCGACTGGTCTACCATCTCGATTGCTGTCAGCGCGCTGTCGCCTTCAATTCGGTCGCAGAACTCGCGCCAGTTTCCGCCGGTCCGCCTGGCCTGCAGCGCTTTGTAAAGAACGTCGTAGACGAGCGTCGATTTGCCCGATCCCGAAACGCCGGTAATCGCCACAATCAGACCCAAGGGGATCATCACGTCGACGCCTCGCAGGTTGTGGCTGCGCGCTCCCTCGATTCTCAGAAATTTTCCTTGTGGCCTTCGGCGCCGTTGCGGAACTGCAATTCGCAAATCGCCTCGCAGGTAACGCCCTGTTAGCGATGGCCCATCCTTCAACAACGCATCCCGATTCCCCGCAAAAATCAGCGAACCGCCGTGTTCCCCAGCGCCAGGCCCCAGATCGAGCACGTAGTCCGCCGCCAGAATCGTGTCGGGATCGTGTTCCACCACCACCAGCGTATTCCCCAAATCGCGCAGGCCCTTCAAAATATCGATCAGCCGGTTCGTGTCGCGCGGATGCAGTCCAATTGAGGGCTCGTCCAATACATATAATGCGCCAACCAAATGTGATCCCAGCGAGGTGGCAAGTTGAATCCGCTGCGCTTCCCCGCCCGACAGCGTCGATGTAAGCCGGTCTAACGTCAAATATTCCAGCCCGACTTCGTCCAGGAATCGCAAGCGCTGCTGAATTTCGACGAGCACTTTATCCGCGATCTCAGTTTCCGCCGGGCTCAGCGTCAAAGAATCGAAGAACGGCCGCGCTTCCTTCACGGTCATCTGGGAGACTTCGGTAATCGACTTGCCGTTCACTCTTACGGCGCGGGCCTCCGCCCTTAGTCGCGTTCCATTGCAATCCGGACACGTCGCGTACCCGCGGTAGCGGCTCAGGAAAACTCTCACGTGCAGCTTGTACTTCTTGCGCTCCAGCCATCCGAAGAAGCCCTTTACGCCTGGATAATCCGAGCCGCGATCCCCTTCAATAATGGCGTCTCGCTGCTCGGACGTCAGATTCCGGAACGGAATGTCGGCCGGAATTCCCTTTGAACGCGCAAACTTTCGCAACTCGATCGCGAGTTGCCGGTAGCGCGGCTTCGTCCAAGGCTCGATCGCGCCGCCGGCCAGCGACTTGCTCTTATCCGGAATCACGCGATCGATATCGAAATCGATCGTGTTACCGAATCCCTGGCAGCGCGGGCAGGCGCCGTACGGATTATTGAACGAGAAGAGGCGCGGCTCCGGTTCCTGGTACGATGCTCCGCACTTTTTGCAATCGAACCGCTCGTTGAAGACCAGCCGCTCCGCCTCGCTGCCGCCCTCCGAAACAAATTGGAGAATCGCTTCCCCGCCGCCTTCGCGGTAGCAAATCTCGATCGAATCCATCAGCCGCGAGCGAACTTCCTGCGAGAGCACGAGCCGGTCCACAAGCACGTATACCGGCTTGGCGAAATCAACGTCGAGCAGATCTTCCGGCGTCGCAAACTCAAACACGCGCCCGCCCTGATACAGCCGGTTGAACCCTCGCTTACGCAGATTCACCAACGTCTCGCGCACCACATCCGCCGATGCTTTCTTTCGTTTAGCCGGCCGGGCTTTCAGATGAGTTGTGCCCGCCTCGGACTGGACTCTGGCAACCTGCGCTGGCGATCGCTGATCGTCGGCAGTGGTGGGCGGCGACGACGCCGTATCCTCGAATCTACGCGCGTCGTCCTCGTTGTCTTGAAGCTCTTTCGGATTGCCGGCTTTGATCTCTGCCGATGAAACAGCGGACGATGCCGGCACTTTTGCTGCAGCAGAAATCTTCAGCTCGTACAGGACGTAAAACCGCTTTCCCTCGCCCAGCGCGAGGACCCGCTGCGCAATTTCGTCGAGCGTGTCTCGCCTCACTTCCTCTCCGCATCGCAAGCAGAACGTGTGTCCCACACGCGCGAACAGCAGCCGCAAGTAATCGTATATCTCCGTCGCAGTGGCAACGGTTGACCGCGGATTCCGCGTCGTGTTTTTTTGTCGGATAGAGATCGCCGGTGCGATTCCCGTAATCTCGTCCACGTCGGGCTTCTCGATGCGTTCAAGGAATTGCCGTGCGTAAGCCGAAAGCGACTCGATGTATCGCCGTTGCCCCTCTGCGTACAGCGTATCGAACGCCAGGCTCGACTTGCCTGATCCGGACACTCCAGTTATGACCGTAATCGCGTTGTGCGGAATCGTGACGTCTATATTTTTCAGGTTGTGGACCCGCGCTCCGCGAACCCTTACTTCATCCCGATCCGCCGACACATCCAGCGAAGCCGTTTGCTTCCCCGAGGCGCGGGAAAGCTCCGGCGAGTCCTTCGCGTCGCGCGGCCTGCCGCCTTTCACGGGGGCGGCATCCCCTGTCGCGTTCGTTGCCATAAGCCGAAACAGAAATTATAACACCTGCTGAACCGCGCTCGCATGAACCCGCAAAACGCATCCGACCGGCCGATGCTATCCTGCGTCAAGCTGCCGCGATCTTGTCCAGGTCAGGAGAGTGCCGGATGCTGATCAGTTTTAGCGGACTGCCGGGAGTGGGGAAGACGGCAATCGCTCGCGAGCTGGCGCGGCGGATTGGAGCCGTCTACTTACGCATCGATTCGATTGAACAGGCGATCCGGAACGCTACGGCTCCTGCTCGATCGCTGGACGATGCGGGCTATCGCGTTGCCTATGCCGTCGCTGAGGACAATCTTCGAATCGGACGAATTGTTGTCGCGGACTGCGTCAATCCCCTGCCCGTCACGCGCGATGCCTGGCTCGAGATCGGGCGCCGGGCAGCGACCTATACGATCGAGGTCGAGATAATCTGCTCGGATCCCGATGAACACAAGTCGCGCGTGCAAGTTCGCGTCACAGATATTCCGGGCTTGCTCCTGCCAAACTGGGAAGACGTGATCTCCCGCGAATATCACCCATGGAATCGCCAGCGTATCGTGATCGACACAGCTGGCCGGAGCATCGAGGACAGTGTCGAGTCACTTTGTAAGATTTTCCTAGATCGTGACTCACGTCGGTAGGCTTCTCGCCGCTCGTCTCTGATCGCGCGTGCTGCCATTCGTGTCCTCTGAGTCTTCTCTGCGGCCTGTGTGGTAATGTTTTGCTCAGTACGCGGTTAGGCATCCGACCAAACTCTCATGGCTGTAACGCCGCGATTCGCCCGAATCATCTGGATCGTCCTGGACAGCGTCGGCATCGGCGAACTTCCCGACGCTGCTGACTACGGTGACGTCGGCCGGGACACGCTCGGCCATATTGCCCGCTCGAGGCCGCTGAAGATCCCGAATCTCGTGCGCCTCGGCCTTGCCAACATCAAGCCGCTCGCAAACCTCACTCCACCCGCTGATCTCGTCGGCAGTTACGGCAAGGGTGTCACGGTTTCGCCTGGCAAGGACACGACGACCGGCCACTGGGAAATGGCGGGCATCTGGCTCGACCAAGCGTTTCCGGTTTACCCGAATGGCTTTCCACGCGAACTCATCACCGAATTCGAACGCCAGATTGCGCGTCGCACGCTTGGCAACAAGCCCGCCTCCGGAACGGAAATCATCAAGGAACTCGGCGAGGAACACATTCGCACCGGCTTCCCCATCGTGTACACGTCGGGCGACAGCGTCTTCCAGATCGCGGCTCATGAGGACGTGATCCCTGTTCCCGAGCTCTATCGCATGTGCGAAATCGCGCGCAAGCTTCTCGACGGGCCCAATCGCGTTGGACGCGTCATCGCGCGTCCATTCACTGGGGCGCCCGGCAATTTCAAACGTACCGAGCGCCGCCACGACTACGCCGTACAGCCTCCGCGCCCAATGCTGCTCGATGTTCTGGCCGAACAGCGTGCGCCGGTTTTTGGCATCGGCAAAATTCACGACATTTACAATGGCCGAGGCGTGGACGACTACATCACCACAAAAAGCAATGCGGACGGCATGGCAAAGCTCAACCAGGCCCTTTCGTCGCGCAAGAAAGGTCTCGTATTCGCGAATCTCGTCGATTTCGACATGCTGTACGGCCACCGCAAGGACGTCGAAGGCTTCGCGCGGTCACTCGAAGAGTTTGATGCGCTCCTCGAGCCATTTTTGGACAAGTTGTGCCCGTCGGACCTGCTGTTGATTACAGCGGACCACGGTTGCGATCCTGATCCCGTCAATCCCACCACCGACCACTCCCGTGAGTACGTTCCGATCCTTGCATACGCATCAGCAATCAAAACCGGGATTGACCTTGGCACTAGAAAAACTCTTGCCGATATGGGACAGACCGTCGCCGAAAACTTCGGCGCGACAATTCCCCACGGCACTAGCTTTCATGCAGCCGTCGCGCCCGGTGAAGATTGAACCCGACACAGGCGACGTCAACGGCGTTGCCTGTCATGGCGCGCTCCTTTAGGATGAGAGTTTCAACACAGAAACAGGTCGATGCTCGGTAAAACAGTTGTTCATTACAGGATTGTAGAGAAGCTGGGCGCCGGCGGCATGGGCGAAGTGTATAAGGCGGAAGACACACGCCTGGGCCGCATGGTGGCGCTGAAATTTCTAACGGAAGATTTGCGGCATGACGTGGTGGCCCTGGAAAGATTCGAGCGCGAGGCGCGGGCTATCTCTGGACTGAACCACCCCGGGATTTGCGTCCTGCACGATATCGGGGAGGCGGATGGGCAGCGCTTCCTCGTGATGGAGCTGCTCGAAGGCCAGACGCTGCGCGAGCGCATCCACGGCAAGCCCCTGCCGAACGATGTCCTGCTCGATATTGCAATTCAAATCGCGGACGCGCTCGATGCCGCGCACTCGCGCGGAATTGTTCACCGCGACCTGAAGCCCGCTAATATTTTCGTCACCACGCGCGGGCAGGCGAAAATCCTCGATTTTGGATTAGCTAAGCAAGCGCGCACGACTGCCATGGCCGGCTCCGGTCTATCGGAGACTGACGTTACGTCCGACGCGCTGAGAACGTCGGCAGGCTCCGTTCTGGGCACTGTGGCTTACATGTCACCGGAACAAGCGCGCGGCGAAGACATCGATATGCGCTCCGATCTTTTCAGCTTCGGGGCCGTTTTGTACGAAATGGCCACGGGACAACCGCCGTTCTCCGGCAATGCTCCGGCCGTGATCTTCGACGCCATCTTGAATCGCATGCCGACGGCGCCATCGGAGCTGAATCCGAATCTGTCGCCGAAATTAGAAGAAATCATCGGCCTGGCGCTCGAAAAAGACCGCGACTTGCGCTACCAGACGGCCGCAGAAATCCGGGCTAACTTGAAACGATTGAAACGTGACACGGACTCTGCGCGTGTTGTAACGCCGGCGGCTTATTCGCAACGTGTGGGGGTGGCGGTCTCCGGAACGTCTTCCAGTGGGCCGCCATCAACCGGGTTCGCGCGAAAATCTTCGACGCAATCTCCCGCAGCATACTCAGCCCAGGCTGCGGAGCCGCAGCCGCTGCAGCAATCGCACGGAATCCTCTGGCGGGTTTTTCGCGATCCGCACTGGTACTGGGCGCGCATAGGCATTGGGTTGCTGCTCCTGGGCACCGCCATCGCCGGGCATTACTGGGAGCGTTACCACCCCGTGCAGACGGCATTGCGTCCTTCCGCGTTCCAGCAGATGACGATTTCGCAATTGACCACGTCTGGCGACGTGGGCCCAGCGGCCATTTCGCCGGACGGCAAATGGCTCGCCTATGTGGTGAACGAAAAGGAACAATCTGTCTGGGTTCGCCAGATGGCCACAGGCTCAAATGTACAGGTGATCCCGCCCAGCACGGCGACCTACAACAATGGCGACGTCACGTTTTCGCCCGATGGGAATTACTTGTATTGCGTTGCTTACCAGCAAGGAGGCAAGGCCATCCTCGAGCAGGTGCCTTCGGTTGGCGGTTCGCCCCGCACGGTTCTCTCGGATGTTAGTAGCCCAATCAGCTTCTCGCCCAGCGGCAGCCAATTCGTTTTTGTCCGCAATTCCGACACGGACGGCACATCCTCGCTTATGATTGCGAACGCCGACGATTCGAACGTGCATGCTTTGGCCACCGTTCACAGTCCATCTTCGTTCGAAACCAATTCGGCTTCTGGCGGCGGGCCAGCATGGTCCGCTGACGGCAAGCGAATCGCAATGGGATTGCTGCCAACCAATTTCTTCAGCCCCGCCGTTGTCGAGACGGTTGACGTTACGAACGGCAAACAAGACCGCTTGGGAAATACGGGATGGAATTCGCTGTTCCCAATATCCTGGCTTCCGGACGGGTCCGGAGTAATCGTCGAAGGAACCCTCGCGCGCGATCCGGTGGTTCACAATTCACAGATCTACGAGATTAACTATCCTCGTGGCGACCTGCGCAAAATCACAAACGACTTGAACTTGTATGTGGGCAGCAGCCTGACTGCGGATGGTTCCAAGCTCGTCACTATCCAGGCGGGATTCGGCTCGGGGTTGTGGGTAACCACGGGAAACGTCGGGAAACTTGAAAAGGCAGAGCCTCGCGAAGTCTCGCAGAGCGGCGGGCCACCGCAAGGCTATATGGGCACAGCCTGGACGCCGAAAGGCGATCTCCTGTACGGATATTTCATTTCCGGTCAGGCCGGGATGGGCAAGATCAACGCGTCGACTGGAGAGTCGGAGAATCTGAGCCCGAGCCTGGCGGCGGGTATCGGTCCGTCGTCTTGCGGAAGCACAGGATATTTGGTTTTCATGACCAAGCAGGGATTGATGCGTTCGGATGACGAGGGTGCAAATCTCACGCAACTCATTTCCGGCCGCGATGACATGTTCCCCGCCTGCTCTCCGGACGGCGAGACCGTCTTCTATAATCACATCGCAAACGGCCAAATGCGGCTGTGGCGCGTCGGGGCCGATGGAAAGAACGCCACACAAGTAGCCGATAAAAGCTACGTGGAACCAGCGATCTCCCCCGATGGTAAACGCATCGCGGCGATCGATTGGATCGACGATCCTCATCTAACACTTTATATTCTGGATGCCGGCACGGGAGCCGTTCAATCCAGCTACAGAATTGCCCAATCGCAGAACGTGAGCGACGGCCAAAATCATATTGCGTGGACGCCAGACGGGCGCGGTGTCGTCTACATCGCCACAGACTCCGCATCCAACGTGTCGAATCTATGGGAACAGCCTGTAAACGCGCCGGGTAAGAAAGTTGAGCCAGCCAAACAAATAACGAAATTCGACTCTCTTCAGATCTGGTCGATTGCCTTTTCGCCAGACGGCAAACAATTGCTGCTCGCGCGCGGGCGTGGGCTGGCTGACGCCGTCATGCTTTCCCACTTTCACTAATTCCGCTGCGCCGTATTGGAAGGACCTATGCCATTCCTCGACACCAGCAGTCTCCGACGTATCGAACGCCTGCCCGGTTGGCATGGCCGCTATTTTCACTCCGCGAACATGACCTTCGCACATTACGATTTTGTGAAAGGCGCAACGATTCACGAACACTTTCATCCTGAGGAAGAAGTCTACGAAGTGGTGGAAGGTGAACTCGAAATCACGATTGAAGGCGTGACGAAAATCGTGCGTGAGGGCATCGTGGCCATTGTTCCGAGCAACGCCCAGCACGCGGTGAAAGCCCTCACCGACGGCCGCACCATCATCGTCGACCATCCGCCGCGCCCCGAATTTATATAAACACGGTCACGGATTCTTAGCCGGCGCAGTCTCGACAAGCTTGTCGGCCCGACGCAGCGCCGGGAACCACCAGGCCCACAACGCCGTTGCAGCGATTGCGCCGATTCCGCCGATGATTACTGCCGGCACTACGCCAAGCCACTGGGCAGTCAGCCCTGACTCGAACTCGCCCAGTTCGTTCGACGCGCCGATGAACACCATGTCAACAGCGTTCACGCGTCCGCGCATTTCGTCGGGCGTATTCACCTGCACCAAAGTGCCGCGAATCACCACGCTGACCATATCCGTTGCTCCGAGCATCACGAGCGACAACACTGACACCGTCAAGCTGCGCGAGAGCCCAAAAATAATCGTCGCGACGCCGAATGCAGCCACGCACCACAGCATCGCTGCTCCGGCCCGGCGCCTCAGCGGACGATATCCGAGGAAGATCGCCATAATCGCTGCTCCCACCCCAGGCGCGCTGCGCAGAATTCCCAGCCCCCAGGGTCCAGTGCGCAAAATCTCGCGCGCATAGATCGGCAGCAGCGCGACCGCGCCTCCCAGCAACACTGCAACCAGATCGAGTGAAATCGAACCGAGAATCACTTTCTCACGCCATATGTAACGCAGCCCCGCGAACACGGTGTTCCAGGTCACCGGCTCGCGTGAAGCAGGTCGATCCGTCATTTCGATCCGCAGAGTCACGACGCCGCCGATCACTGCCGCCACCAACGCCGTCGCGTAGACTGCCGCCGGGCCGCGATACGCCGCATAAATCAGTCCGCCAATCGCCGGTCCAAGAATGCTAGCCGTCTGGTACACACTCGAATGCCAGGCAACGGCGCTCGGGAAAATTTCCATGGGGACCAATTGCGGCAGAATCGCGCGAGTAACGGGCGCGCTGAAGGACCGCACGACGCCCACCAGCGTCATCACCACATAAATGAGCAACACGCGAGGCGAGCCATGAATGGAAAGCGCAAGCAGCAGCGTTGAACAGAGCGCGAACCCTGCGTAGCACGTCGTCAGCAAACGCCGACGATGGACCACATCCGCCGCATGCCCGGCCACCAGAAACAGCAGAACGCCCGGGAGGAACTGGACGAGTCCCGTCACTCCCAGTGCGAATGCCTGCCGCGTAATGTCGTACACCTGCCACCCGACCGCGACCGACTGCATTTCCAGCGACACTACGATCAGGAATCGCGCCAGCTCGTAATTGCGGAATGCGGGGTATGTGAAGACCGCGCGCCCACCCGCGGTGCTCGTCGCATTCTCAGTCATACGCAGCAAGGGAGCCACGGACTGACGCCGATGAACGCGGATGCCGCACAAACCCTCGCCCTGTTGTTCCGTGTTTTATCTGCGTTTATCCGCGTGATCCGCGGCTGAAGTTTAAAACAAATTCCAGAGAAACTGATTGTAGACTTCGTGGTGATACTGCACTTCCTGGGGCTTGACGAACGTGCCCAACAACCGCGCGCAGCGGTCCGCCGAAGCCTGCTTCAGATCTGCGAACCGCTTTTTCACGTCGTCACCCAGAATCTCGCCCATCCACGATGAGCTATCGAAATTCGCAAGCGCCGTATAAATATTGTCCGGCAGATATCGTTCGGCCTGGCGCAGATTCTTGATCTTCGCCGTTTCGCCCTGAATTCCCGTCTTGAAAATCGAATAAAGGACGAGATACGGGTTTGAGTCCGGCGCCACGGAACGGAACTCGACACGCATGCTCCGCTCGTTGCCGATCGGGATGCGGATCATCGAGCCGCGGTCGACAGCCGATGCCTTCAATTGATTCGGCGCTTCGAAGTGTGGGTCGAGCCGCCGGTACGCGTTCACGCTCGAATTCATTACCAGGCAGAAGTCATTTCCCTGCGTCAGCACGCGATCGACGAACGCCCATCCCAGCTTGCTGAGTTTTTCCTCGCCCTTCGGATCCCAGAACAGGTTTTTCCCTTCCTTGCTGATCGAAAGGTTCGTATGCATCCCGCTGCCGTTTACGCCAACAACCGGCTTTGGCAGAAACGACGCAGTCAGCCCCATGTTCGTCGCCACCTGCCGGCAAATCAGCTTGTAAAGTTGAATCCGGTCGGCGGCCGAGACCACGTCGCCATACGAATAATTGATTTCGAATTGCGACGGCGCGACTTCCGGGTGATCCTTTTCGTTCTGGAACCCCATCGAGCGCTGTACTTCCGCCGTCGTATCAATGAAGGTGCGCAGTGGATCGCCCGGCAACGAGTGATAGTAGCCGCCGGTGTTCACGTACTCGAATTTCAGCGTTTCGTGATACCGCCGCTCCGCGTCCACGCCCTTGAACAAAAATCCTTCGATCTCGTTCGCCGCATTCAGCGTGTAGCCTTCGTCCTGGTGCATCTTTTCGGCGAAGGCTTTCAGCACCCCGCGCAAGTCTGCACGATATGGCGTGCCATCCTTGTCGATTACATCGCCGAACACCAGAATCTTGCCAGGGCCGAAAACGTCCGCCGGCCCCCAGTACAATGCGCTCCAGTCGATGGCCAAGCGCAAATCGCTTTCGCGCTGCGCCGTGAATCCGCGAATCGACGAGCCGTCAAACGTCAGATTGTCGAAGCTCTTCAGGATGAATTTCTTGTCGTAGTCCAGCATGTGCAGGCGGCCTTCCAGGTCGCTGAACAGCACGGTGATGGCCTTAATGCGCTTTTCGTCCGTCAGGTACTTCAGCCGTTCGTCCTGCACCTTGTGCGCGGGAACGCGGTCCTGACGCTGCTTTTTCGCCTTCAGATTGAGTTCTTCGAGTTCGTCATATGAGAGGGCCAAAAAGTTGCGCAATTCGTTCGACATGCATCTCCTCGAGGCAATGCCTCAATTTTCTGGCGGATTATCGACCCTTGCCAGATCGAGGCGTAAGGGTATCGTCACCCTGCCGGAACGTCAAACTCCAAAATGGCGCGCCGGGCCAGGAAACCGTTATGGATTCCATCACGAATGTCAATGCATCATCGTTCCCCGGCGGCTTCCTCGCCTCCTTGCGCCGCTACACGCCGCCGGTTTAATATACCCCTGGGGGGTATCTGAAATGACTCGCCATCAGCGCAACGGGCGCGACGCCACAAGGGGGTCGGGCACCCGTGCCTCTCGCAAGGCCCTAGGAGTCGATCCACAGATTCGCGGCTCCAATATGAAGCGACTCCGCCGGATCGAAGGCCAAGTCCGCGGCATCGAACGGATGGTATCGGAAGACCGCTACTGTGCCGACATCCTGATCCAAATCTCCTCCGTTCAGGAAGCACTTCGCGCCGTTGGACGCGCACTGATGCGCAATCATCTTCGCCACTGCGCGACCGAAGCCATTCGCAAAGGCACGAAGTCGCAGGCGGAATCGATGTACGACGAACTTCTGAGCCTTATTTACCGGCACGCTCGCTAAGGAGCCCATGGAACGCGATCCAGTCTGCGGAATGAGTGTCAATCCGGCCCGCGCCAAAGTCACCTCGGAGCACGACGGCACGACTTATTATTTCTGTTGCGAGGCATGCGGAACAAAATTTGGCGCCGCTCCGGAACAATACCTCGACGGCAAACCGTCCGGACTGCGTGCGGAGCAGGAAGGCATGCTCCACCCCAGTGACGCCAGTTCGAACCTGACCGTGGGTGTGCTGGCTGCCTCATCAACATTCGTTGTAGTGGCTGCTCCAACGACGCCGCCCACTTCGGAAACGACGCCGCCCACTTCGGAAAACCTGGTGCAACCGCCGCAGCCTCCCGCTGGGCCCGAACCTAAACGCGTGGGCAAACCGATCAAAGATCTGAGGCGGACCTATGTCTGCCCGATGGATCCCGAAGTCCGCCAGAGCGATCCCGGCGCATGTCCACGGTGTGGTATGGCGCTCGAACCCGAAGTGCTCGCCATGCCCGAAACGAAGATCGAATACACCTGCCCGATGCATCCGCGAATCATCCGCGACAAGCCGGGCAACTGCCCGAAATGCGGCATGACTTTCGAACCGCGGCAGGTCGCCGCCGACGAGGAAAATCCAGAACTCGACGCGATGTCGCTGCGTTTCTGGCTCAGCATCATTCTCACGCTTCCTATTCTCCTTTTCGGCATGGATTTCGGGATGCCGGGACACGGACTCCCCTCCTGGCTCTCGCCACGCGTCGCCGAATGGATCGAACTTGCACTTGCAACGCCTGTTGTTCTCTGGGCCGGCTGGCCGTTTTTTCAGCGCGGCTGGAACTCGATCAAGAATCGCAGCGCGAACATGTTCACGCTCATCTCGATGGGTGTCGGCGTCGCCTACGTCTACAGCCTGATCGGCGTTCTCCTCCCTCAAGTTTTCCCAGCGTCGTTCCGGGGCAACAACGGCGCGGTTCCCGTCTACTTCGAAGCGGCCGCGGCGATCACGACGCTCGTGCTGCTCGGTCAGGTTCTCGAACTGCGCGCCCGCGAACGGACCGGCAACGCTATTCGCGTGCTGTTGAAGCTTTCACCTTCTGTCGCGCGACTTGTTCGCGGCGACGGGACCGAGATGGATATCCCGCTGCAGGAAGTCGCGGTCGGCGATCTGTTGCGCGTCCGTCCCGGCGCGAAAATCCCGACCGACGGCATCGTCACCGACGGAACCAGCGCTGTGGACGAATCTTTGATGACGGGCGAACCGATCGCCGTGGAAAAGACTACGGGCAGCCCCGTCGTCGGAGGCACGATCAACGGGACGGGAACATTCGTCATGCGTGCGGAGCGCGTCGGCAACGACACGCTGCTGTATCACATCATTCGTATGGTAAGTGAAGCACAGCGCACGCGCGCTCCCGTTCAGCGTCTTGCCGATCGCGTCGCCTCCTATTTCGTCCCCATC
This sequence comes from Candidatus Acidiferrales bacterium, assembly GCA_050747085.1. Taxonomy (GTDB): domain Bacteria; phylum Acidobacteriota; class Terriglobia; order Acidiferrales; family UBA7541; genus Palsa-295. The sequence continues at coordinate 69,897 of JBOGNK010000145.1, forward strand.
GTGATCGCGGTCGCCATCGCAACGTTCATTGGCTGGAGCCTGCTCGGCCCGCAGCCGAGATTCGCCTACGCGCTGCTCAATGCAGTCGCCGTCCTGCTGATCGCCTGTCCGTGCGCACTCGGTCTCGCGACGCCGATGGCGATCATGGTGGGAACTGGCCGCGGCGCGCTCGCCGGCGTGCTGGTGAAGAATGCCGAGGCTCTCGAAATTCTCGAGAAGGTCGACACGATCGTTCTCGATAAGACCGGCACGATCACCGAAGGCCATCCGCATGTTATGTCGATCGCCGCGACTGAGGGCCACAGTGAACTTGAAGTTCTGCGGCTCGCCACCACACTCGAGGGTCCCAGCGAACATCCGCTGGCCGGCGCCGTCTTCGCTGCTGCAAAAGAGCGGAACGTCGAGTCTGGCGACCTCGGGAACTTCCACTACCGGACGGGCAAAGGCATCACCGGCGCCGTTGACGGCAAGGAAGCCGCGCTCGGCAATCGCGCTCTCTTCGCCGAACTCGGAGTCCCTCTTGGCGAGATAAATGCTCGCGCGCAGGGGCTTGAAAGCGACGGCCAAACCGTAGTCTTCATCGCGGCCGGCGGAAAAACGGTCGGCATTATCGGCGTGGCCGACCCAATCAAATCCACCGCGCCTGAAGCGATCGAGCAGTTGCATCGCCAGAAATTGCAACTCGTAATGCTTACGGGCGACAGCCGGAGCGCTGCAAACGCCGTTGCGAAGAAACTCGGCATCGAGCGCGTGGAAGCAGAAATCCTGCCGGGCCAGAAGAGCGAAATCGTCAAGCGTCTCCAGGCCGAAGGCCGGATCGTCGCGATGGCCGGCGACGGCATCAACGACGCACCCGCGCTTTCGCAGGCCAACGTCGGAATCGCGATGAGCACGGGCACCGACGTCGCGATTGAGAGCGCCGGAATCACTTTGCTGCGCGGCGACCTGCGCGGCATCGTTCGCGCGCGCGCATTAAGCAAACTCACGATGCGAAACATCCGGCAGAATCTTTTCTTCGCCTTCGCCTACAACACGGTCGGCGTCCCGATTGCAGCAGGCGTGCTCTACCCCTTTTTCGGCGTGCTGCTGAGCCCTGTGATCGCCAGCGCCGCGATGACCTTCAGCTCCCTCTCTGTGATCAGCAATGCCCTCCGCATCCGCCGCGCCAAGTTGTGAAGAGCAGTTGAAAGTCGACAGTTCAGAGTTGAACGCTAGCCGCGTGCGCCAAGCTCCCGCGGCACCGCCGCCTCGCCGGTGGTTTTGGTCGAACTATGGAACCGCCGGGCAGGCTACGCTCATTGTTTGCCCAACCTTTCGTCGTCCACCCAGTATGCCTTGCGCGCCCAGACCAGCAGCTTCGGCTGGCTTTTCAATCGAAGATCGAGCGCGTGAAATCCCGTCTGCGGCGATTGGGGGCGGAAGCTCAGCACGTAATAGTTTGGAATGTCGTTCGAGACGACGAGCATTTCCTGCGTAAGCGCCTTCCCATTCTTGAACGTGAAATACTCGCCGCCGGTGAGTTTCGCAACGGATTCCGGAACGTTTCGCTGGAAACCATCTCGCGCCGCCAAAAACGCGATGCGCACGAGCCTTAGCGGCGGCAGCAGGTCACTGGCGCAATCGAGCGCCTGGACGGCGCGCTTGCCGTGCGCGTCCGGATCAGCGCCGGGAGCACGGCTCATGCAGCCGCCCGGGCCATATGGGACGTCCGTATATGCCGTTCCGCCCGGGCGCGGCACCTTCGAGCCTTCGTGTTTCATCGCCGCCTTCGTGGTCGAGAATGCGAAGCTGTAAATCGCCGTGTTCGTGTCGTCCACGGCGCGAACTGCTTCGTCGAGGCTCGTTCCACTCCCGCGATCTTCCGTTTCGCTGAAGAGCAATATCGCGTGGCGATATTCCGGCGGCTGTTTGCGCAGAAGGTCGATGCCGAAGCTCACGGCATCAAGAATGGCGGCCCCCTGATCGCCCTCGTGGAGAGTTGAAATTGTTTTGGCCGCCTCCGTTGCGTCGGAAGTGAAATCCTGTTCCAGGCGAGGTGCGCTGTCGAAACCAACCACCGCAACGCGATGTTTCACGTCGCCGATCAGAGCGTGCAGCACGGGCCCGAGGTCGTGATAGTCGTTCAGCCGCGACGCGCCTTCACCTCCCGTCTCCACAATAACGACCAGCGCGAGGGGCAACGAGTCGGTGTCCGATTCAAGTTGCAACGGTTGCGGGATCCCGTTGTCGGTCAACGCGAAATTGTCGGCAGTCAGAGAGAAGATGGTCTCACCGCCCCTGTCCTTCACCAGCGCGGGGACTAATACCAGGTTGGAGCGCACGGTGAGTGGCGACGACTTCGACTGAGGCGCGGATTGTTTGCCGTCCCGTGATGATTGTTTGCCGTCCTGTGCCCGCACCTCGGCCGCAAAACAGGATGTGAACAGCAGCGCGCATGCAAACGCGAACAATGGTCGATTCATCATGCGCTCGCCTCGATCAGGCACTCACCCTCGTAACCTACCTTTGCACGCTACGATTGCCGTGCGGACAGTTTAGTTGCTCATAAAGCCTCTCGGTCTGGCCGGTGGAAAGCAGGTCTTCGGAGTTCGCCAAACATGCCGAAAGTGTGTCGACCAATTTTTTCGGTTTTGTTGGTGGCGTTGGGTTTACGGCGAAATTTGCTCAGCAAGCGTGTCGACCAATTTGATGGCAGTGGCGAGTGACGCGTGGCGATTGACGAGAAAACCTGATCCTGCGAGCGCGGCGGCTCGCTGACCTCAGGGGTTGAAACCCCTGTCGGAGACGCTGGCCGGTTGTCGGAGCTGAAGCTCCGACCCCCTAAAGAGCTCCGCGTTTGGCCAGTGGGTTGAGTTGGGTGAGGCGACTGTCGGCGGCGGCGTGGGCGATGAGTGCGGCCCCTCGACTCCCGTTGGTCGCTCGGGACGCCGATCCTGTTCGGATCGGCGGCGGAGTCGTCATTGCCGGGCCGAGCCGCGTCCTCGTAACGATGGGTGATGACGACTTCTTTGCGAGGCTCGTGCCATTGACCGTGGTCGTCGATGCAAGAGAGGGCGCGGACGGCGCGGATGATGGCGTCGGCGGTGGGGACGATGGCTTGGGCCTGCTCGATCAGGAAGCCGAGGGCGTGGCGGGATTGCTCGGCTCTAAGGCGGAAGAGGCCGAGGGCGTGAGCGTGGCGGTAGACGATGCGGCGGTCGGGGAGATCGAATTCGTAGGCGATGGCGGTTGGGCTATGCCAGTGAAGGATCGCTCGGTCGATGTCCTCGCGTTCAGGGTGATTGCAGATGGTGCATTGGGGCGAGTGATAGTTGGGGTTGATGTCGTCGTTCGGCGCCTTGATAGGGCGGCGAGGAAGGGCCTTGCCTCTTCGAGGTGAGCTACGAGGCTCGGTTAAGTCCTGCTGCGGCTCCGGTCCGGAATCGTAGTCGCCGGCCGGGGGATTATTTGTAAGTTGAAGCTCCTGTTCGAGTTGCTGTTGACGAAGCTGTTCGCGATGGGCGGCTTCGCGCTGTACTATCTCGAGGTACGCAGGGTCGAGGATATTCTTGGCCATGGAACGTGTTCGATGTTCGCTCGCATCGTGGTTTCCTCCTTTTGGTTTAGTGTGAGCCCAGTTCCCTGCTGGGCGAAACCCCACCACCCTAGCACATACACGACAATTTGTCAATAGGTAATACTTACATAGTATTATAACCGGCACCGTTTCGGCCTTTTACGACGTTAACGATTGTCAACAACTGTACGCCCGATCCATTGCGTGTCTGGCGACAGAACGAGACTCTTAGTGGAGCGAGGCAACAGCATGTCTCATTTCCTGTTTCAGAGCCTATGGCCGACGCTCGCATTCTGGGCCGTTCTGTACATCTCCGACTACGTTTTGACTGTAACCTGCGCGCGTCTGTATCGCGGCGGGATCGATCGAAACATTGTTTTCGAAGGCAGTTCCGAGCTGAATCCAGTCTTCCAGAAGGACATCGATTCCCTGCGATTGCTGAGTCCCCGATTCATTTGGTTGCTTCTTCTAACCGAGGTTTGGCTGGCATGGACCTGGATCCTAAAGTCGCACCCTGACACGAGAAGCTGTCGCGACTTGTGCCAATCAGGCAGGCGCGACCAATTTGCCTAGCGCGGACGGAACTCTCGCGCGCCGCCTTCAGGGGTTAAAACCCCGGAAGAGGGGGCGGAGCTGAAGCCCGCCACGGCGGCCAGGCTCCGACCCCCTAAACAACATCGTTGCTCAACGGGATGAGTTGGGTGAGGCGACTGTCGGCGGCAAACGCGGTGCCGGGCCGAAGGCCCCGCCACGGCGGGCAGGGGCAGCGCTACATATAAAATCCAGGGCAGATGGAGGCACGGTAAGGCTTACCGTGCGGAACTGTTTTGTAGCGCGTTGCGAAGGTCGGCAATCAGATCGGCGGGATCTTCGATTCCTACCGAATAGCGGATCAGGGCTTCCGGGATGCCGCTCGCGCGACGCTCCTCAGGCGTGGATTCCACGTGGCTTGTCGTCGACGGCGGACCGGCGACCGTCTCTACCGCGCCAAGGTTTGCCGCGAGGTGCGCGTAACGCAGCCGCCGAAGAATGCGCCTCACGGCAGCGAATCCGCCGGTGGGAACGAAGCTCAGCACGCCGCCGAAACCGCTCATCTGTTGGCGTGCGATGCGATGTTGCGGATGCGAAGGAAGCCCCGGATAGAACACGTTGGTGACATGCGGGTGCTTCTGAAGAAAGCGCGCGATCCGAAGCGCCGTCTGATTCTGCCTGCTAACGCGGAGTTCGAGCGTCTTCATTCCGCGCAGCAGCAGGTAGGCTGCCATAGGATCGAGCGCCGCGCCGGTGATTTCGCGGAAATGAAAGATGCGGCTGACGAGGCCGCGCTCTCCGCAGACGATTCCTCCCATGGCGTCAGCGTGGCCGCCGAGAAATTTTGTGGCGCTGTGCAGAACGAGGTGCGCACCGAGCCGGAGCGGCTGCTGATTGATCGGCGTGGCGAAGGTGTTGTCGACGACTACGATTGTACTGTGACGGCGCGCGAAGGCCGACAATCGCTTAAGGTCGAGAATCTTGTTCGTCGGGTTCGTCGGCGTTTCCAGATACAAAATCTTGACGCCTTGTGCGATGGCCTGCTCGATTTCGCGATGGTCGGTGGTCTCGCGCAACGTCACATCGATCCCGAACCGCGGCAGGAACTCGACGAAAAGCTTATTGGTGCCTCCGTAGGTGTCCTTGACAGAAACGACGCGGTCGCCGGGAGAAAGCAGCGTGAAAAGAGTGTTGCTGATTGCCGCCATTCCGGTGGCGAAACTGGTGGCGGCTTCTGCGTCTTCCAGCCGACGTATCTTTTCCTCGAATACCGCGACGGTGGGATTGGTGTTGCGGCTGTAGATGTGTCCGCGAGTCTTGCCCTTCGCGACCGAAAGCCATTCGTCAACATCGCGGAAACCGAATGAGACGCTGTGCGCCACGGGAACCTGCGTCGAGCCCGCCCACCACGATTCCTGCTCTCCGGCCCAAACGGAGAGTGTTCCTGCGCCCGGCTGCTTCGCATTTTTGTTTTGTACTAGTTTGCGTCCTGGCATTGGTTGGCTTGAGCGTTAGAAAATACGCGGCCTAAGCGGAAATTGCCAGCGAATGTCGAGTCAGGCGACTAAATGCGGGGGCTCCCGCCGAACTGCTTTTCCTTGCGGCGCTTGTCTGCAAACCCATACAATACGCGCGCCATTGGGAACGAATCGGGAGACCCGCGCCATGACCGAAGACATTCAGGGAACATCTTGCACGCGACTGCAAAGCGGATCCGCACGATTGGGGACGGGAACAATCGTCCTCGGATTCGCATTTGGAATGTTGCTTTCTGTGTTGTGCTTGCCGACGACGGCTCGCGCGCAGGATCCAGCAGAGCCTCCGAACGGAGCGCCGGTAGTGAACGCGTTGCCGCGGCCGGCAGGAAGGCTCGACCGCGCGTCGATTGACGAGAATTTCCTGCGCGCGATTATCGAGGAGCAGGTGGCGTGCGGGACGCGAGACACGTTTTCGTCGTGGACGGACCCGAAGCGCGGCGTTGGATGCGGACGCGACAAGGCGCTGGCGCGTTTTCAGGCAATCGCGCAGGAATCGGGCGGACGGATGCAGGTGGTGGTGGACAAATTTGACATGACGCTGCGCTCGGGCGAGAAGGCGCATTTGGAAAACGTGTACGCGATTCTGCCGGGGAGCGATCCGGCGCTGGAAAAGACGGTGTTCATCACGAGCGGCGATTTCGATTCGCGGCCGTCGCAGACCAATGATCCGAACGCGGACGCTCCAGGCGCGGACGACGACGCGTCGGGCGTGGCGGCAGCGATTGAATCGGCGCACCTGCTGGCGAAAGGCACCTACCGCGCGACGCTGATGTTCGCGGCGCTTTCCGGCGAAGAGCAAGGGCTATTGGGCGCGCAGGGAATGTTGAAATATTTGCAGAGTCACGGTTACACAGTGGGCGGATATTTCGACAATGATATTGTGGGGTCCGATCCGGCCGCCGGAGGACCGCACCGGCTGCGGATGTTTTCCGGGGGCGGACCAGACGGAGTGGATTCGCCTTCGCGCGAACTGGCGCGTGCAACGGAAGAAATCGATGGGCGCGAGAATATCCGCCTGATCTTCCGAGTCGACCGACTGGGGCGCGGTGGCGATCACATGCCGTTCGTCGCGGCAGGATTGCCGGCGACGCGCTTCACCGAACCGCAGGAGAATTACGATCATCAGCATCAAACGCCGCGAACGGAAAACGGCGTGGAGTACGGCGACCTGGAAAAGTACCTGGATTTCAAATTCATGGGCAACGCAGCGTGGGACAACGCGGAGGCGTTGCGCGAACTGGCTCTTGCGCCCGCGCCGGCCACGCAAGCGACGATCACGCACGTGCCGCGAAGCGCGATGGGATATGCGTGGTTAAGATGGTCGGCGGCGGACGATCCAGAGCGCGCGGGATTTGAGATTTTGTGGCGCGAGACGACGGTGCCGCAGTGGTCGGTGTATGAATTTGTGCCCTCGGGAAATGAAGCGACGCTGGACGGCGTGTCGCCCGACAACCATTTCTTTGCGATACGCACGGTAGGAAAAAACGGCGCGCGCTCCTTGGCGATTCCGGCGGTTGTGCCGCCGAGAAGGCCTCCGACGGCGCGCCCTTCATCGCAACCTGGATCTCAACCAGGCAGGAATTGACGTAGCTGCAACGGGCACGCCGCGAACTTTAGTGCCCGGGCGCCAGGCGGTTGTATTTCTTCAGGACTTCGCGAAGGCGATCGTGCGGCAGGCGCTCGACGGTGTGGCCGCCGAATCCCGTCATTGTTTTCGCGGCAACCATCGCATTGACCACAGCTTCCTCGACGGCTTGAACGGTGGCTTCAAAGAGCGGGTCCATTTGGTCGTTAGGCAGCATGGTCACCTGGGTTGGTTTCCTGGCCATGCCGGCGCCGGGATTTGCCGTGGAGAACGCGATGAAGATATCGCCGGAGCCGTCGCCGGAAATACTGCCGAGGCGTCCCAGGCCGAGCGTGACGCGGCGCGCCAGGCGCTTCAGTTGCGTGGGAAGCAGGGGCGCGTCGGTGGCGAGCACAACGATGATTGAGCCGCGATCTTCGATGGCGGGATTCGCGAGCGACCAGATCGGTTTGTTCAAGGGAATTTCCCGGCCTACGGGGGCACCGGCAACGCGCAGAAGATGGCGCGTCCCGAAATTGCATTGCACGAGCACGCCAACCGTGTAGCCGCCGAGTTTCTCCGAAAGCCTGCGCGAAGCCGTGCCGGTACCTCCTTTGAATTCGAAACAAATCATGCCCGTTCCGCCGCCGACGTTGCCTTCGTCGATGGGGCCAGCGTGCGCGGAGTCCATCGCGGCGAAGGCGTCTTCGGGCTTGACGTGAAATCCGTCGATGTCGTTGAGATAGCCGTCCCAGGTTTCGGCGACAACGGGAAGCGACCACCAGTCCTGGGCGGGAGGCTTGTAATTGTGACGAAGCTCCCAAGCGATGACAGCGTCACGGACAACGCCGACGCTGTGAGTATTCGTGATGAGCACAGGCCCGGTTAGAAACCCTGACTCCTCCACCCACGTAGTGCCCGTCATTTCGCCGTTGCCATTTTCCGTAAACCAGCCAGCGAACACGGGATCGACCGAATCCTTGCCGCGCGGAAAAACGGCGGTGACGCCGGTCCGAACGGCCGAGCCGGAGATGAGCGTTTTGTAGCCCACCTGGATGCCGGCGACGTCGGTGATGCTGTCGAGCGGGCCGGGCGTGCCTTCAAAGGGAACGCCGAGATCGCGGGCGCGCTGTGGATGCGACTGGGCCGAACACCGAACGGACAGCGCGCAGACGAGCAGGATCAATATAGAGAGGAAGCGGAATGGACGAACGGCTGATGGCGGATGGTTAGTAACGGCGGTCACTCACTTTCGTTAGGTGCGCATGGTTCGCCCAACAGAAGGAACTGTATACCGGAATCCAAACGAAAAATCGAGATGGATGTCGGTTTGCGCGCCGATCCCCTGCTTGCGCCGGCTCGAAAGCTACAGAGAACAAGGCGCTGGAAAGCAGCATTCATCACCTTTTAGGCACCGTGCGATATCGAAGCCGTGTCTTTTCCCACTCAAGCGAGCCGCGCGACGATTTGCGCGGTTTCGTGTATAGCTGGCGCGCGGGGTGTCATGCGTTCCTATAGATACATGAAACCTAACGCGAGCTGGGTGGTTCTCGTTTCATTCGCGGCACTCATTTTCCTTCGACCGCAGGTTGCGGCCTCTCAAACGACGCTGCTGGAGAACGGCGTTCGATCCGGGCAAGACGCGCCAGCGCAGAACCAGAATCCGCAGCCGGATGTGAACCGCTCTGCCTCTGATGACAGCGAACTGATCACGCTCCCAGCGGGCACGGCGATTCCTGTCCGGCTGGCTGACGAGGTGAATTCTCATCACGACAAACGGGGCGAACTGTACACGGGAAGCGTCGATCCTTCGGTTCTGATTCAAGATCGCGTTGTGATTCCTCGAGGGACAGAGGCGCACGTGCGCCTGGTGCGAGTGAAGAAAGGCGGACGGTTGCACGGAAAAGCAAAGGTGCAGCTGGAACTGGTGAGCCTGATCATGAACGGCGAAAAGCTGGGGGTTAACACGGAAGAAGAGGTAAAGAAGGAAGGCACAGTTCACGCCAAGGCCTCGGCCGAAGCCAAGAAGGGTCCGCAAGGCGCCGGCGCGCTGGCTGGACACCCGGAAGACGTCGCGGGGCCAGTGATCGCGGTTTTCGCCGCTCCGAAAATTGATATCAAGGCGGAAAGCCGAATTGAATTCACACTGGACACTCCTTTTACGTTCAAACCGGTACCATCCGAATCTAACCAGCAGTAAGGAAATAAAAATCGAGACGTGTTGGATTTAAGCCTAACGGACTAACAAAACCTCTCCGTGCGAACAGACAAACTGGACACTATTGCCTGAGTGGTTTCGCTGGCGTAAGATGCACGCAAAGTGCCCGATTCCCCGCTGATCGCCGGACGCACCATCTCACATTACCGCGTGTTGGGAAAACTCGGCGGCGGCGGAATGGGTGTGGTTTGCGAAGCGGAAGACCTGAGCCTGGGCCGTCGCGTTGCTTTGAAGTTCCTTCCTGAACACATGGCGAAAGACCTGCAGGCGTTGGAACGTCTGCGGCGCGAGGCACGTGCTGCTTCCGCGCTAAACCATCCGAACATCTGCACGATCTACGAAATTGCCGAAGATGGCGGGCACCTGTTCATCTCCATGGAACTGATCGAGGGGCGGACGCTCAGAGAGACGATCGAAGGCAGACCGCTTCCCACGGACCAGGTGTTAGAAATGGGCGTGGAAATCGCGGACGCTCTGGACGCGGCTCACGAAAAAGGCATTGTCCACCGGGACATCACGCCCGCAAATATCTTTGTGACGAAGAGAGGAGGGGCAAAGATTCTCGATTTTGGGTTGGCGAAGCTCGGTGCGGTCGGAGACGCCGGTCTGTCGGCGATGGCCACGGCGGCGTCGCAAGAGATGCTCACAAGCCCTGGCAGCGCCGTGGGCACCATCGCATATATGTCGCCGGAACAGGCGCGAGGGGAAGAGTTGGACGCACGCACGGATTTGTTCTCGCTGGGTGCGGTGCTTTATGAGATGGCGACGGGGCGGATGGCTTTCGGTGGCGGCACTGCCGCAGTCGTTCACGACGCGATTTTGAATCGGCCGCCGATTCCTCCGTCAAGTCTGGGCACGACCGTCCTTCCAGAACTGGAAAGAATCATCAACAAAGCGTTAGAAAAGGACCGCAAACTGCGCTACCAGAATGCCGCCGAAATCCGGACTGACTTGCAGCGGCTGAAGCGCGATTCGGGTTCGCTGGGATCGCTTCGAGCGACGCACGTGAGGGCGGCATCACCGTTTCGAAAGCGCTGGAAGATTGCCACCGCCGCCATAGCCGTCTTGGTGCTTGGGGCGGGTGGGTACTTCTATTTCCGTCCCAAGCCCAGACTATCCGAGGAAGACACGCTTGTGCTGGCGGATTTCACCAATACGACCGGTGACCCCGTCTTCGATGACACCTTGAAGCAGGCAATTTCAGTGCAGTTATCGCAGTCTCCGTTCCTTAACATTCTCTCGTACGCAAGAACCCGCTCGACTCTCAGGTTGATGGCCAAGCCGTTGGACGCGCGGCTGACGCCGGACGTGGCGAGCGATCTCTGCCAGCGCGCCGGCGGCAAGGCCTACATTTCAGGTTCGATTGCGAAGCTGGGCAGTCAGTATGTGATCGGCTTGGATGCCACCAATTGCAAGACCGGCGACTCCCTGGTACAGGAACAGGTGACCGCGGAAAACAAGGAACACATCCTGAAAGCACTGGACCAAGCGGCCACCAAGCTTCGGGGGAAGCTGGGTGAGTCGCTCAGCACAGTGGAGAAGTTCGACGCTCCCCTCGATCAAGCGACCACGCCCTCTCTGGCCGCCTTGAAGGCTCTTTCCGTGGGGGTGAAAACCTTGCAGGAGAAGGGGAGCGCGGCGGCGATTCCTTTCTTCAACCGCGCCATCGAACTCGACCCCAATTTCGCGGCCGCTTATGAGGCCTTGGGAATTTCGTACTCCAATCTTAGAGAGCCTGGTCTGGCCACTGCGAACCTGCAGAAGGCTTACGATTTGCGCGATCGGGTGAGCGAGAGAGAGAAGTTCCGCATTTCGGCTTCCTATTATCTGCTCGCCACCGGGGACCTCGAAAAGGCCATCCAGGTTTACGAACTGTGGACGCAGACCTATCCGCGCACCGGCGAACCGTTCGGCAATTTGGGCGTCGATTACACTTATTTAGGACAATACGCAAAAGCTATCACCGCGAGTCTCGAGGATCTCCGCGTGAACCCCGGCAGCGCAGCGGCCTACACCAACCTCGTGGGGATCTACCCGGCCGTCAACCAACTCGAGGAAGCGAGCCTCACGTACAAGCAAGCCGTAGCACACAAGGTCAACAACCCGTTTCTGCATGGAAATCGATATGGAGTGGCTTTTCTTGCGAACGACACTGCCGAGATGCAACGGCAAGTCGACGCGGCGATGGGCAAGCCGAGCGAGGACGTCCTTCTCTCCTTCGAGTCCGATACCGCGG
>JBOGNK010000146.1:0-16918 GCA_050747085.1 Candidatus Acidiferrales bacterium
GGTTCGAACCCTTGCCTACGAATTTTCCGGTGTTGACGTCGATCGCGACCAGCGCTTCGGTATGGTTGATCACGATGTAGCCGCCCGATTTCAGCCACACTTTCGGCCGCAGGCCTTTGTCGATTTCCTGCTGGATGCCGAACTCTTCGAAAACCGGAGCTTCCTTCGTGTACAGCTTCACACGGTTGACGAGATCGGGCTGGAAGCGGCTCATGAAATCCACCACTTTCGTGAATTCCTCTTCCGAATCCACCCAAATCGCCGAATATTCGCCGTTCACGTAATCGCGAAGAATGCGCTCCACTAGATTCAGGTCGCGGTGCAGCAGCGATGGAGCCTTCCGCTGCTCGGCACGCGACTTGATTTCAGACCACGTGTGCGTCAGGAACTCGACGTCCGCGCGGACTTCCTCCTGCGTCGCGCTGCCCGCCGCGGTACGGACGATGAACCCTCCGCCCGCGCTGCCCTTGGCATCCGTCACTAGGTGGCGCAGCCGCGCCCGGTCTTCCGCCGAAGCAATCTTGCGCGAGACGCCCGTGTGATCGAGCGTCGGCATGTAAACCAGAAAGCGCCCGGGCAAAGCAACGTGGCTCGTGATGCGCGCGCCCTTCTTGCCCAGCGGCTCCTTCGCAATTTGAACGATGATCTCCTGCCCTTGTTTCAGCAGGTCGGCAATCAGCTGCGGACGGCGCGGCTGCTGCTTATGATGTCCGTAACCGCGATGCTGCCGCCGGCCTCGATCGTCACGCCGGCCCCGTTCCCCATGGTCACGACCGCGATCACGGCCCCCGCCGCCTCCTCCTCGGCGATTTGGCCGCTGCATGCGCGAACGAAGATCGCCGCGAACGCGAGCCTGCCATGGACGCTGTTCGCGTGGTTGTTCCGCCTCGCCTCGGTTAAAACTCTCGTTCGTCTGCGGCTGAGCTTCGGAAATTTCTGCCGCATTCCCCGGCCGTGGCTCGTCCCACGAATTTCCAGGTTGCGGACCTTCGGCGCCTTCGTCGAGTTCAGTTTCGCCGCGCCCCGCTAGAATTTCGCTGGCTTCGGCAGTAAGCGATTCGAGCGCCTCCTCTGCTTCCTGCTCCTCACTCTCCTCGTGCTCCCCGTGCTCCTCGTCCTCTTCATCGGCCGTGTGAGCTTCGTCATCCAGGGAGTGGTGAGCTTCGTCCGACGCGCCGAACGAATCGTGTCCGTCGTGCTCGTCCTCTTCGTCGCGCTCGGCCTCCTCTTCGATCTGGGCCTCCGCGACGTGAGCAGCAAGCGTTGCCGCCTGATCTTCGCTTAGCCCCGCAATTTCCGAAGCGTGGGCGTGTTCTTCGTGCTCGCTTCCTTCGGCTTCTATGGCGGCAGACTCCACGGCATCAACGTCCCCGCTCGCGCCCCGGCGCTCGCCATACGCAATCGGCTGCTCGGGATGTGAAGGGAATGGCTCCGCGGGAATGATGGGCTGCACAGCTGCGGACGGCTCGTTCGGCTGATACTTCGAAAGCGTCTCGCCCGGCAGCGGTCCAAATCCGGGGTAAATAGGACCCGAATAGGGCTCTTCGTTGTGCACTTCGGGTTCGTGATGAACCGTTTCGTGCGCGTTCGCCGAAGGTGTCGCCGAAACTTCTTCATGCGTTCCGGGCGCGCCTGCGGGCGTCTGCGACGGCGTGCGGTATTTCGCGAGCGATTCGCCCGGCAGAATTATCGGCGTGTAATCGCCGGAAGGCGGCTCGGAACGCTCTTCCGTGTACCGTGGAGCGTATTTTGACTGCGGCAGTTCGCCGCCCGAGCGACGATCGCCGTGCCGCCCATGACCGTGACCATGACGTCCGCGCCCGCCACCTCCGCCACCGCCACGGCGGCCGAAATCGCGGCGACCGCCTCCCCGATTATCGAAGCGTCCCCGTCCTCCGCTAGACGGCTGCGAATACGACGGCCGGTCGGAGCGGTCAGAGCGTTCGGGCCGGCCGTGATGCGGACGCGCGGCAGAGGGCGCACCCGATTCGGAGCCAGCCTCGCCTCCGTGCGAAGGTTTTCGCGAAATTGCCGATTCGGTCGATGTCTCAGCGCCCGGCGCACTCGCATGCTCAGCGCTCGCTTGAGCGTCGACGTCCGTCGGCTCGGCCGACGTGCGACTCTGCTCGGAGGCGGCAAACACTTCCCCGCCCTGCGCCTCCATTTTTTGAACCTTATCTTCGACGGTTTCGACGATGTGATCGACTTCCTCGGTTTCTTCGAGAAAATCGGTGACGTACAGGAAGGCGTCGCTATCGAGGCCGATCTCCACGAAGGCCGACTGCATGCCTGGCAGCACGCGTGTAACTCGGCCCTTGTAGATGCTTCCGACTAGCGCAAATTCTTTTTCCCTCTCGACGTAATACTCACAAAGCTGACCTTCTTCCAAAATCGCGACCCGCGTCTCGTGCGGGTTCGCCGATATAACCATTTCCCTCGACATGGATTCCTCTTAGCGCATCGTACACGGGCCTTCCGCCCACAAAGGGCTTAGCGCCCAGGAACAGCTTGGCATTTTGTTGAGCCGCTTTCCTCACCGATGCGTCCTTATCTTTCTCAAAAATTGAATTTCATCCAACCACTTCCCGCGCCAACTCATTTGCATTGCGCGGATAAAAAACATTTGCGGATCAGTTGACGAAGCGCCCCATACGGACGTTCATCACCAGACCCAGCGCCAAAAACACGAATGCTGTCGACGATCCTCCATAACTCATCAGCGGCAACGGAATGCCGGTTACCGGCATGTAGCCTATCACCATTGAAGCGTTCACCAGAACGTGAAATCCCAGAATGGCCGTTACTCCCATTACCACGTACATCCCGGCCTTGTCTTTCGCTTTCTGCGCGTTGTCCACCAGCCGCAGAATCAAACCCAGGTACAGCAGCAAAACAACGCAAACCCCGATAAAACCCTGTTCTTCCGCCAGCGCCGCCAGAATGAAGTCCGAATAGCGGACCGGAACAAATCCCAACTGGTTCTGGCTGCCCTTGCCGAATCCTTTTCCCCAAAATCCCCCCGAGCCGACCGCGATCTGCGATTGCAGGATCTGATATCCCGCTCCACGCTGATCTTCCTCGGGATGAAGAAACGTTTCGATACGCTGTTGCTGGTACGGCTTCAGGTGGGTGCGCATGTGCCAGGCGACCGGGATCAGAAGTCCCAAAAGAATGGCGCCCACTGCAGCGTGCTTCCATTCGATGCCGGCAAGGATTGCACCCATCACGAGGACCGGTACGAGCACCATGGCCGTTCCCAAGTCGGGCTGCTTCAAAATCAGACCGACGGGAACCAAAGTCACCAGAGTGGCTTTGGCTAAATCCGCCAAGGTCAGCCGGTCGGTGCGTACTTCGCTGAAGTAACGCGCCAGCACTATGATTATAATCAACTTCATCAGCTCTGACACTTGCAAATTGAAACCGCCGCCCAGGCTCACCCACCGTTTGGCGCCAAACCGGGAATGGCCTACCAGCAAAACCACCACCAGCGTCGCGATGCCGAAAATGTAGATTGGAAGCGCCTGGTCCAGCAGCGTGTGGTAATCGATACGGGAAATGACGAACATCCCCACTAATCCGACGCCAATCCAGATCAACTGCCGGTACTGCATTCCCGACAACGCACTGGCGTGCGTGGACGAATAGATCTCAGCGACTCCCAGCGCGCAGATCGCGCCTACAATCGCGAGCAGCACCCAGTCGAAATCGTGGACCTGCTCTTTCACGGCCGCGTCCCTACCTTGGCGGCCACCAGGTGGCCTGGTCCTGCCGGCTTTGTATTCTCCGCTGTCGCCACCTGAAGGCTGGGATACTTCTTGTAGTAGTACGTTCTCACTACATCGCGCACGATTGGCGCAACGAAACTGCCCCATCCGGCGCCTTGCACCAGCGCGGCCACCACGATTTCCGGGTTCTCGCGCGGCGCATAGCCCACGAACCAGCCATTTTCCTTGACGTGCCTGCCCAGGCGACGTTGCAGGCCATAGCTCATCGTCTGCGCGGTGCCTGTTTTGCCGCAGAAATCGATGTTCTTCAGTTTCACCAGTTCCGAAGTTGTTCCGTCCGGCTCGTTGACTACGCCCCACATCCCCTGCGTCACCACGTTTTCGGTGTTTTCCGAAATGGGGAACATCGTCGTCTTTACGTCCGCGTCATCCTTCAGCAGGTGCGGCTGGATGAAACGCCCGCCGCTCGCTACACCACCAATCATCCGCGCCAGCTGAATCGGCGTCGCCATCACCGCACCCTGACCGATCGAAACTGAGATTGTGGAACCGGGATACCACTTGTGATGGTACGCGCGCTCAACCCACGCCTCCGACGGAACCAAACCCGGCTCCTCGCCGGGCAGATCGACGCCTGTCAAATGCCCGAGCCCAAGCGCGTTCGCGTAAAAGCTGATGCGATCGATTCCCAACTGCTTGCCCACGTTATAGAAGTACACGTCGCAGGAAGCGACGATCGCCTTGTGAATGTCCACGTCCCCGTGCGCATGATCGCAGTGGAACACGCGGCCGTAAAATGTCGCGGAGCCCGGACAGTACACCGTGTAGTTCGCCGGAATCGCCTTCGACTCCAGCATCGCCGTGGCCATCACGATCTTGAACACGGAGCCTGGCGCCAATTGCGCCTGAATCGCCCGATTGAGCAACGGCGTTTCAGGATCGGTGTTCAGCTGCGCCCACTCTTTCGCCGGAATGCGTACGGCAAAATCGTTCGGGTTGAATGTAGGCCGGCTCACCATCGCGAGGATTTCGCCCGTGCGCGGATCCATCGCCACCAGCGCGCCTTCTTTGCCCTCGAAATCGCGATCGGCCACCGCTTGCAGGTCATAGTCGATCGTCAACTGTATCGGCTTGCCCGGAATGGCGGGAATATCTTCCAGCGGTTTGCCCGTAGGTTGCCCCAGGCTGTTCACCACCACCCGGCGCATGCCGTCGGTGCCTTCTAAAGTGGCGTTGTACTCGTGCTCGAGTCCGGCTTTGCCGACAATGTCGCCCGGACGATAGCGCCCGTCGCTGCGCTCCAGTTCTTTTTCCGAAACTTCGCCGACGTAGCCGACGGTATTGGCCAGCATCTCGCCGTACGGATATCGCCGCCGCTGAACCATCATCAATTCCAGCACCGGCAAGTCTTCCCGATGTGATTCGACGAACGCGATATCCGCGTCGCTCGCCACGGGCTTGATCACAATGGGCTGAAATTTCGGCTCGTTTTTTGCGTCTTCGATTTGCTGTAACAAATCTTCGTTGCTGACGCCCAGGCCTTCCTCGATTTGCGGCAGGCATTTCGCAATCAGCTTGGGGTGGTCGCGCAAAAGCAAAATGCTGAAGGATGGATAGCTGTCCACCAGAACGCGCCCGTATCGATCGAGCATCGCTCCGCGCGGCGCAATGATCGGGATGTAGCGAATCTGGTTTCGTTCCGCGAGATCGGAATAATGGCTGGATTGCACCACCTGCAACTTCCAGAATCCAACCAGCAGCAGAATTACCACGCCAACAGAAAGGTAGGAAACCAGCGCCAAACGACCCTGGGGAATTTTCGTATCGCTAACAGTCCACGGTGCCAACTGAACTCCTGCTCGCCGCGCCCGCCCTGCCCCGCCATGGGAGGCCTGCTTGCCGACGCGAATTTCCCCGCCGCCTGCGGGCCTTGCGCGATGATCAGACCAGCGGTCTGCATCACCTTACACACTCACTCGAATCGCTGCGAATCAGAAATCGAATCGCTTTGTAACCTGCTCGCCTTAGGCGAGCCCGCTTGCCGCAGGAAGATTCGAAACGGCTTCTAACCTAACATCCCGCGCTCGCGCCCCGCAACGCCCGAATGTCCATTCCATCAACGATTTCCGGACAGCTGTACCAACCTCGACCAAGGTACAGGTACCGCGATCGGAAACGCACGTTTGCCGCCAGCACCAGCATCTGCGGGCTAACTAGAACGACAAAAGTACTAGAACAACCCAACCGACGTTCTATTACTACTCCTGCTCAAAATTGCCATCATTGCCCATACCGACGGACCACCCGTGGGAGGATTGAATGCGTCGCTGCTCCCTGTTGCTCGCTATCTTGATCTGCGCCCTGATCGCGCCGTCCGTCCATGCGAGCGATGTTCATGGAACGGTGGTCATCGAGCACCGGCTCACAAAGCGCAAAGTCACACCGGCCGCCGACCTCTACGCGCGAGGCACACTCGTCCAGCTTGCGAAAGATCAGCAACAGGATCCGCTGGCGTTCGAACGCACTCACGTCGTCGTCTACCTGGAAGGAAACCGGCCTTCTCAGCCCATCGTCGCGGAACTGGATCAAAAAGACCGTCGCTTTACGCCGGACCTGGTTGTGATTCCCGCGGGATCGAGCGTCTCCTTCCCGAATCAGGACTCCATCTTTCACAACGTGTTTTCGCTTTCGAGCACGAAATCGTTCGATCTCGGCGACTATTCAAAAGGCCATACGCGCGTCGTCAAGTTCCCGAAGGCGGGAATCGTTTTCGTGGATTGTCATCTCCACGCGAACATGTCCGCGGTGATCGTTGTCACTCCGAATCGTTGGGCCACGAAGCCCGACGCGTCAGGACACTTTTCGCTTCCCAACGTTCCACCGGGCACCTACACGATCGGGCTTGGCACAAGGCTGCCGGATTTTTCCGTCAGACGATCCGCGTGACCGAAGACGGCAGCGCCAATGTTGAATTCGCCATACCGCTCGATAGCAATGGCCTCGTTCAAGAGGCAACGCGATGAACATGCGTTTTTCGACGCGCGCGTTTCTCTGGTCTTTCATACCGTTCGCACTTTTGTTGGCGGGAAGCTTCTGGTTTATCCAGCGCCGCGTGGAAGACACGGTGCGCATCGGCTTGCGCTCGTCGCTGCGCGAAGCGCACGTCTCAATGGCTCATCTCCGCGAGCAAAGCGAGCTTCAGAACAGCCGCTTCTTGCAGATCGTTGCCGAAAATCCTTCGTTGAAAGCCGGATTGCAGCTCCTGCTCCTGCATCCCAGGAGCGCCGAAGCGCGCCTTACCCTCGAAGACCAGCTGCGCGAAATTGCCCAGACTCTGCATCTCGATTTCCTGCTCGTCTCGAATTCCGATGGCCAGCCGCTGGCCGGCATCGTGCGCATCGACGACGAACTCGCCGTCATGGACCTCCACCGATCGAGGCCGCCCAAGCAGGGCTTCTTTACTCTCGCCGCCGAGAACTACCAGGTCACTTCTTTTCCCATCAACAGCGACGACGAGAATATCGGCGTTCTCTCCATCGGCGAGCATTTCGATCTGTCGGAATTCAGTACTCCCACGATTCTCGCCCACAACGGAACGATCGTGCGTTCCACCGTTCCGTCCGCCGCGCCCACTGAAATCGAATCCGCCCTCGGCAAATGCGGCGACGGCGCCGAATGCGAAGTGCGGCTCGGCGGCGAAACCTATCTCACTCTCTCTTCCGACATCATCAATTTCGGCGACGGTTACACGCTGCGATCGCTGCAAAGCATCGACTCCGTCAGCCGCCCCGTTCAGTCCGTGCTTCGAGAAGTTTTCCTGATCGCCGGCATTGGCGCCTTGCTCGCCGCCGCAATCCTCAGCATCGTCTCTTCGCGGTCGATTGTGCATCCGCTTGGTGCCGTCGTCGCGAGCCTGCGCGAAAGCGAGCGAACCGGAACTCTTCCTGACCTCGAAAATACTCCTGCTACGGTCTACGAAATTCGCGACCTGATCGACAGTTTCAGCCGCGCCGCGAAAGCCGCTCGCGAAAGCCGCGAGAAGTTGCAGCAGGCCTACCTCGAATTCGTCGGCTCTTTGGCTGGCGCTTTGGACGCCCGTGACGACTACACCGCCGGCCACAGCCGCCGCGTCAGTGAATATTCGTGCGCGCTCGCGGAAGCGATGAACATCACAGGGAACGATCTGGAAGTGATTCGCATCGGCGCCCTCCTCCACGATATCGGCAAGATCGGCGTACTCGATAGTGTGCTGCGCAAGGCCGGCAAATTGACGCCCGAGGAAATGACTCTCATTCAGCAGCATCCGTCCATCGGACGCAGAATTCTGGAAGGCGTCCGCGGGTTCCAGACGTATCTCCCGATCGTCGAGCTGCACCATGAAAATTGGGACGGCAGCGGCTATCCGCTTCACTTGTCTGACACCAAAGTGCCGCTCTGCGCTCGAATCACTCACGTCGCCGACGCGTACGATGCGATGACGTCCGCGCGTCCCTACAGGTCTGCATTAACGCACGAAGCCGCCATTCGCGAAATCAAACGTTGCGCCGGAACACAATTCGACCCCGAAGTCGTGCGCGCTCTGCTGCTCGCCGAGGAAATGGGCAAACTTTCAAAGCATCGCGACATCAAGTCCAACTTCCGCGTGATTTCACTTCCATCCGCCGTCGGCCGGGGTTCCGGAGGAACATCCGGAGGAACGTTCCTATGAGGCGCGCGACCGCCGTCGTCTGCTTTATGTTGTTGGGCGCCGCTGCCGGCGCGCGGGCGCAGGAAGCAAATTCCGGCTTCGACTTGGGGACAACGATCAGCGCCGAAGGGCTCTACTCGCAGCAGATGGCCGCCGCGCCTCGCTCTGGAGACAATGCCACAGGCGCGTTCCGCGCGATCCTCTATCCCACCTGGAAAGTGAATAGCCATTGGACGTTCTCCGGCGCCGTCGAAGCATACTCATATCCGTACTTCTTCGAAGATATCCCTACTAGCGAAAATGGCACCGAGGTCCAACTCCTGCATGCAGACGTCACCTACTCTCGCTTCTGGGGAAATCGCTCGATCGTCATTCGTGCGGGACAACTGCCCTCCGCGTTCGGATCCTTTCTGCTGCGTTACGACGATGCCGTAAATCCACTCATCGATATGCCACTGTCTTACGGCTATTACCTCAAAGGCGTTAATACCGGCAGCCTGGCAGGAGGAGAAGTCGACTCGTCGTTCGGTAAATTCGACGTGCGCGGCCAGTTGACGAATTCCTCGCCGACGAATCCCCGCAGCGTCCTCGATACGAATCAGTATCTGAATTGGACCCTCGGCGGCGGCTACACAATTCAGCAAGGCTTTCGCATTGGAATGTCTGCTTACCGCGGGCCGTATTTGGACCGCCAGTTCCGTTACTACTTTCCGGGCGAAAAAAATCCAAGCGATCTTCCGGCGACGGGCGTTGGAGTGGATGTTAAGTGGGGTCGCGGCCATTGGAACGTCAACGGCGAATGGCAACGCTTTCAGATGGACTACACCATGATCCCCGTCTTCACCGAGACGGCCGGCTATGGTGAAGCACGCTTCGTGCTCAGCCCGCGCTGGTTCGTCGCTTCCCGCATCGGCTACATTCGGCCGAGCACCGGTTCCGAGTGGCAATCCTACGAAACGGCAGTCGGTTATCGCCCCGGCATCCACGAACTCGTCAAACTCGAATACGAAATCCATCAGGGCCCTGCCATCAGCGGGACCAAGCAAAATGTTCTCGCTGTGCAATTCGTCACCTCGCTTCGCCCTCTCTCCTACGCCTCCCGCTGATACAATCCCTGCCGAGGAAAACCCATGCGAAGCTTTTTCGTAGTCGTCACTGCGGCCGCCATCGTTCTGCTCACGGCCAGCTCCGCACCAGCTCAGAGCAACGCACCAAGCTCTGCGGCCGATCGAACGGAGATTCTCTTCCTCGGAACAGCTGGAGGTCCGCCGTTGCGTTTGGATCGTTCCGAGCCATCCGCCGTGCTTAACGTCGATGGCCGTCCGTACCTGATCGACTGCGGCATCGGAACGATGCGCCGGATGCTCGAAGCTGGTGTAGCGTCCGAAAGCATAAAAACAATTTTCTTCACTCACCTGCATGCAGATCACGATCTCGGCCTCGCCGACGTAATGGGCAACGACTTTTTCAGGCTGAACTTGGCCGGCTCCGCGCAAACAATCAATATCTATGGCCCGCCGCAAACAAAAGATCTGGTTGATGCCGCATTTCACTACATCACGTTCGGATTCACTGCTTTCGCTGCCGAACCCGGCGCTATACGCGCGGGGCTCGTGAATGGGCAATTCAAGAGCCCCTTCGTGGCTCGTGAAATTGAGCGCGACGGCCTGTTCTATCGGGACGACAAGATTCGCGTTACCGCCGCCGAGAATACTCATTACATCCTTATGCCGGCGCAACTGCGGGAGAAGATGAAGTCCTACTCCTATCGCATCGAAACGCCGCACGGCGTCGTCGCCTTCACCGGCGACACTGGTCCGAGTGACGCGGTGACTGATTTGGCCAAGGGAGCGGATGTGCTGGTGACCGAAGTCCAGGACGCCAATCGAGTTAACGCGTTTGTTAAGCAGATGGCGGAACAGAATCACTGGTCTGCCCAACGCGCCGCCGCGCTGCTCGCGCATATGAACGCAGAGCACCTTAGCCAGGAACAGGTCGGCGACATGGCCACGAAGGCTCAGGTCCACTCAGTCGTCCTCTATCACTACGATCCCGAAAACGCAGCGGCCTACCTTGCTGCTATTAAGAAACATTTCGCCGGCCCGGTTTTCGCTTCCGCCGACCTGGATCGCTATTGCATCGGCTCTGCGGACGGAAACTCGAAGAATGCGCCTATTCTGCGGCGGTGCCACCAGAACGCGCTGCCTTCGTCACGTTCTTCAGCCGTCGTCACTCCGCAAAAGCCCGCGCCACCTCTGTCAAGTGTCGTTGCGCATGATCGTCAGGGGGTTCGTCATTAATGCACGGCGCGCGGGCAGCACACCAAAGGAGCGGAGAACAGCTCGCGCGCGAAGTCTACACTCGCGATCGCTATTCTCGCGAATACGGCTTCAACTTCCGCTCTTGAGATGGCAAGCTGATCGGAGGCGATACGATCAGATCAGAATAGGGCGTCTGCCGTCGAGGTCATCAGAAAACAGCTACAGCCAGTCTCACTCCACACACGATGATCGACGCTGCCCGCCTCCGCGTGGATGAAATCACCCGGATATAGCGTTCGGTCATCAACCTTCAATACGCCGTGGAGAAGATGCAGTTCTTCGACGCCCGCATGACGGTGCGCTGGATAGTCGGTTCCCGGATCAAGCCGGACCAACATGCTCACGCTGTCGATTTCTGCATTCCTCGCAAGTATTTTGACGTGAATACCCGGCGCCGCTTCTTCCCATGCTGGTTTATCAGGAGTTTCCAATGGCGGAACGAACGGTCGTGTGCCCGCTTCACCGGCGATCCGCTTCGCGAGCTGGCCCCACAGCGATTCCGCTGGGCGCAGTACATCGGTGGCCCAGCCGACAAACGATCCCACAATGGGCCGCAGCGTCTCAATTTCCTGCCGGCAATCCTCGCATGACAGGATCTGAGCTTCAGCCAAAGCCATCTCGCGCGGAGAAAGCGCCTGCAATGCAAACAGAAACACGAGATCCAGATGTTCCTGATTATGCGTGCTGAGTTTTGAGTTCATCCGGTCGCCTTTACTTTCTTCCCCAGCACTCCTCGAAGTTTTTCCAGTCCGGAGCGGATTCGCGTCTTAACGGTTCCAAGAGGCTGATCCAGGTTCCTGGCCGTTTGTTCGTAAGTCAGTTCAGAGAAAAATGCCGTTTCGATTGCCTTTCGTTCTTCCGCAGTCAGCACCTCGAGCGCATCCCGGAGCAGCCGGCTTTGCTCCTCAAACAGACACGTCTGTTGAGGATCGACAATGTCCGTTGCCGGCCGCAAGCTGTGCGGATACGGGTCCACTCTTTTCTTCCTCTGATCGAACCGTAGGCGATCGATCGCCCTGCTGCGCGCCTGATTCATCACCCATCCCACGACGGATCCATTGGCAGGATCATAAGTCGAGGCTTTTCGCCATACGTCGTAGAAGACGTCAAGTGTAACTTCCTCGGCGGTTTCTCGATTCATGGTTATCCGCACGATCAGCGTAAAGACGATTCGATTCGTTTGCTCGAACAGAGAATGCAGTGCAAGCTGGTTACCGCCGGAGATGGCTCGAATTAGCTTTAGCCACTCCTCCTCGGACGCACGAAACTTTGCCTTATCGGCGTAGAGAATGTCCCCGAGCGTCTTAGTCGGTGGCGGCTGCACGCAGCGATAATGCCGGGCTCAGGCTTAAGAGCCAACACACCGCGCCTCTTCTTAGCCGCCACTGTGTAGAGAGCCTTCTCCCTTAGAATAACGCCAAAGGCTTGCCGCCGGATTGGCTGGAAACAATAAAATGTGGTCAGCGCCGCGCGCTTGAAAAAAGTTCCTTCCGGGTACATCCAATACCCGATCGTTGACGTTTTTTAGGGTGGGATCGGCCTTTAGACGGACGGTCGCGACTTTCTGAAACTGTCTGTCGCGTCTATGCCCGGCTTTAGTACGACTCTGAGCTGCGCAACCGGGAGAAGACATGCACTATCACATTCACTGGTCAGGTTCGAAGGTTGATTGGGAACGCTTCAGTACGCGCCAAGAAGCGGAGCAGACCGCGAGCCAACTCGCACGTCCGGGCGAGACGTTCACCGTCAAATCTGCCGACGACACGACATGTATGCACTGTCTGAAGACAGGCAAGCGCGCGTTAGCGATCGACAAACGCCGCGATGCCGAAGCCAGTTCGTAGAGCGGGAGATCTTCCCTACTTTAAGAAGCAATTCCGGCAGGTCCTGTATCAAAACCCCAGTCCGATTGAGCCAATCCGGCTTCGTCGCCCCTCCCGATAGGTCAAACCCCGAGATAAGGAACTGCAGAAAAGCATCAGCTGCCTCAATTCGCAATCGTTGGGAAGCGGCTCTGAGCAGCCGAAACTGAGGCGCGTTTCGCAGTAACAGTCTCCTACCAAGACTTCTTTCACCGAATACAAAAACGCATGGATGAACAGGAATCGCGCCCCCGTGCAAGCCTAGTTCATCGAGCCAAATCCGTCCGGCACGCTTCTAGCGTGCGAGCGGAATGGACGAATCCGGCAAAGGGAGTGGAAATATGCCGTCCGAATCTGCTGTATCAGTCCCCGTTAACCACAATTCAATTTCCGCAAAAATTCCAAAATTGGCCCTGCTCGCCGGAGGAAGTGCCCTCGCCGCTTACGGCCTCGTTCGACACTCGAAGACGGGCATGGGTCTCGCCGCGGTGGGCAGCCTGATCGCAGTTGAAGGCGCGCGGCTGGGTGCGGGTAAGCATTTTCAAGCTAGAAGCAGCTTTGCGATCAATTGCGCGCCGGGTGATGCCTACCGCTACTGGCGCAAGCTCGAAAATTTGCCCTCCTTTATGTCCCACCTCTCATCCGTGCGGATGATCGACGACCGCCGCTCCGAATGGGCCGTTGTGGGCCCGCTCGGCACCAACGTCCGCTGGACCGCCGAAATCGCCGACGAACAGCCAGATGAACTCATCGCGTGGCGTTCCGCACCCGCTGCCTTGTTCCAATGTTCCGGCTGGGTCGAGTTTCAACCAGACACGGGCGCGCGCGGCACCATCGTCACGGCTTCGATGTCATATTCAATACCAGGAGGAGCCGTCGGGAAAACGATCGCATCCATCTTCGGCAAGCATCCTGAATTCCTACTGCGCGAGGGCTTGCGCAAATTCAAAGCTTTGATGGAAAGCGGCGAGGTCCCCACTACTGCCGGTCAGCCGCACGGGCCGCGGTCCAAACTCGTCTCTGCTTTGCATGCAGCCCGATCGAAGCAACAGAAAACCGTTCACTATCCCCTCGTCGAGTCCCCACTCGCGGAATCGAGCGCGCTATGAAAGCCGTTTGCTGGATGGGAAAGCACCACATTACGGTCGAAAACGTGCCCGACCCGAAAATCCTGAATCCGCGCGACGCTATCGTCCGCATCACACGCACCGCCATCTGCGGCTCGGACCTTCATCTCTACAACGGCTACATGCCCACGATGGAGCAGGGCGACATCATCGGCCACGAATTTATGGGCGAGGTCGTCGAGGTTGGCTCGAAAGTCGATCGCGATAAACTGAAGGTCGGCGACCGCGTCGTTGTTCCGTTCACCATTGCCTGCGGGAATTGCTTCTTCTGCCAGCGCCAGCTTTGGTCGCTCTGCGACAACACGAATCCTAACGCATGGATCGCTGAAAAAATGATTGGCTACACGCCCTCCGGCCTTTTCGGTTACACACACATGATGGGAGGCTACGCCGGCGGCCAGGCTCAGTACGCTCGGGTGCCTTGCGCTGATATCGGTCCGCTGAAAGTGCCCGAGGGCATTCCCGACGAGAAAGTCCTGTTTCTTTCCGACATTTTTCCAACCGGCTACATGGGAGCTGTCAATTGCGATATTCAGAAGGGCGATACCGTCGCCATCTGGGGCTGCGGACCTGTCGCCCAATTCGCGATTCGCAGCGCTTTCATGCTCGGCGCGGAACGCGTGATCGCCATCGACTGCATTCCCGAACGCCTCGAGCTCGCGCAAAAGGGCGGCGCCGAAACCATCAACTTCAAAGAGGTCGACAGCATTATCGACGTCCTTCGCGACATGACCGGAAACCGCGGCCCCGATGCCTGCATGGACGCCGTTGGCCTCGAAGCGACCGGCCATTCTCTCTTCTTCCTGATCGATCGCGCCAAGCAAGCTCTCAAGATAAATATGGACCGGCCCGAAGTTCTCCGCCAATGCGTCATGGCCTGTCGAAAAGGCGGAACGGTATCCATTCCAGGCGTGTATGCCGGCTTCGCCGACAATATTCCGATCGGCGCCTTGATGAACAAAGCCCTGAACATCAAGACCGGCCAGACGCACATGATGCGCTACATGCGCCCCTTGCTCGAACGCATCGAGCGCGGAGAAATCGATCCCAGCTTCGTCATCAGCCATCACGTACCGATCGACCGCGCGCCCGACATGTACCGCGTCTTTCGCGACAAGCTCGACCACTGCACGAAGGTGGTCATAGATCCGTGGGCCACAGCAGCGTAGGAGAAATCTCATGATCGTTTAGGAGAGAGATCTCATGATCGTTTCGAAGCACGTACCGAAAGTGATCTCCGCGCCGAAGCAGGTAGCCACGGCACGGCTTTTGTGCCGTGGGCTGTGCCAGCATCCCGCCGGCGTTTCTTGATGTTTCGCATCGCACACGATTTTTTCGTGGGACGATGGCGCTGTGCGGGCTCGCCCGCCGAAGCCAATTTTTTTGGCGAAGGCGGGCAGCGCTGGCGTCCCGCCGGCGTTTCTTGCTTTGGAATTTAATGTAGCGCCGGGCTTGCCCGCCGTGGCGCGGCCTTCAGCGCAGCACTTTCGACTTATGTAACTCACCTCTTTAGCAGGTGCCGATCGCAAAGCCGCGGCAAGTTCGAACTGCATTTACAAATCCACCTCAACCTGCCGCATCAGAAGAGACATACAATGTAATCAGTTGAACGGATACCCGTGGAATGGTTCGACAAACGCACGGCATCGGTTTTAATCACGATCCTGATCTTCATCGCGATCGGTGCTTTCATCTATGGTGCCGGGCGCGTCCTCATCGTTTTCCTGCTGGCAATCCTTTTCGCATATCTCCTGGAACCGCTGGTATCCCGCTTTGAACGGTGGAACAAAGTCTCACGAGGCCGGCGGGAAATCGCGATACTTGAAATCTATGTGATTATTTGCGCCGCCTTTGCACTCCTTCTGATACTGATGGGCCCCCGCATCGCCGACGAAAGCCGGAAGCTCGTGGAAGCGCTTCCAGGCTTCCTACAGAAAGTCAGTTCGGGCCGCATCGTCACCGAGATTGGCTCCAAACATGGCTGGAGCTATAACACGCAGATCCATTTGCAGCAGTTTCTTGCTGCGCACAAATCGGCCATCCTTGACTGGGTTGCTTCGCTGGGAGCGTGGGCCGCGAACATCGCCACGAACCTCATTTGGGTGGCGCTCATTCCGATCCTCGCAATATTTTTTCTGAAAGACGGACGCGCGTTTGCCGAACGCCTCGTGGAAGCCGTCGATCGCTATCAGCAAAAGCGTTTTCTGGTCGGAATCGCGGTCGACCTCAACGAAATGCTCGCGCACTACATACGAACGCAACTCATTCTGGCCGCGCTTTCGCTCGCGGCGTATATGGGCGTGCTGTCGCTGCTTCGCGTGCCATATTCGCTTGCGCTGGGCGCCATCGCCGGCGTTCTGGAGTTCATTCCCATCGTTGGCCCATTGGTAGGCGCGATCCTGATCCTCGGCGTCGGCTTCCTCGCAAATTATCACCATTTGCTGATCGTCGCGTTATTCCTCGCAGGCTGGCGTCTGCTGCAGGACTACTTCACTTCGCCGCGCCTGATGGGCGGGAAACTCGAACTGCATCCGCTCGTCGTGATTTTTGCCGTGCTCGTCGGCGCCGAAGTCGGCGGCATCATCGGCGTCTATCTCTCCATACCGGCCGCCGCCGCCCTCCACATCGTCTGGCGCCGCTGGCAGCGCGTCTACGCCACCGAACCAAAAATCAAAGCCGCCTAACAGGGTTGAGGGGTCGGTTTTCAAGGGTTGGTTTTCAGGGGTTGGTTTTCAGGGGTTGGTTTTTAGGGGGGCGGGGGTCGGTTTTCAGGGTGCTCCATGCTCGGTTTGTGAGCGTGGGGCTTTTACTGGGTGGCACTGTCCTGAGCGCAGCCGAAGGGCGCCCTCGGCTGTGCGGGCGATTGACCCACTCTCTCGCACTTCAATGAAGCGGTAACGCTTCAGCTCATCCAGTCAAACGCCCTTGTCGGCGAGGCAATGCGGGCCTGCCCGCCGAAGCCAAGTTTTTGTTGGCGAAGGCGGGAGCAGCTATCGTGCGTACATACAGATTGAGCCAGTGCTACTATCTGTCAATCGAGTGGACTAACGCCGTGTCCACACCGAAGACCCACTGTTCGCAACCACCGCGAACAATCGGGGCACCCAATCAAGTGGAGTCATCGTTTTCGGTTCATGATTTCCGTCGCGCCTTACGATCATGGCTACGCACGAAAATAAACCCTGGGGCACCCGGC
>JBOGNK010000147.1:0-59108 GCA_050747085.1 Candidatus Acidiferrales bacterium
AAGACCGAAGACGGCCCCACATTCCTGATGGCCGTCGACGCCGTTCAGCGCAATCGTCCATTCTTCGCCGCATAGGCGACGAAGCCCGCCGCCACACTTCCGTCATTTCGACTGGTTCGCTCCATACGCCTGCGGCTCCGCCCCCCTAACAGCGGCTGTGTTATGCTCGCCTTTTCTTTTCGGGTGAACGAGTGACAGAGCGGCTTTACTATCGCGACTCATTTTTGCGCGAATTTGAGGCGCAAGTAGTCTCCTGCGACCAAGACCCAGGTGCGGGAAACGATCGTTGGCGTGTGGTGCTCGACCGGACCGCCTTTTATCCCACGTCCGGAGGTCAGCCGCACGATATTGGGAAGCTCGGCGCGGCAGACGTGGTGGAAGTGGCCGACTCCGAGGATGGTCACGGGGTAATCCATTACACCACGGCAGTAGTTCCTCTCGGGACAGTCCGAGGGACAATCCATTGGCCCCTGCGAATCGACCACATGCAGCAGCACACGGGCCAGCACATTCTTTCAGCTGCCTTCGTCGAACTATTTCAATTTCCAACCGTCTCGTTTCACCTTGGGAAAGAAGTGTCGACAATCGATCTGCAGGCTCCATCAATCGTGCCGCGGCATTTGGAAGAGGCCGAACGGCGGGCAAATGACGTTATTTTCGACGATCGACTCATCACAGTTCGTTTCGGCACCGCCGAAGAGCTAGCAGAAGCCGGCATTCGGAAAAAAGTCGAACGCGAAGGAATTCTGCGAGCCGTTGAGATCGAAGGTTTCGATAGGCAGCCATGTGGCGGAACGCATCTGGCGCGCACAGGACAGGCCGGAGCGCTCGTGCTGCGAAAGCTGGAGCGCCGGCGAGACACTTGGCGAATTGAATTTGTTTGCGGTTTTCGCGCCCTGGCCGTGGCGCGCGGCGATTTCGCCGCTCTCACGCAGGCGGCTTCGGTATTAAGCTGCAGCCTGTCGGATGTGCCAGCCTCGGTAACGAAAGTATTGGAAGAACGGCGGACGCTGCATAGCTCGACAAAACGGATGGAGGACCGGCTCGCCGACCTGGAAGCGCGCGACCTGCTGTCCAAAGGCACGTCAATCGCCTCGTCAGGCGCGACATGCCTGAGCGCCGTACTCGAGGACGCGACGCCGGCCTATCTCGCGTTGCTTGCCGCCAAAATGACGGCACAGGCGAACGTAGTCGCTTTGCTCGTCTCGCGGATGGCAGGTCACGTTGTGTTCGCGCAAACGAAGGGAGCGGCGGGCGACATGGGGGCCATGCTCCGGGAAGCACTTGCCGCATTCGGAGGAAAAGGTGGCGGAACAAAAGACTTCGCGCAAGGGAAACTGCCCAATCCGGCCGACGCCGATCGAATCCTCCAGCACGCCAGAGATCGCCTGACGCAAGCCTGACGGAAGAGAGAAGCGAGCAAGCTTAGTAGACGGCAGGGGATTCGGACCCGTGGCCCCATTGCAAAAAGCGATTTGTGAGCACCCGCAGCGCTGGAATCGCAGCTGAGACCTTTTCGCCTCGATCATGAGTGATCCCTCTCAAAAAGTTCGACGGCTATCGCGTGTCGGCTTGCCAAGTGACACAGCGGAGTTGGCACGCTATCTCGTCGGGAAAACCATTGTGCGTAAGTGTGGACGAGAGAGGATCAGTGGCCGCATCGTCGAGACTGAGGCTTACCCGCCAGGCGATCGAAGTGGGCATGCCTACCGCGGACGAACGACCAGAAATCAGTCGCTGTTCCTGGGCCGGGGATTTGCGTATGTGTATTTTATTTATGGGACGTCATACATGCTCAACGTTACCGCGGACGAGCCCGGGGTTGGCGCAGGAGTGCTCTTGCGCGCGATTGAGCCTCTCGAAGGAATTGCGCTGATGAAACGGCTCCGGAACACCGTCAAACTCACAGATTTGGCGCGAGGGCCGGGACGGCTTGCGGCGGCATTCGACATCGATGAGCGATTGGACGGAGTTGATCTCTGTGCGGATGGTCCGCTGTGGCTGGCAACAGCGGTTCGAGAAACTGGCCGCCTAAGTACAGCGGTCCGCATCGGCATCACGCGCGATACGCGCCGGATGCTGCGCTTCTTTGAGGCGGGCAGCCCGTTTGTTAGTGGGCCCGCAGCGAGAATAAAGGCCCGTTAGGCTCGGCCTCCCTCGGTATTGCCCATGATTGGTACCAGCAGATCGCCTGCGCCGCGTCGTCGGAAAAAGGCGAGATGTTTGGTGGACGGCAGGGGATTCGAACCCCCGACCCCCGCGTTGCGAACGCGATGCTCTCCCAGCTGAGCTAGCCGCCCACCGTGCAGAAAAACCCGCCGCCCGGCCGCGCAAGGGAATGTGCCGCGTCCAAACGACGGAAAATCATTCTAGCAAACCCGAAAAGGTGCGCCAATGGCTCTGAATTTCGCGTGACGCAAGCAGTTGAAATTTGAACGAACCCGGCGTCGAACTTCGAGTTTATGTCAATTCGAGGTCAGGATCCTGCGCGATCGCACTTCCCGCGGCGCCAGTCGATTTGGAAGGAGCGGGCCTTCGCGCCGCGCTTTTTGACTCCTCTTCGAACATGTCGGCCAGTTGCAGCCGCAGGTTTCCGGCGTTCGTCGCGTAAGAAAGGCCGGTAGCCGGGTCGATTGTCCTGGAGCGGATTAGTTTTTCGATCTCATCGTCGAAGCATTGCATGCCGTCGATCGAACCGTCGCGCATCGCATCCAGCAGAGTCTTTCCCTCATTCTCGCCGCGCTCCACATACTCGCGCGTACGCACGGTAGACTTCAGAATCTCGAAAGCGGCCACGCGTCCCGTTCCGTCAACACGCGGAATCAGTCGCTGCGAGATCACATATCGAAATGCTTTCGCCAGGCGGTTGCGAATTGTGTTTTGATCGCCCAACGCGAAAACTCCGATGATGCGCTCGATCGTTTTCGACGCGTCAATCGTATGCAAAGTGGAAAAAACAAGATGGCCCGTTTCGGCCGCCTCGAGCGCCACTTCAATAGTTTCCTTGTCGCGCATTTCGCCGACCAGAATCACTTTGGGCGCCTGCCGTAGTGCGGCGCGCAGGGCGAGGGCGAAGCTCGGCGTGTCTGAGTGAAGCTCGCGCTGATGAATCGTCGAGCGTTTGTGGGAGTGGAGAAACTCGATTGGATCTTCGATCGTGATGACGTGATACGCCTTTTCCTCATTGATTCGATTCAGGATGGCCGCCAGACTGGACGATTTGCCGCTTCCTGTCGGTCCGGTGACGAGCACAATGCCGTTCCTCAGCCCGCAACACTCCCCGACTTGAGGCGGAAGGTTCAGGGTCGCGAAATCAGGAATGGCGCTGGGGATTACGCGCATCACAATCGCACAGCTGCCGCGCTGCGTGAAGATGTTCACCCGAAACCGGGAGACCTTCGGCAGGCTGTACGAGATGTCGCACGATCCCAATTCTTTCAATTTGGCGACCGCTTGGGAGTTGCGGCCGATCAGATCGGCGGCGATCCGGGCAGTGTCGTCTGGTCCAAGGACACCAACCTCGGGAATTTTAAGTTGCACAAGCTGTCCGTTGACTTCGATTTGAGGCGCCCGACCGGGCGAGAAGATCAAATCGCTGGTGCGCTTTTCGGTTCGCAGCATCGCGGAAATAATGCTCGGCGTTGGGACCACGGGACGCTGCTCGGACGTGGTGACGGTCTGCGGGTTTGTTACCCCCATGCACTCTCCTTGGTTACGAACGCTGATGTGAATACTCGCGCCATCATTTGTATCCCAGGGTTGGCGTGAGTGAAGGACTCAAGGAACTTTCGAGCCGACTGCGTCTGACGGTGTCGATCGCGGGACGTCGCTCGCGGCCGGGAATTCCACTTTGAACGTCGCGCCGCCTTCCTGGCGGTTCCAGCAGGAAATCCCGCCACCATGCTCCTGCACGATGCCATAGCATATGCTGAGGCCCAGCCCAGTTCCTTTTCCCACCGGCTTGGTGGTGAAGAAAGGATCGAACACCTGCTGAGGCGAGCGAATACCCGGTCCCGTGTCAGAGAACTCGATCATAACGGTTCGGGGATCGTGGTCCGTGCGAATCGCAAGCTTTCCGCCGCCGACTTCTTCAAGCGCATCAACTGCATTGCTCATGAGGTTAAAGCAGACTTGAAGCAGCTGATTGGCGTCGCCATGTACGGGCGGCAAGTCGGGGTCGGGCAGAATCTCGATCTCAATCTTCTTGTCGCGCAGGTTGAGGTTGTTCAGGTTCAGCGCGGTTTCGATTACGTGATTCAGATCGAGCAATCCCTTCTCGGGTGGTACGCGACGCGCGAAGCTGAGCAGGCTGGTGACGAGCGTCTTGATACGGCGCGCAAGGGTCCGTATTTTTTCTGCCGTCGCTCGCTGGCGTTCGCTTAAGCGTTCGTCTTCAGCCAGAAGATCCGAATATCCGAGGATTCCTGTCAGTGGATTGTTGATCTCGTGCGCCGCGCCGGCCGCAAGCTGCCCGATGGAAACCAGCTTCTCGTTCTGCACCATCTGCTGCTGGAAATGACGGAGGTGCTGGAGTGCATCTTGCGAAGAGTCAAGCAGGCGCAAGCGGTCGCGATCGACCAGACGCTGACGCAGGAAGAGCATCGTGGCAGCAACGATCAGCATCACCTGTCCGACTTCGATGCGGAAGTCGCGCATCGCGCGGGGATCGTGGCTGAAAGCGATGGCCCAGAGGCACATCACAGGGATGGAAAACACCGCGATCATCGCGAAGCGCGATGGCCAGCGCGATTCAGGCTCCGCGGGGAAGCCGGATTCTTCTCGTTCCGGCTTCAGCCGGTAGGCCATGATTCCCGCAGTGCCAAACCAGACAAACGACGCAATTAAGGGCAGGTCTGCAGGCGATCCCGTGAAATACGTCTGAGCATCGATCGCGCGATTCGTGATGAAAGATCCGGCGGCGTACAACAGTGACGCGCTAAAGAGATGCGCGTAGATCTCCCGCCATTTTCCCCGCGACCGAATCAACAGGGAACCGAAGCCAATGACGAGCAGCAGGTTTTCGGCTGCGGCGAGCCGGTCGTAACTTAAGCCATACGCCATCACGTTGGGCGCGATGTACTGCCAGGGAATTACCACAAAGGCGTACACGTACACCCACCAGAGGACGAGCAAGGACAAGTCGAGATAGCTAACGCTGACGTTCAGGTCGTAACGGCGGTCGTGCGGCCGAAGAGCGAGTGCCGCAATCATCGGTACAGGGTGCAGGAAGACGATCACGTCACCAAGGAAGGGATTGGGAACCTCTAGGTGCAGTCCGACTTCGAAGTAGGTCCAAATCACCTGCGATACGAGCCACGCGGCGCAGCCAATGGCGAGCAAGGTCCAGAACGCACGGGCCCGGTTTCCCGGCGCCTTCACGTTTAACAGAAGTCCGGCCGTCGCGAACAATGCCACGACGCACATGCCCAGGTCGCCGAAGGCCGTCAGGCCATGCCCGTGGCTTGCCGTGAAGGAAACAATAGCGTAGGTCCCGAAAAGGACGACCCAAATCGGGACAAGCAGTCGTGTGGTGCTGGAAAGGCCTCTGAGTGCGCCCAGACGCGTGCTAAGGACACCTTGGGTGTGTTCCATGGCGCTCGCTGCGGATAGCGGCCTTGGCGGACGCGGTTGACTGACGCTACAGTCGCATCTTGCTGCCCGCGCCTGCTGTGTCAAGATTACGATTACGAGCCCCGAGTGGCGATAACTCGTTTCCCGTGCGTGCTTTGTCAGTAATACTCTTGTGCAACGAAGCTGATACAGGGACTTTGGCATTGACCGCCGATCGGCGCCGATGCGCTACAGCTGTTGCAAGAGGAGAAATTGCTCGTAGTGGCCATCCGGAGTCAGATACACGCTTACCACCAAGGTTTTCTTCTCGAATTGCGCCGTGTATTCGCGAGACGTCATACCTCCCCGGAGCGACTGGCGCTTTCGGGCGACCGCCTTCAGCGCTCCGAGTGACGTAAGAGACGCCTTGATGTCGCGCAGAGCCGCATCAGTGAAGTAGAACTTGTTATTACTGGTAAGCAGAGCTCTATCGATGTGGCCTTGCTGCAAGCCTTTGATGATCGCAGTCACCTGTGCGATTTCCGCAGGCGTCGCCGGCGCGGCCTGATTCCGATAGTCCGGCTCCAGAATCCAGCGGGAGATCTCGTCGGCTACGGGACCGTTCAACTCGACCGCGTCCTGGTTCGAAAGCACGACCACGGCGGCGTGCCGTGTCGGAAAGACACGATTCAGCGCGAGGAAGCCGGAAACCTCGCCACTATGGCTAATCATCGGAATCGCGTCGTCGAACGTCCCGACGTGCAGGCCGAGCGCGTAGTGCGTGCGGTCGCCATCCGCGAGCCGCACTTCACGCGTGAACTCCTGGTACGAATGCGCGCTTAGAATTCGCTTGTCAAGGAAGGCGACATCCCACTTCGCGAGGTCCGTCGGGGTCATGCAAAGTTCGCCCGCGCCGAAGAACCAGCCATGCCCCTCACGCAAGGAAAGGCGTGGGGGCCCCAAAACGTAGCGCGTGTATGCGACGGCGTCCTCCGGTGCTTTGTCGACGCTGCAATCGACGGCAGACGCCATGCCCAGCGGCTCGAAAATCTTCGCATCGAGGAATTTCATAAGGTCCTCGCCGGAAGCTTTCTCGAAGATCTGGCCGGCAAGGACGTAGTTTGTGTTGCTGTACTGCCACTTCGCCCCAGGCGTGAAGTTCAGCGGCTTCTTCGCCCATTCGTCAAGAACATGCTGGGGCGTCGTCGGTTTGGTTTGCTCGGGTATTGTGTAGTCCTGCGGCGCATAGTCTTCGTAGCCTGATGTGTGAGACAGAATCTCGCGGATCGTGACCTCGTTCGCGCGCGTCAGTCCCGGAAAATACTTTGAGACTTTGTCGTCGAGGGAAACCTTGCCCTGTTCCGCCAGCAGCAGAAGGGCGGCGGCAGTGAACTGCTTGCTAATCGAGCCGACAGCGTAGATGGTTTTGGGGCTGGCTGCGCGCGGCGGATCGAGCGAAGCTTTCCCGAAAGCTTTCGCGTACACAAGCCGGTCATGCTCGACGATCGCGATCGAGACGCTCGGGACTCCGCTGTCCGCGAGCATCTTCCGGATCTTCGCTTCTTCAGCCGAACCGAGGACTGACTCGCCGCTCTGAGCGCGAACGTCAGGGGAATACCCCACCTGCAGCAGCAGCGCAATTGCCAAAAGTAGAACACCAGCGGCAGTTTTCTTCATGTGCCCTCAATTACGGCTAAGAATGAACGCGAAGAGGAATGGTCGAACGCGCGAGTGTATGCGAAGCGACGTGCCACCACAATGGCATCGTTGAGAAAACGATGCCATTCAGGGGACCGGTCGGGTCGAAGGAAGTTTCGCGGTGCTCGGTGAACAACGACAGCGGAATCGCGTCCGCCATTGCGGCGTATCCCGCAGGCGACGGATGAAGATGATCGCCGCAATCGAGTTTGGGATTCAGGCGGTCGGGATGCGCCGGATCGCGCATCACCTGATCGAAATCGATGACTGCATCGAAGTGCTCTGACACGCGAATCCATCGATTGATCGCCTCTCGGTCGGCTTCCGTATTCTGTCCCGGGTGATAGAAGCTTGAGCCGACGAACGGCGTGATCGTTGCGCCGATTGCCTCGATTCCATGGTCATGCGCGCGCCCGATAATCTGTTCGTACGCCGCCTCGATCTGATGGACCATTGCTTCGTGCTCGACTCTTGAGACATCGCCCTCGCGCGTCATCATGCCAAGATCGTTCACGCCTTCGAGCAGGATCACATAGCGAACTCCCGCCTGGGCCAGCACGTCCGCGTCGAACCGCGCCAGAGCATTTGGACCGAGTCCGTCCAGCAGGAGGCGATTGCCGCCCGTACCGACGTTGAGCACGCTGAGTTCTCGTGTTCCACGAGACGCTTGCAGACGCCGCGCAAGGACGTCGGGCCATCGGTCGTTTCCGTTGGTCGTCGAAGCGTGCCCGTCTGTAATGGAGTCTCCCAGGGCTACGATAGCCGCGGTGGTTTGTGGCGCCGCAACATCCACGCCCGAAACGAAATACCAGTGTTCGACCGTCTTGGCGTCAGGCAGATCGGCCTCAGAAACGTGATTGCCGTGCACCAGATAAGATGTCGAGCGTGAGCCCGGATGGCCCGTCTGCGTCGCAGGCGGCATTTCAATATAAATGGAGATCGCCAGATTCGAGAGCGGGGCAGCCGTAAACGCGATAGGGTCGGAAACGTAGTCCGCGCCCGCGGGAATGGTTGCATTTTGAATGCCCGAAAACGTGAGCGCCCGATCCGTCCCAGGAACTATCTTTGCGGACGCGGCTGAAACCGGTTCGGCGATGTGCACGGCGGTGAGGAGCAGCGGGGCTGTGCCGAAACGGTTCGAAACGCGCACCCGCAACCCGCTGCCGCCGATCGAAAGATGCACGATCTGCCGGAGCGTGCAATCCGTCAGGTCCTGCGGCAGCAGGGCATTGTTCGGTTCTGGTGCCTGCTGCGACGCAGCCCAAGTCCCGACCCAATGCGTTTGCGCGCGTGCCGCGATCGCGGTTCCAAGAACAAGCGAGAGCGCGCAGCCCAGAAAGACTGCCGTCAAGCCTGTCCGGTTCGTGACTTTCGCCATGGCGGGAACATCATACTCGCTCGAACGACATCACATCAGGGATGCGGAATCGGCTCTTCTTGCGGTCGTCTATACGTCGCGCCTCAGCAGCCTCAGATCCTCTCCTGGAGTGCGAGTTCCCAGGTCTCCATGGTCAGGTCTTTGCCGAAACCGTGCTGGTCTTCCTGGCGGACCAAATGAAAACCTGCTTGGGCGTAGATCTGCCGCGCGGCCGTGAGAATGGTCGAGGTCCAGAGTGTCATTTTCTTATAGCCTGCCTGACGCGCAAACCGGATGCATTCCTCGACGAGCCGTTTGCCTATTCCGAGACCTCGGGCGTCGGGCTCGACGTGCAGCAGGCGCAGCTTTGCGACTTCTTCTGAGGCTTTCACCGCAAACACCGCACCCGCGCGCACGCCGTCCTTCTCGGCGATCCAACAGCGCTCCCGCTTGGAGTCGTAATTCCTGATGAACTGCGCCACGATTTCGGCGGCCAGAGCTTCATACGTTTCGTCCCACCCGTATTCTCGTACGTACAGAAGGCCCTGCCGTTCCACCACCCAGCCCATGTCGCCGGGCTGATGCTGGCGCAACAGATAAGGAGTTCGCGCCTCAGGCGAACCGCCGAGCAACGTCTGAACCGCCCCGAGTGCGTCAATAAGGCGCGCGCGTTCGGCAATCGACAGCTTTTCAATCATAGTGGCCGTATCGCGATTCGAGCGTTCGTTCAAGGCCACGAAGGTCTTGCGTCCCTTTGGGCTCAGAGATAAGAATTTCTGGCGCTCGTCGCTATCGGACTGCACGCGGCGGACGAACTTCTGCCGCTCGAACCCGCGCAGAATGCGGCTGAGGTAGCCCGCGTCGAGCCCGAGTTCTTTGCAGATATCCCTTGCCGTTGGACTCTCGCGACGGGCCAGTTCTAACAACACGCGAGCTTCGGCTAGCGAAAAGGGACTGCTCGCCATTCCGTCGATTACACCGATCTTTCGGGTATAGAAACGATTGAAGGCGCGGACTGCCTTCACGTGGGTGTCGGCGTTGTCGATGGGCATGCGGCTGCCTCCTGGCAAAGGTTGACACTAGCACATAACTATTTGTCTCTGTCAAATATATTTCGAATCTTTCGATCAGATCCGCGCATTCCCGGTAGCGGGGGTAATTGGCCGAAGTCGGACGGCCCATGGTTGCGTAACCTTTTGGCGCCCGCCTCGTTTATGGTATGAGTGCCGGAACCGGAGAGCCTGTTGGCGCCTGTCACAAATCAGCCGGACGAGCGGCTTCTCGTAGAAGCAGCGCAACGCGACCCCGCTCGCTTTGCCGACCTATACGAGCACAACTTCGAACGGGTGTATGCGTACGTGTCGCGCCGCCTCACCGACCGCGGCGCCGCCGAAGACGTTACGGCCGAGGTGTTCCATCAGGCGCTCGCGAATCTCGACCGTTTCGAATGGCGCGGAACACCCTTTGTCGCCTGGCTGCTTCGGATCGCGGCAAACGCGATTGTTGACTACTGGCGCCGCACCTCGCGAGAGCAACAGCTCGCGGATGACGACGGGCCGGAGTCGTTTCCAGTGAACGCTGAAAATATCGAGCAGGTGGAGCGTCGCGCCATGCTGTTCCGGCTCGTAGGGACGCTGCCGGCGGATCAGCGGCGCGTGATCGAGCTGCGATTCGCGGAAGAAAAGCCGATCCGCGAGATCGCGCGAGAATTGGGCCGCAGCGAGGGCTCGATCAAGCAACTGCAATTCCGCGCAATCCAAAGCCTGCGCGAGAAGATGCGAACGCCTTCGAGGAACGACAGGCAAGTATCAGGTGAAGCAAATGGCTGAGCAGAACCAGGCCGAGCAACTCGATCGCATGGTAGACGGGATTCTTGCGAAGCCGCACGTGGCTCCGCTTAACTCCGACAGCGACCTCACCGTTCTTGCGGGCGCTGCAGCGGAGCTGCGCGGACTGCCCCGGCAACAGTTCAAGGACAACTTGAAGATCGATTTGGTAAGGAGAGCATCGATGAGCAGCAAACCAGTTTCCGCTCGAGAAACCGGCGCGACGGAAGGCGCACCGAAAGAATCTCAGCAGGTCCCGAGTTGGTATCCGACGATCGCGCCGTATTTGGTCGTTCGGAACGCTTCCGCATTCATGGAATTCCTGACGACCGCGTTCGGCGGCAGGGAACGGTTCCGCGCTCCTGGCGGCGAAGGGCGGATCATGCACGCCGAATTCGAACTGGGGAATTCGGTGATTGAGCTTGCCGATGCGAACCCGAAATATCCGCCTGCACCCCAGACGATCCACCTGTACGTGCCCGAGGCGGTGGACGATGTCTATTCCCGCGCCGTCGCCGCTGGTGCGACTCCAATCCATCCGCCTCAGGACATGGAATGGGGCGACCGCATGGGCATCGTTCAGGACGCCTTCGACAACATCTGGTATGTCGCGGTGCCAAAGGGATGGACGCCTGGTCCCGAAGGCGTTCGGACGATCCAACCTTTCCTGCACCTGCGTGGTGCCGACTGGATGATCGCTTTCCTGCAGGAGGCGTTCGGCGCGGAGGCACTTGGAGTTGCCAAGTCGCCGGAAGGCAAGGTTCTTCACGCCACCATTCAGATCGGCGATTGGACTCTCGAGGTGGACGAAGCGCACGACCATGCGCAGCCGATGCCGGGTTATTTCCATCTGCACGTTCCCGACGCAGACGCGCTGTACGATCGCGCGATGGCGGCGGGAGCAGCATCGATCGAAGCGCCGAACGACAAGCCGTATGGCCGAAGCGGCGGCGTGCGCGATCCGTTTGGCAATAGTTGGTTCATCACAACGTTCCCGGCGCAAGCCGTATCGAAACAGCCGCCCGCGCAAGCGACTCAACAAGCGGATTCGGCGGCGTCAGCGTCGGTCGGCAAACGCGCTCTCATCAGTGCGTCGCCGCGCCTGGCGTTTAAGGATGCCGCGAAGGCCATCGAGTTCTACAAGCGTGCGCTTGGGGCGCGCGAGACGTTCCGCTTCGAGGCGGGCGGCAGCGTCCCGCATGCGGAACTCGAAATCGGCGATGCGACCATCGACGTTGCGGATGAGTGGCCCGAGGGAGGACGCTTCAGCGCCGAAACTCTGGGCAATTCTCCGGTTTCGTTTTCCATTCAAGTCGATGACGTCGATGCGCTTTTCGCACACGCCGTCGCGGCTGGAATGAAAGTGGTTCGCCCGATTCAGGATCAGTTCTACGGGCACCGCGAAGGTACGTTGGCCGATCCGTTCGGGTATAACTGGGCCCTCTATACGGTGAAGGAAGAGATGCCTGTTGAGGAGATGCAGCGGCGCTTGCAGAGCATGATGGCCGGCGAAAAAGGAGACCAACCTTCTTCAGAAGATGCGCCGAAACGCGTGAGTCCGATTCCAGCCGGGTTCCGGATGCTGCAGCCTTATATCGTCGCAGAGAATGGGGAAGCGCTTCTTGAGTTTGTGAAGCAAGCTTTCGCGGCGGAGGAAACTTCTCGCGCAATCGGCTCCGCAGGAGGAATCCACGCGAGCGTGCGAATCGGCGACACAACGTTGATGATGGGAGGCGGCATTCCCGGACGGGCGTTCAGTGGAAAGCCCTATCCAGCCGCCCTCCACGTTTATGTGAAAGACACGGATGCAACGTACGCGAAGGCGCTTGCAGCGGGCGGCGCGTCTTTCGCAGAGCCGCAAGATCACGAATACGGAGAACGCAGCGCAAGCGTGAAAGATCCTTCCGGCAATTTCTGGTACATCGCTACGCACAAGGGCGAAGGCTATGTTCCGAAGGGACTGCACGATGTGAATATCTGCATTCATCCGCTGCGAGCCGAGCCCGTGATCGGTTTTGTGAAGCGCGCGTTCGGGGCGGAAGAAATCGCAAAACATGCCTCGCCGGACGGTGTGGTCCACCACGCCGCGGTCCGCATGGGTGATGCTGTTCTTGAACTGGGCGACGCTCACGGACCATACCAGCCGATGCAATCAATGTTCTATGTCTACGTGCCCGACGTCGATGCCGTCTATCGAACTGCTATCGCGGCTGGCGCGAAATCGATCCAGGAGCCGAAAGATCAGCCCTATGGCGACCGCAGCGCCGGCGTCACCGACCCGTTCGGCAACACGTGGTTCATCGCAACGCATATCCGCGACGTAGGGGCGTGATTTGACGCGGGCTAACGAGCCGCTGCAATGCAAATGGCCGAGCGCGAACCTTTAATCCGCAACATCTCCGACACGGCACTCTTCGCCGCGATCTATCGCGCTCGCGAAAGCGATCGTGCAGACGCCCTGTTTCGCGATCCGTTCGCGCGCCGCCTGGCTGGTGAACGCGGCGACCAAATCGCCAAATCCATGCCGTTCAGCGAACGCGCCACCTGGGCATGGATCGCGCGGACATATCTCTTCGACGAGTTCATCCAACAGCGGGTGGGGCAGGGCACTGATACGATCATCAATCTCGCTGCTGGTCTCGATACGCGGCCGTATCGCATGGCGTTGCCGCCATCCCTGAAGTGGATCGAAATCGATCTGCCCGAGATACTCGCTTACAAAGAGGGAATCCTCGGCGGTGAAAAGCCGGCCTGCGAATTGGAGCGGATACGCCTGGATTTGTCGAACCCGGGCGCCCGGCGCAAAATATTTGCCCAAATAGGACGCACTTCGAAGAACACGCTCGTTATCACGGAAGGCTTGTTGATCTATTTTTCCGATGGCGAAGTCGTTTCGCTCGCTGAGGATCTTGCGGCAGTCTCCTCATTCCAGCACTGGCTTCTGGATATAGCTTCGCCTGGCTTGCTGAAAATACTCAAGCGGCGCATGGGGCACAGATCGAGCGGGGAGGAGCGCAGTTCAAATTCGCGCCCAGCGACGGACCTGATTTCTTCACGCCTCACGGTTGGCCTGTGGTTGATGTTCGGTCGATGTTGAAAACCGCGGCAAAGCTCAATCGCCTGGGTCCTTGGATGCGCCTCGTGTCGCTGCTCCCCGAATCAAATGGAAAGCAGGGATCGCGCCCCTGGTCCGGTGTCTGCCTTTTGCGAAATGGCTCTGCGCGGGTTTGAAGCTTGAATCGATAACCTTTAACCTTAACGCTTCGCGCGCGGCCGCGATTTTCGAGCGCCGCTGTTCGTTGCGCCGCTCCCGCCACTCGCACCTTTGGCACCCCTCCCCGCAAGAAAAGTGGAATAGAAGAGAATGCCGGCGACAGTTTTCGCGTCTCGTATTTTTCCTGTGCTGATCCAGTTTTCCGCCTCGCGCAGGGTTACGATCCGTGCCGTGATCTTCTCATCTTCTTCGGGACGCGCCTTCCCCTTCGTCAGGCCTTCCGCCACGAAGATCACCATGTTCTCGGCCAAAAATCCGGGGCTAGGGAACACGTCCATAATCTGCGTGAGCTTTTCCGCCCGATAGCCCGTTTCCTCTTCCAGTTCGCGGCGCGCGCCTTGGACGAAATTCTCCCCGTCGTCTTTTCGTCCCGCGACCAACTCCCACAGGAACTGTCGCGCCACATACCGATACTGCCGGATCAGCAGAATCCGTCCATCGTCGAAGACCGGCAATACAACCACTGATCCCGAATGAGTCACAACCTCGCGCGTGACTTCCACACCGTGAGGCTCAACAACGCAATCCTTTCTTATGGCGAACACCTTGCCCTGGTAGATCGTCTCGCTCGACACCACCTGGGCTTGCTCTTTCGTCTTGGGCAATCCGTTCCTCCGCGCTCCTGCGCAGATTGTAGCGCAGCCGGGCTCCTCGCCTTTCACTTTCGATGTTGCGTCGCGCCCGTCCTGTATTGAACCGGACGCTGGCTCAGCGCCTCGAGCCTTCAAGTAAAACTTTTAGATCTGATGTGCGTGCAATTTGCCTCGGCGATGAGTCGTCAAGCCCGTCGATCGATCCGCTCGTCAGTGTAAGTTTCACTTTCAACTCAGCGCTGGCGTCTAAGCGGTCGTCTCTCTGGCCGCGCCATACAATCAAGCGATACTTCGTTTGTGCGGCCGCTGCGTTCTTCGATTTGATGGGTCGTGAAGCGTTTCTTTATTTCCGTCGCGATAGCACCGAGAATTTACTTGAAGAGTCGGCAAGCCGACGCACGCCTGTCGCCGACAACAATCATCGAATCCGAAGTCGAGGTTTCGCTCGAAACCTGTCCCTTACGGTTTCTTCTTCACCGACGGGTCGGCTTGTTGGACGCTGCCCGGAATCAAGGAAGTCTTGAGCGTGAACTTCTGATGCGGTTGCAGCGTCACCTCAGTCGTAAAGTCGCGGTATCCAACGAGCGCAATCTTGATCTGATGTCTGCCCGGCGCGACCAGCATGGCTCGGCCCATGCCGCCAAACTGATGTGCGTATCCAGCGAAATGCCCGTCCACAAATACCGCAGCCCGGTTCGGGTCGACCTCAAGCTTTACCTCTGCGGTCACGGAGGGGAACGCGGCTTCCGGATTTCTCTCGAGCCGAATGGTCAGGTTCACGTCCTGGCCCGGCTGGACAACAACATCGCCGGTCCAATCCTTATAGCCGGATT
Source organism: Candidatus Acidiferrales bacterium (assembly GCA_050747085.1). Lineage (GTDB taxonomy): Bacteria > Acidobacteriota > Terriglobia > Acidiferrales > UBA7541 > Palsa-295. Next base: position 15,132 of record JBOGNK010000147.1, read on the forward strand.
GGCGAACCGCGATGGAGTGACTGCCCGGCATGAGCAGGACTTTTTTATCGCCTTTCAATTCACTAATGTGCCCCACGTATTGCCCGTCAACCCATACGCCCGCGGACTTCTCTACTTTGCCGGCTGCTACAAAATTGATGCGCCCCAGTATTTTGTTGTCTGCGCGCGACGACGTTGGCGACAACCAAACGCCGCTGGCGAGAAGCATCGCCACGAATGCCGCCCACACTTTGCCAGTTCTTGTACGCATTAAGTTCCACTCCTCCAGGTCTGTTTGCTGAATCTCGTGCCGCGTTGATCTCTGGCTGGGTGAAACGCGTTTCGATCGAATTTCTCTTGCACAAATGCCGTGAACCTCAGTTCACGCGCGGGGAGCAGGGCAGTAGCTTACCTGAAATACGCCAACCTATCCGTACCCAACGGCCCCCGCGCTTGCCCGAGTCTCCAGTGCGATTAGAAGTCCCAGGATGAAACCTCCCACATGCGCCCACCACGCGACGCCGCCTTCGTATGTGGCTGCGCCCAGCGAGCCGATCCCGCTTAGGAACTGCACTGCAAACCACAGCAGTATGAAAACAAACGCGGGAATGCGAACTGTGAACCAGATGATGAACAGCGGAATTAGAGTCAGGATGCGCGACCGCGGGAAAAATAACAGATACGCGCCTAATACGCCCGATATCGCTCCGCTTGCCCCAATGGACGGGATCGGCGAACCCCAGGAGAACGCGACTTGCGAAATGCCCGAACCGACTCCGCAAACCAGATATACGAGCAGATATGTTAGCGGGCCGAAACGTTCCTCGACGTTCGCCCCGAAAATCCAGAGGAACCACATGTTTCCGATAATGTGCAGCCAGCCTGCATGCAGGAACATGCATGTGAAGATCGTGCCGAATGCGTGGGCGTACGTCACACCATGCACGCCCGCAAGCGCATACTGAATACGCAGCGGAATTAGGCCGTAGGTGCCAATCAATGCGTTTTCGGCTCGCGGCGAGAGCGAAATGTGGGAGTAGAAGAAGACGGCCACATTGATGGCGATTAGGAGCAGCGTGATGACAGGCACCGAACGCCGTGGCGTCTCATCCTTCAACGGGATCATTGCTTTAACTCGGCAACGGTTGCGTTTGCGGCTTCAAGTAATTCTTTAGGTTTGAACGCCGCCTCGGATCGTGATCCCTCGCGCTGCATCCGTCGAATTTCTTCCAGTGGCCGGATCCCGCCGCGCGCGCCAAGCGCTCCGCAGTTCAATGCCGCAGCTGCGCAACTGAATTCAAGTGTTTCTTTCAGTTCCCAGCGATGGACGAGCCCGTACAGGAATGCGCCGTGGAAGATGTCGCCCGCTCCTGTTGTGTCGACTGCGTCGACGCGGAAGCCGGGGCAGAGAAGAAACTGCGTCCCGTCCCAGACGATCACCCCAAGGCGTCCAAGCGTCGCGCCGGTCAAGTGACACTTGAACCGTGAGTGCATTTTTGGCAACGCCGTAAGCAAGTCCCGCTCGTCCGTCAATCGCCCGGGGAACTCTCTCGACGCGATCGCAAAATCCACAAATTGAAGTAACGCTTCAACTCCCGGGTAGCGATTATCGAGATCGGCGATAACGGGTATACCTTTTCCCCGTGCCCATTGGGCCGCTAGGGCTGCGACGGCGGTATCATGCCCATCGACCAGCAGCGCGGATGCGCCTTCCAGCCACTCTCGTCGGATATCCTGGGGGTGCAGTGCGATCGCCGAGTCGCGTCTCCACAGAACAGTCCGTTCTCCCGTCGGTTCATCCACCAGGATGAATGCGCTTTGGCTCGCCTCTCCGCGCGCCGTTATCCAGTGTGCCTCCACGTGCTCCCGATCCATCTCCTCGCGCTGGAATCGACCGGCCGCATCGTCGCCGATCTTTCCTGCATATCGCGCGCGCAAACCCCATCGCCGGCACGCAACCATGGCACTGGCTACCTGACCGCCTGCCTTGATTTCCGTCGCCGTAATCTCAACCTTGCTGTCCATGGCGGGGAAGCGCGGAAGGCGAATGACCGTGTCCGTCGCATTGATTCCTATCCCGAGAACGAATGGCTCTTTACCGCCGGGTTCGCCATCCAAGCGAGCGGGCCCCTTGGATCCTGCACGGACGCGCGGGGAGCGTCCCGGCCGTCGAGGCTTGGTGTTTTTCATGTAAGCGCCAACTGTAACGGCAAGGTGTGGGTTGCGCAACGGTGTTTCGACCGCGTCGCCCTGGCTCGCGCGAAGCAGCGGCGGGGTCGAGGGGCTTTCGCCCTGGCGGCAGCCAGTCTTTTTCGCGAGCGATTGTATTTGGCCCGGCGCGGCAGTGCCGGCAAGCATGGTACGGCAGAGCCAGAACGCCCCAAGTAGCGGAGGGATTCGAATCAGTTTTTTCTTGCGGCCGGCGCCGTCGGAACTTTTCCATTTTGAAGCTGGGCGTTTGCCATGCAATTCATTTGCGCGCTATCCTCTGCTGTGATACAAAAATTTGTTTCGATGTGTGCTTAAAGTTGAGCTTTACGCGACGAAGTTTCGAGTCGAGCAGCCTTCAAGTGCTGCTTTGCTTGTCGCCGCGCCGACACGCCGATGCCGCTTCACGAATCCGAAGCCATTGTCCTGCACAGTTATCCGCTGGGCGAGGCGGACCGGCTGGTTAGTTTTCTTTCGCGCACCATGGGAAGGATGCGCGGCGTGGCTGCGGGCGCGCGTCGTCCGAAAAGCCGCTTCGGCTCGGCGCTCGAACGGCTGTCTCACATACGCATCTGGTTTTTCGAGCGAGAGACGCGCGAACTGGTCCGCATCAACCAGTGCGAGATCATCGAGTCGTTCGTGGGAGCTTTTCGCGACTACGACTCGAGCGTGGGGCTTTCCCTGTTCAGCGAGGTCACGCAAGCTGTTCTGCCTGACCGGGAAGCTTCCGATGCCAATTTCCGTCTGTTGCTGTTGTGCGCGCAGACCGTAAAGCGGATGGGAAAGGTCGAGCCGTCGCTCGCATATTTCACGCTATGGAATGTGAAGCTGGGCGGATGGCTTCCGCCATTGGACATGTGCTCGCGCTGCGGCTGTGCTCTGCAGGCTCAGTCCGAGCCGCTGCAGTCAGCGTATTTTTCGCCGGCGAGCTCTGCGATCGTTTGCACAAACTGCCGAAAACCGGGCATGCGAACGATCGGGCCGCCGGTGCTGGCCACCATGCGACGAATGTTGTCAGAGCGTCTGGATCGCTTAACTGAGGATTCCGTGCCATCTCGCGCCGCCAAGGAAGTGACTGAGGTCATGCTCGACGTTATCGAACATCAGATCGATCGCAAGCTCGCGTCGCGCGAGCTACTGGAGTCGGCGTGAAGTCTTCGCGCAGCCGCTCCCATATCCGTCGTGCGAGCAAGGGCCGCCGGGCAGATGTCACAATTGCCCGAGCTGATCGCTTGCAAAGTAAAACTTCACCTTCGCCGCGCCGCGGACTGAGCTTCCAGGACCTTCTGCTAAAATTTGAAGACTACTGGACGCGCCGCGATTGCATCCTCCAGCAACCATACGATGTCGAAGTGGGCGCCGGCACAATGCATCCGGAAACTTTCCTGCGCGTACTCGGCCCGCAGCCCTATCGCGTAGTCTATGCGCAGCCCAGTCGTCGCCCGGCCGACGGCCGCTACGGCGAAAATCCCAACCGCCTCTACAAGCATACGCAACTTCAAGTCATACTTAAGCCTTCTCCGAACGATGTTCAGGATCTGTACCTCGACAGCCTCGCGGCAATGGGCATAAATCTCAAGGAGCATGACATCCGCTTCGAGGAAGATAACTGGGAGTCGCCCACGCTCGGCGCCTGGGGAATCGGCTGGCAGGTCCTGCTCGACGGCCTTGAGATTACTCAGTTCACGTATTTTCAGCAGTGTGGCGGGCTCGACCTCGATCCGATTTCGGTCGAGTTAACCTACGGTCTCGATCGCATCGCTGCGTACCTTCAGGGCGTCGATAACATCTTCGACGTCCGGTGGTCCGATTCGGTCACTTACGGCCAGGTCCGGCTCGCTGAAGAGCAACAGTTTTCCGCATATAGCTTCGATTACGCGGATGCCGCCGCCACCCGCAAGCAGTTCGATTTGAACGAAGCTGAAGCCGCGCGCCTCCTCGCCGCGTATGCAAAAGCCAAAGGGAAGGAGAAATTGCGGTTTCCTGTTCTCCAGGCTTACGATCTGTGCCTGAAGTGCTCGCATCTCTTTAATTTACTCGACGCGCGGGGAGCCATTTCCGTCACTGAACGCGCGGCAATGATCGGTCGCGTCCGCAAGCTTGCCGTGCAAGTTGCCCGCGCGTGGACCGACCAGCAGTCCGGGACAGCCGCTCCTTCCGCCGAACTAGGCGCGGTACCCGTCGAGGGAGTCAGCGCATGACCCGCCGTTTCGATCCACGTTCGTCCTCGGCGCTCCGCAATTTCCACGCCTGTACGGTGCGCGCATGAGTCCAACAAAAGCCATTGGCGAGTTTCTGTTTGAAATAGGTTGTGAAGAAATTCCCGCCGGGATGATTGCGAAGGCCGCTTCCGAATTGAAAGTAATACTTGAAAAATATTTTCTCACGAATGCGCTGCTCGACGGAAACTCTGCCGCAAGTTCAATTGAAACTTTCGGAGCGCCGCGGCGACTCGCCGCCATCGTGCGCAATGTGCGAGCGAAACAGGAAGATCGCACGCGCGAAATCGTTGGCCCGCCGAAAACAATTGCATTCGACAATGTCGGCGAGCCGACGCGCGCCGCTGTCAGCTTCGCGGAGAAGCAGGGCATTCCCCTCTCGAAGCTCACCACTGTGAATACGCCTAAGGGCGAGTACGTCGCGGCGGTACAGATCACTCGCGGGCGCTTTGCTCAAGAAATACTTTCCGAGTTTCTGCCGCATGCGATTCGCGAAATCTCCTGGCCGCGTTCCATGTATTGGACCGGAGCACATGGCCCGCGATTCATCCGCCCAATTCGTTGGATCGTCGCGCTGCTCGACGGAAAGGTGGTCCGATTTTCCTTCGCTGGCGTGCACTCTGGGAATTGCACCCAAGGCCATCGCTTCCTTGGAAAACGAAATATCCCTGTAATCACAGCGCAAGACTACGAATCAAAGTTAAAGAAAAACTTCATCCTCTGCCGGCCTGATGATCGTCGCAAGAAAATCGAATCCGAGATTCGCGCCATTTCTTCCCGCAAGAATCTGCGCGCGCACGAGGATCCTGCGCTGCTGAATCAGGTCACTTATTTGAACGAGTTTCCGTCCGTCATCACCGGCACATTCGATCCGGCATTTCTCGATTTGCCCGACGAGATATTGATCACCGTCATGCGCGGCCACCAGAAATACTTCGCCCTCGGATCTCGCAACGGGGAACTGGCTCCCCACTTTCTCGCCGTCATCAATCTTGCGAGCGACTCCAAGGGTATGGTTCGTCAGGGGCACGAACGCGTCCTGCGTGCGCGGTTCGCCGATGCTCGGTTCTTCTGGCAAACGGACCAGGAAACCAAGCTTGCCGATTACCTGCCTAAACTGGCCGCCGTCACATACGAATCTCGATTGGGCAGCTACAAAGATAAAGTGGAGCGCATGCGCGCTCTCGCGCGATGGTTTGCCGAGCAGTGGTTTAATTCGGGCGTCACGGAAGCGGATGTGGCCGGTGCGGACCGTGCCTGCGAGCTCGCCAAATGCGATCTCGTTACGGAGATGGTCGGTGAATTTCCGGAATTGCAGGGCATCGTTGGGGGACTTTACGCTCGTGCACAGAGCGAGTCGGACGGCGTCGCGTGGGCCGTCTACGACCATTACAAGCCAGTCGGCCTTGATGATCCCATTCCTCGCAACCTTACCGGCTGTGCCGTCGCGCTCGCGGACAAGCTTGACTCACTTGTCGCGTGCTTCGCCGTGGGCGCGATTCCGACGAGTTCTGGCGACCCATTCGCGCTACGCAGGGCGGCGCTCGGAATCGTGAAGATTATCCTCGAGCGCGAACTGCCACTCTCCCTTTCAGCTGCCGTCGCGGCCGCCGCTCGCGGAGTCGCGTCCTACGCTCCGAAGATCGCCGTTCCTGACAAGGTGGAGACGCAGGTTCTCGATTTCCTGCTGGAACGCGCACGCTATATCCTTCGCGAACGTCGCGGCTTTGCATATGACGAAATCAATGCCGCATTCGCCGCCGGTGCGGACGACATGGTCGACGCAGTCGAACGCCTGAAGGCATTGAAAGCGATTCGACACACGAAGAATTTCGAGCCGCTCGCCGCTTCCTTCAAGCGGATACGCAATATCCTGGACAAATCGGCTGGCGCGAGCGACAAAACGCAATCCGGCGTAAAACAGGAACTGCTGCGCGAAGGCGCCGAGCTGCAGCTTCAGAGCGCGGCCCAGCGCATCGGGGAAGAGGCGGGTCGTCGTAAGAAGGAAAAGAAGTATCGTCAGGCGCTCGAGAAGATTTCCGAGTTGCGTCCTGCGGTCGACTTTTTTTTTGATAAGGTATTGGTGATGCACGAAGACGAAAATATCCGGCGCAATCGCATCGCCCTGCTGGCTAACTTGCTGAAGGAATTTTCGACCATCGCGGATTTTTCGGAACTGGGTGGCGAAGAATCAAAGGACTCGGCTCGCACGGCAGCGCGCGCCTAGAGGTCGCGTGTTAAAGCAAAACTCGATAATCGCTCAGGCGACTCTCGAAGCGGACGCGGCGGCGTGTCGCGCTTGAAAACTTATACCTTCGCTGTCGGATGGCCGACACAGGCGAGCTCAAGCGAGACTTGAATAGCTTGATTGTGGGCGACGGTCATGGCGTGCTTGTCGCTGATTCTGCCACTAACCATTTCAGCGGATTGCGTTGTCAGGTAAAGGAAAACTTGAACGCAGCGGCGGCCATCTCGCGATCTTAAAGACAAATTTTCACAGTCGGTTCGCCGACAACGAAGCACTCAAAGTAGGAATTCCATATTTAAAGTAATACATGAGATCAATCTCAAGAGCTTTAATGCTGCGACGGACGAGCTCTAACTCTTACAGAGGAGCGAAATGAAATACGTTTATTTTTTTGGCGCGGGGAAAGCAGACGGCACTGGCGAGATGAAGGACCTGCTCGGCGGCAAAGGCGCGGGCCTCGCCGAGATGACTCGGATCGGGTTGCCCGTTCCGGCTGGATTCACCATTACCACAGAGGCGTGCGACTACTATCTGAACCATAGCAAAAAATATCCGAAGGAATTGCGCGCCGAGGTCGACAAGAACCTCGCCCGCCTCGAAAAGCTTACGGGAAAGAAGCTTGGCGACGATACTGACCCGCTTCTCGTCAGTGTGCGCTCAGGGTCGGCCCGCTCCATGCCCGGCATGATGGAGACCATTCTCAATCTCGGCCTCAACGACAAGTCTGTAAAGGGGCTGGCCAAGGCGACGAATAACGAGCGATTCGCTTACGACGCCTATCGCCGCTTCGTGCAGATGTACTCCAGCGTGGTCATCGGTCTTCCAAAAGATGATCTTGAGGCCAAGCTTCGAGCGATGAAGCAGAAATACGGCGTAAAAGACGATACGCAAGTGACTGCCGAAGGTTGGCGAGAGCTCGTCGCTGCCTATAAGTCTTACTTTAAGAGTACGACCGGCACTGACTTTCCCGAAGATCCTGTCGCGCAACTGTGGGGCGCCATCGGAGCGGTCTTTGAATCCTGGATGGGCGAGAAAGCCGTCACCTACCGCCGCGTCGAAAAAATCACCGGCTTGCTCGGCACCGGAGTCAACGTCGTCCAGATGGTCTTCGGCAACACGGGCGACAATTCCGGCACGGGCGTTTGCTTCACTCGTGATCCCAGCACCGGCGAGAAAACATTCTTCGGCGACTTCCTTCTGAACGCCCAAGGCGAAGATGTTGTCGCCGGCATCCGCACCCCCATGCAACTTAGCGAGCTGAAGACGCGCATGCCGAAAGTCTACCAGCAGCTCGAAAAAGTCCGCGAGACTCTGGAGCGCCATTATCGCGATATGCAGGACATGGAGTTCACCGTCGAAAACGGCAAGCTTTATATGCTCCAGACCAGAACCGGCAAGCGTTCGCCGGCGGCGGCGTTTCAGATGGCCGTCGACATGGCGAACGAGAGGCTCATCACTACAGAAGAAGCCATCGAGCGCATCAAGCCGGAGGACGTAGAGCGCCTCTTCTATCCCGTTTTGAATCCGAAAACTCCGCGCAATGAACTCAGCAGCCGGAAAATCGGAGAAGGTATCAACGCCGTTCCCGGAGCTGCGGTCGGCAAGGCGGTGTTCACAGCGCAAGAGGCTGAACAGTGGGCGCAACGCGGCGACCGTGTGATTCTCGTCCGGCGCGAAACCAGCCCGGAGGACGTCGGCGGCATGTACGTCGCGCAGGGAATTCTCACGGCGACGGGCGGTAAGACGAGCCATGCGGCTGTCGTTGCACGCGGCTGGGGCAAGTGCTGCATCGTCGGCGCCGAGAAAATCGAGATTGATGCCGTCACAAAGAAAATGACTTCAAACGGCCGCGTCATCAATCAGGGCGATTGGATCACGCTTGACGGCGGAGACGGCTCGGTCTACACGGGCGAGATTGAACTCGCTCGGCCTGAGCCGCCCAAGGCTTACGAAACATTAATGAAATGGTGCGATAAGAGTCGCCGTCTTGGCGTGCGCACGAATGCCGACACGCCGCAGGACGCCCGCGTAGCTCGCGATATGGGTGCCGAAGGCATTGGACTTTGCCGCACCGAGCACATGTTCTTCAAGGATTTTGAGCATCCTGAAAAGAGCCGTGACCGCCAGCGCGCGATTCAAGAAATGATCCTTGCGGATACGTCGGAAGCTCGCCGCACCGCGCTCGCAAAACTTCTGCCGTTCCAGCGGCGAGATTTTATCGGCATCTTCGAGGCGATGAACGGCCTGCCCGTCACCGTTCGTTTGATCGACCCGCCTTTGCACGAATTCGTCCCGCACGAACCGGCAAAACAAGCCGAGCTGGCGAAAGACATCGGCATTTCTCCTGAGGCGGTGGCTCGACGCGTCAACCAATTGCACGAAGCGAACCCCATGCTCGGCTTCCGTGGTTGCCGACTCTGCATTATTTTCCCCGAGATTCTCGATATGCAGGTACGCGCAATTATCGAGGCGGCGATCGACTGCCAGAAACGAGGAGTTAAAGTATTACCTGAGATTATGCATCCGCTCGTTCTCGACAAAAAGGAATTCGAGATCCTCGAAGAACAAACGCGCAAAGTCGCCGACGCCATCATTGCGGAATCTAAAGTAAAACTTGAATATCTCGTCGGCACGATGATCGAGCTCCCGCGGGCTGCGTTGCTCGCGGGCGAAATCGCTCAAGTCGCCGAATTCTTCTCATTCGGTACCAACGACCTTACGCAGACAACCATGGGCCTTTCGCGCGACGATGCCGGCCGCTTTCTGCCGGTCTATGTTGACGAGCACAAGGCCGGAGTCTTCAAAGCTGACCCGTTCCAGACCCTCGACGCAGATGGCGTGGGCATGCTCGTGAAGTGGGCAATCGAGAACGGCCGCAAGGCTCGCCCGAAATTAAAGATCGGTATTTGCGGCGAACATGGCGGCGACGGCGATAGCGTGAAGTTCTGCCATCAGGTCGGCATGAACTACGTTAGCGCGTCTCCTTTCCGGGTGCCGATCTCGCGCCTAGCTGCCGCGCAAGCCGTGATCGAAGAGAAGAAGGGCGCCAAAGGCAAGAAAGCCGGCGGCAAGAAGAGAAAGTAAAACTTTAATTGGTATGGAAGACTGTGGGGGCGTACAGGGCCGCAAGCTTGCGGTTCGCGCGTCCCCCGTGACTTGAAATCGGCATTGGCGAGCACGTTTACTATCGCGCGCTACGATAGCCGTCATCGCGCAAATCATCCCTGAGCCGCGGCAGATTATTCCCCTGCAAAATCGTGAGGAGACTCGGCATCCTGCTTCAGTTGCTTGGCCGCGTCCGCTGGCGTTATGTCGTCCGGCACGCGCCGGTAATTCGAATAGGCCTCATGGTCGTGGACGGAAATCGTTTTGAAGAACAGTGCCTTGCCGTCCATATTCACGCGTAGGTAGACCATGTCCCAATGCCCTTCGCCAACGTCGCGTTGCACCACATTAAACGTCCCGCCCGCGTCCAGGTGCCCCAGCAGCCCGCCCCAGAACTCCACAGGAGTCATGAGTGTGCCATGGATCTCGAGCAGTCGCTTCGCGCGTGCATCGACCAGCATTGTCCCGTCCATGTGATGGAACACTTGCGCCTCGTGCGTCGATGGGTGAAAGTTCGGATCCGGTGTGAACGCCAGCTTGACGACGTCGCCCTTCCGCCCGGTCTCGCGGAAGATGAATGCCTTGGGGAGCACCTCAAGGAGCCCGCGCTCCTGCTTCGCATCGGCGTCGCGCGCTTTCTGTGCTTGCTCGATCTCCTTGAGATCACCGGAAAGCTTCTGAACGCGCCTGTTCTCAGCCTGCAGTGCTTTCCCGTCGAGCGGATGGCCGTCGATCGCCACCAGGCGATGGATGTCGCCGTATTTCGTCTGGATCACGTCATACATTTTTCGGACGGCGCCCTTCCACTGCGTTTCGTGGAAGTGCCAAAGTCTCGTATCGTGAGTTTGCGTCTGAATTTCATTCCACACGACGTCGCGCACCAGTTGCTGCGCGCTCTCGTGTTCATTTTCGTGCGCAGAAGCGGCGGAAGCAGGGAAAGCCTCTGCGACAGGCACGGCAACGCACGAAAACGCCAGCGGTAGAGCAAGAAAAATGGGAAGCGTCGAAAGTCGGGAGCCGAACCGCCGCTGAACGATGCCGCGCCCACGTCGCAGCGGTAACGCCATCTCGTCGCAAGCAGGCCCGTAATTATGTCCAGTTAGAAGTGCAAACCCAGAGTTCATGGCTGCTCCGCTTCTGCTGATGCGGCAATTTGCTCGTGCAAATGCTGAAACATTCAGTGCTAAGCGGTCACGCGCCGTTCACTAAGTCGCCTATTACTATGATATGGCCGCACAACATGCAAGTTCAACATGCACCTGCGCGTATCGCCAGGCCAGGCGACCCGGTTTCGCAAGACGCGCTTCCTTTCTGGCCAGTATATACTCCACCCGTTTCATCTGGCCGCTGCCACCGCTGTATTGGAACGGGGCTCTTTGACAGGACGTCTTGGAACGGATTTCCGATCTCGTATTCGCGAAGGAGAATGAAGGAAGAATGAGGATGAGCTGGGCACGCGCGATCCTGACATTCAAACACTACGGATCACCTGCATTGCTATCGTTATATTTGATGACGCTTGTGCCCGGAACGTTTGCTCGCAGCGAATCTCGCTGCTTGCCAATGTATCTCAGCCATCCGCCGACCTGCCTGCCGGAGGCACGCCTTCAGGCCTGATAGCTTTAACTTTTGCCGGGTTCAAGACGGGAAGCTTGCTCACCTAACGTGCGCCAGGTTCCTCGCGGCTGCCGCTAAATCTTCAATCGTCGGCACGGACGCGGGCGTAGTCAGCAGCAATTCCGTCGGCTGCCTGCCTGTGCGAAGGCCTTCCGCCATCAACTCCATCGCTGTGCCGGTACCCGGAGGAATCACTACAGTCGCCGTCAGCAATCCGCTGCGCACGTAAGCCTGTCCCGTACTCGGCAGGCCATCGCAGCCTGTGAATGGCAGGTGCAACCACTTATCCCGCACTTCAGGATCGGCATGTTCCTGAATGGCTTTCCGCGCGCCCATTGCCATATCGTCGTTTTGCGCGCACACCATATCGATCGGCGTTTTCTTCGAAGTCGATAGCTGCATCCACGACGACATCGTCTTATACGCGCTCTCGGCGGTCCAGTTGCCCTTGAAGTGAACGAACTTCACGTTCGCGGGCTTTGTCTGCTCGATTCCGACGGCGCGATACTTCGCCGCCGCGGCCGTGGTCGGACCCTGAATGTAAATCACGGTCCCGGTTTTGGGTGCCAGCGCGCCCACTTGCCGGCCTTGAATGCGGCCAACCTCCAGGTGATTCGAAGTGACTCCGAACACGGGCACTTTCGCGGTACGACGCAGCTCGGGGACGTACTCGGCTTCGCGGTTCAGCACTCCCCATGCGATTCCAGCCTGAACGGCGGCTCGAGCCACATGCGGAAACGCCGTCCCGCCGGCGGGCTCGACGATAATTCCGTCCGGATGATTGCCGGACGACTGAACGACTGACAGCAACTGTTGGCTCTGATTGATCGGGTCGCTTGCCGCGTAGATGATCTGCACCACAGCGCCAAGCCGCTGGGCCATCTGCTCCGCCGCTTTGGCCTGCTCCACCTGGTAATCGTTTTCCGCGGTAATCAGTGAAACCAGGAAGCTGAGTTTTTTCATCGCTTGAATTTTGGACCTGACGCTGCCGCCCTGTCGTTGACCTTCGTCATTCTGAGGGCCGATTTTTTGCGCCGAAGCTCACCCGCCGTCCATCTGGGCGGGTTTTGGCTGCCGTGGCGGGCCCGCCCTGGATTTTGAGGGTGCCCCCACTCGGTTCCTGAGAGTGGCTTTCTCCCACCATCCTGCTGCGGTCCACATCCACTTTCTAGGCTCGCTACCTTCACCCGGGAAGTAACGCCACATTACAACCGTGCGAGCGGGGCCGCACCGTGTATGTTCGCCCGCTGTGTCCTGTTTTGGAACAGCCCAAAATGAAACTAAAGTTTGATTGCGTAAAGTAGTACTTCACCGGTGATTAGAAGCGCCTCCGATCTTTTGTTTTCAACGACATGCGACGGTTTCTAATCCCACTTCCGTAGATTAGAGAGTCATTTTCGGATTCCTCGTGGATAGCCATCGGTCGATCCTCTTGCGATCGAGGATCCTTCGGCTCACGTTGTTCGCTCAGGACGCCGATCCTCACCGGATCGGCGCTTCGGTAGATTAGGCGCTTTCTGCCAGTTCTTGCCTGGCGCAACGGCACGCTGCGGACACGCTCTTTGCGATCATTTCCGAGGGCGAAGAACATTAGGAAAGTGTGTCGACCCATTTTTGGAGTTTTGTTGATGATGCTGAGTTTATGCGACTTTTTGCTTAGCAAGCGTGTCGAGAAAAGACCGCCTTGAACAAAGTGACGAGTGACGAGTGGCGAGTGACTAGCGAAGGCCCCAAGCCGACCCGAACTTAAAGTGACGCTTTCAAGGTGACGACTTTTGTCGCGACTGAGCTGGGGCTTGGCTCCGGCCGGTGTTGCAGTCGTATTGTCGATTTGGGCAGCCATAAAAATAAGCGACGATAGCACGTATTGCAAAGATTGTCAATGGATATATGCGGTACTAGGACCGCCGGCTGCGTTCCGTTTTGGAACGGCTGTGGAAAAGTGGTTGGCGGCGGACAGGTGCGGCGCTGCGTTGGATCAAAACCAAGCTGCGCAGAGACAATTATTCGTGCCGCAGGGCGATCAATCATTCGTGTCGCAACGCGATAACCGGGTCGACGCGCGTGGCGCGACGTGCCGGGATGTAGCACGCCAGCAGAGCAACCAGCGCAAGAAGCAGCGCAACGGCGACGAATGTCGCAGGGTCTGTCGGCGTTACGCCGTAAAGCTCGCTCGCGATATCTCTCGTCAGGCCTATCGCACCCGCTATTCCAATCGCGAGACCAAAAGCAACCAGTACAAGCCCGCGCCCCAGAACCAGGGTCAGAACCGCACTTCGGCTCGCACCGAGCGCCATTCGAATACCGAATTCGTGCATCCGCCGCGCCACGCTATAGGAGATCGTCCCGTATATTCCAATCGCAGCAAGGATCAACGCCAGCACGGCGAAGGCGCCGGAAAGCGAAGCAGCGAAACGTCGAGACGAGACCGCTGTTTCTATGTATTGGGTCATCGGGACGACATGCGATAGAGGCAGTCCTTTATCCACGTTTTGGATCACTCCTGCGACGGGATGGGCGAGGGCAGAAGGATCTCCGGATCCGCGTACGACGATCGTCATGAAGTTAACCGCCATTTGCGCCGCTGGAACGTAAACCTCCGGCATATCCGGCTGCTCGAGGCCGAATTGTTTCATGTCGTGCACAACACCGACGATTTCGAGCAGCGGGTGTGCAGCGTATTGAACGTGAATAAGCTTTCCGATCACTGGGAGTTGCGAGTCGAGCTTGCGCGCCATCGTTTCATTCACCACCGCGACGGGCCGGGATGAATCATTGTCCGAGTCGGTGAAAATGCGTCCTTGCAGCACCGGCGTGCGCATGGTCTCAAAGTACCCCGGCGTAACCATGTTGAGAGCCGTCCATGGTTGCTGGTTGACGGGCGGAGCTACTTGGCCCGCCGGAACATACGGCGAGGTCCAATGCAGGCCTGCTACCGGCGGCTGCATCGCGGCCCCGGCTGAGAGCACGCCGGGCAGATGGCGAATCCGCTGGAGAACCTCGTCAAAGAAATTCAACGTGTGCTGGGCATCCGAATTTGGGCCGCTGAGGATCACGTCGAGTGCGAGCACGTGTTCGGGATCGAAGCCGGGATACGTGGCCACCGCAGCGGACAGGCTCCGAACGATTAGTCCTGCACCAATGACAATCACAACCGCAGCCGCAATTTCGACGACAAGCAGAGTCGACCGGAAGCGACTCCCGGCGGGTGAGCCGGCGGCGCGTACGTCACTCTTCAAGGCTTCGTCCAGATCGATGCGCGTGGCGGATACGCCGGGAGCGAGTCCGGAGAGCACCGCTGTCAGCAACGCGACGGCGAGCGTGAATGCAAGCACCGCTGAATTCAAATGGACGCCGGCAAGATTCGGGACGGAGGCAGGCGCCAGATGAAGTAGTGGCCGCATCGTCCAATGCGCCAGCGCCAAGCCCGCCCCTGCGCCAAGTAACGAGAGAACTGCGCTTTCCGTCAACAGTTGGCGAAATAGCCGCGCCCTTCCGGCACCCAGTGCCGCACGGACCGCGATTTCCCGTTCGCGTGTTGCGGAGCGCGCGAAAAGCAAGCCGGCCACGTTCACACAGGCAAGTAAAAGAACAAAAGCGGCCGCGACGGTCAACATCACGAGCGATGGCTGGACCCAGCCGAGAAACTCGTCGTACAGGGGCGTAATGATGGCGCGTTCGCCTCGATCCGACTTTGGGTATTCCATGCCGAGGCGAGCCATGATCGTGCCCATGTCGGATCGCGCTGCGGCGAGAGATGTCCTCGACCGAAGTCGCGCGAGAACTCGAATGCCCGGGTGATTTGAGCGGTCGGCGTATCCACCTCTGCCATTTCCGCCGAAGGCAGCCATCGGTCCGATCTGGTCGTAAACGTCCACATTGAGCCCGGGAAACGCAAACCCTGGAGGTAGGACGCCGACGACTTCAAAGTTATAGCCGTCCAGCATGATCGGCTTCCCGATGATGTGCGGGTCTTCCTTCAGCCTGCTTCGCCAGAGGGAATAGCTGATGACAGCGACGAAGGTCGCGCCCGGCTTGTCCTCGGATTCGGTGAATGTGCGACCCATCAGCGGCTTAACGCCTAACAGCGGAAAGAATGACCAGGAAACGAATCCAGCGCGCACCGAAGTGGGCTCACCTGAGCCGGTGAGCGTAAACGAGTTGGGAGCGAAGGCTGCCATCTGATCAAAGGAGCGGTTTTGCGCTCTCCAATCGAGAAAATCTGGCAGCGATACGTTCAAGCCTCCGGCGCGCGGTAACTCCTCGCTTAGAACGACCAGCCGGTCTGCGTCGGGATACGGAAGGCTGCGAAGTAGGACCGCGTCAACGACCGAGAAAATTGCGGTGTTGGCGCAGATGCCGAGGGCGAGTGTGATGATGGCGACAGCGGTGAAGCCAGGGGACTTGCGCAGCATGCGGAGGCCATAGCGAATGTCCTGGAGAAGCGTTTCGAGGAAATAGCCGCGGTGGGCAGCGTGGACCTGTTCTTTGACTTGGTCGAGGCCGCCGAAGTCGAGGCGGGCGCGGCGGCGCGCTTCGTCGGGACGCATGCCGGAGGCGATGTAGTCCGCGATTTGCCGTTCGAGGTGGAAACGAAGCTCGGAGTCGAGTTGGCGGTGGGCACGAGATTTGCGAAGCAAGCGCGTCAGCCAGTGCATGACGGCCTCCGATTGCAGGCACAAAAAAGCGAAAACCGCCGGCGAGACGCCGGCGCCAGCAACGGCTGCCGGGCAAAGTTCCCGCCACGGCGAGCGGGCGCCCGGGCTACAAACGCGGAATTGCGAATGAACCACATCACAACCTTTGCGAAACCACTTAGGTCAAACCATCGCATAAGCACCTCCTATTCGAGGCACGGCCACGATGGACAGCCGAGGGCGGCTGTCCCACACAAACAAAAGCTGTGCCGCTAAAGGCGCGGCGGCGACAGCCGAGAGCGCTACATTTAAACCTCAAGCAGGCCCAGCGGCTAAAGCCGTTGTGTCGGGCGGCTTTACGGCATGACCGAAGCCTGCCTGCGGTAGGCAGGTCATGCCTGACACGAAAATCCCGGCGTCAACTGCGCCCTCGGAAGGGCAAGGCGGCCCGCTACAAAGGCGAAAAGCCTCACCTCTGACGAGGTGAGCTACATTCCTGCATCGCAAGCTATGCCGGTCGCATCGATTACCTTTCCAAAAGTAACTGCGCCCGCCTGAGAGGCAAGGCCGCCGCGGCACAAAAATAAAGGGTGCCGGGCTAAAGGCCCCGGCGCTACATTTAAGTCCAAGGCCAAAACGGCGCCACGTTCGCTTCGCCTTTCGGCGACAGGCAGACGCCGGCGCTACCAACAGGCTGCCGTGCTGAAGACCGCGGCGCTACGTCAAATCAAAAACACACCGGCCCCTAATTGCCCGGGCTATTCCGCGGTGCGCAGAATCAGCGCGACGGCGTCGGACAGTTTTTCCCACGTGCGCATCTCCGCTTCGAGTTGCTTGCGACCCTTCGCCGTGACCGAATAAAACTTGGCTTCGCGGCCCGTTTCTGTGTCCTTCCAATCGGCTTTCAGCCAGCCGCGGTCTTCCAGGCGATGGAGGGCAGGGTAGAGCGAGCCCTGCTGCACCTGGAAAAACTCCTTTGAGATTTGCCGGATGCGCTGAGAGATCGCGTAGCCGTGGATCGGGCCGAGCGCCACCACCTTAAGAATGAGCATGTCCAGCGTGCCTTTGAGAAATTCGGATTTGTCTTCGTTCATCGAGCACCTGTAGAAGAGCGATGCATAGAATCTCTACATATATGCGACGAGCGCCGATGTCAATTAGAAAACGACAACGCCCCGGAAATTGACGCTGCTGGACAGAGACAACCGGCCAAAGCATCGGGCTCGCGCGGCCTTGCGGTAGTCGCAATGCAAAGAAAGCGGGCACGTTGGGGGAAACCGGGCGCAGCAAGCAGCGCCCGTACACCTGGCGCGCACGCGAGAGCGGCGAGGCGACAGACGGGCATGCGCAATACCACACCGAAATGCCATGGCATTGGCGAAGTCCGAATGAGCTTCGGAAAACGGCAGCAGCGCGACCGCACGGTCGGCAGGAACCCCGCAGGGTGACCATAAACTATTAAAGCCGCAGTACTTCTGTTCGACGGCCGTGTCATCCGCATTTTTGCAGACCTTACAGCTTTTCCTGTATTTTTCGTGGCGGCATCCCTGTATACTCCCGCGCTCGCGATCAGAATCGACCTGCCGGTCGTGTGTCGCGAGAGGACCTGTCCCAGGGGGTGTACAGTTGGCGATTTCAGCCCGCCGCTGTTTGTTGGTAGCAACTGTGTTACCGGCACTTTTTCTGCTGTCTTGCGCGCTTCCCATCGAGCAGTACAAAACCGGCGCCGACAATCACTCGTGGGGGAACGACAATTGGCAGGTCGTTCGATCAGGTTCGAGCGTTACGTTAACCGCACAGGCGACATTTAAAACGCCTCCCGGCCTCGTCCAGATACCTGTGCCGCTGGGCGATGCCATGACCATCCAGCACATACGCGGCACCGTTTCCTTGTCGGTCCCCGTAGCGGGAGTGAATGGCTCGATCATTGCGATGCTGCGCGATCAAGACGGAAACGCGATCGCGGCAGTGAAGACGCAGGAATTTGGCGACGCCACTGCAACGATTCCCGTCGACGCAACGCTTGACTGCCATCTCGCGGTGACGTCGGTGCAACTGGAGTACTACGTGGACATGCCTGGGACTCAGATTGTGTCCATGTCGCTGGAGATGAATTGAAGGCGAAATAGGGATCCGAAGGGCGGAAGTATGACAGCGTTCAAAATTAATAAAATCGCGACCGCAACCGTGATGATCGTTGCTGCTCTTGTTTTTTGCATTCGGGCCGCCGGGCAAGTGTTGACCACCAGCAGCAGCACCGTACATACGCCATGGGGCTACTACATCTGGCAGGCGGACTACGGCGGGGAGACGACGGCACTGCTCAGTGAGACCGGGTTTTCGAAGTTTGCCGGGACTGTGCGGACACCAGTAACCATCCCAGCCGCCGTGACCATCGACGAAGTGCACGGCGACGTTTCATTCACGATTTGGAAAGCGGCGGGTTGCAGCAACGGCTCAGCGGTCGCGCAAGTCCGAGACCAGGATGGGAACGTCCTGGCTAGCGTCAACCTGACGGGACGCGCGCCCAGCAGCACTACGTTGCCCATTTCGACGAAGTTCGGTAGCCCTCGCCACATCACCGCGTTGCAACTGCAGACGTCTACAGCGCAATGCGGCGCACTCACCGTGTCCTGGTCGTTAGTCATGAGCTGATGGGCGGAAGCGGAAAGCCACAATATTCCGAAAACGCGTCAACTCCCCCCGACGAACGAAAACATGCTCGTCATTCGCAGTCAGCAGGTCCGCCCCTTGGCTGGACCGTCCACCGTCATTACCGACGATCTACGATCCGAGCTGGCGTTAGCCGCGCTCTGAAATGCGTTCGGGAGCGCGATCCTGCAGACGCTCGTGTGCATGCTGGGCATGTTGGCGATGGTCCGCGAGAAGGGCGCTTGTCGCAATCGTAAGAACGATCCAGGCAGCAAGCTCGTGCCAAAATTCCTGGCGTCTTTTTTCGGCGACACTGAAGGCTTCGACGGCGCGTGGATCGGGCCCGTCGGCGCGAGTTTGTTGCGAGAATATTTCGGACTGGGTGGATTGCTCGATCCACTGCTGGCCGGTCCAGAGCCCAACGGGAGTTAAAACAAGCCAGCATGCGAGACCGAGATATGCGAAAAATCTGCGTGTACTCACTCGAAAGACCTCCAGAGCTGGGTTAGAGCGGAACACAATAACGCACCGCGAGACGCCGGCAAAGTGTTCGTGATGGGATGGAGGCGAACCATTCAATGGCGGAAATCGGGTAGTGGGTCAGTTTCCGGTAACCAGGAGTTGACACGCCTCGCAAAACACCATCAGGAGACTCATTTGCAGGAACTATAATCGGTTAGCTAAGTGGAAGCTTTCTTCCCCCTCAGAGGTGAGGCCTGTAATGAGATTTCGCCCCTTTCTGTTCTTGCTGGCGCTTGTTTTGCTCTTTTTGGTCACTCTGAATGCGCAGGAAGCCGCAAGCGTCCTGCCTAGAGTGATCGATCATGCGCCGATCGTTTATCCCGCGATAGCACGGTCGGCGCACGTGGGAGGTCCGGTTCGGTTGAAGATTACAACTGACGGCCACGCTGTGAGCAGTGTGGAGGTGGTGGATGGACCGCCACTTCTGGTGAAAGCTGCCACTGACAACGTAAAGACATGGAAATTTGTGGACCACACTCCTGGAACTTTCGAGGTGACTTTCGACTTCAAGTTGCTTGAGAACGAGACAACATTTTTGGCAGAGCCCGGCGTCGTCGATATTGCCGTACTTCCTCCGGGATCCGACGGCAATACCAGCAAGCGTCTCGACTATACGCCCCCGGTAGATTGGGACCTGGAACTGAAAACCGCCTCCGACAATATAAAAGCGCTATTGACACTGTGGACATATGGTCAATGGCTGCGGGGCTACACTCTCGGAAGCCGCAATCAGGAACGAGATTTGGGGAATCCGCACCTAGACGGCAATATGCTCGGCTTCGATGCGTTGCTCGATGACTCCTTTGGTCAGCGGCTTTGGTTTTCTCTGGTCGGCAAGAAATCGGGCGACAAAATCCAAGGCATATTCCTCGATGCTTGGGGGAAGTCGGGAACCTGGACGGCTGTGCCTTCCAAGGCTGTGGCTCCAGACTGTCCAGCACCGTCTGCGGCTGCAGAGGAAAACATCATTCCAGTCCCGGATATTACCCAGCACAGGCAGCCGCACTATCCTCCGCTCCTGTGGGAGGCTCAGATCCAAGGGCAGTTTCGAATGCGCGTCACTACAGACTCTTATTGTGTTGCGAAGATTACGACGGACAGCAGCGAACCCCTTCTGGCTCAAGCCGCGGAAACCAACGTTCGGACTTGGTGGTTCGCTTCTCACAAGCCGGGCACTTTCAATCTGACATTCAATTATCGAATTCTTGAGCCCGTGGTCTCATTCTTTGAGAAGCCGGGTGTTGTGGAGATATCGGCCCTTCCATTGACTCTCGGAGGCCCGGAGTCCGGACTCTGGAACGACGGCGGTTATAGCCCGGAAATTTGGAAAGCACAATTGATCAGCCCTCACGGGGATATGCGGGCCACCTTCAAGTTTAAGTACGGCTGTTGCGAAGAGGGCGATGCGACGGACGCGAAGGGCAAGAACGAGAAGATCACTCAAGGGTTTAGATCCGACCATGAGGTCGGCTTCAGCACAATCATCACGATTGCCAACGGCCGACAGACAAGAGTTTCTTTCGTCGGAATACTGCGGAGCGACGACAGAATCCAAGGCGTCTTTCTTGATGAATCCGGCACTGCCGGAACTTGGTCGGCTCAGCTCATCTCACACGGTTCCCCAAACATATACGATTGAACGCCCCAATCCTCATTAATCGGAGAATCGTAGATGTGGCCGGGCCAGTACTCGACTTGGACGATTAGCGTTACTCAGGCATTGAGGCTCTGCGAAACGGAGGCGGGAGAGCTTTACCGAGTCTCGATAGCCTTCTTACACCTGTGGTCATGAAGAAACTCTTTCGGCCAAACCGGCGTCCCGCTCGTGTATGTATTCGTCTGATAGTCGATCCATGAGGAGGGTGTGATTTCGCATCCAGCTTGGCACCCAACATGGCCTGCAAGGCAAGACAAATCGAAGTCGAATGCGTGCTTCCGCTCTTCCTCGGTCGCTTCAGTGGTGACGGTTATCCGCGTCCAGAGAAGGTCTTTGTAAATGTAGTTCGAAAGGGCGTATTGTTCGCCGGCGGCACTTGAGGAACTCTCGACATAATGGACGTCAACGGCCACTTCCCGGACACCGTGCGGGAGCGCTGCCCTCACGCGGTATAACACCGCGCAAACATAGCCACGATTTGTTACCAAGAACACGCTCACATGCCAGAATTGATTTCCAAAAGGCCGAAGTATGCGGGCCTTTCCTCCAATCAGGTTCAAATAAGAGTTGGAAATATCCACCATGTGTGATGTCTCATGCAGCGGATCACAAAAGCCGCTGGCGTGGCCTTCAGATTCACCATATCGCGCTAAAATGCGTTGAGCGTCGGCTTCGGTGGATTTCCCTGGCTGCAGAGCACGGACGTCGCGGAGAAGCGCTTCTGCTCTTCTTTCCGTGCGGAGATTCACCACATACACCAGGCATGCGCCCAGGCCGATCAGGATCAGAAGCGAAGTCAAAGCAAGGACAAATAAGCGACCGAAACGATAAATGGCGCAGCCTCCAAACGCAAGATTCCTTCCAGTTTATTAGACACCGCATCCCTGTTAGACAGGGAACGAAGTCGTCTCGTCTTGAATCGATTCGGTAACTCCCGTTCAAGTCGGCTTACCGGAAACTGACCCACTACCGGAAATCGGGGCGGCTTGCAATGCTAAAACGGCGTGAATATACTTATTTGTTTGGCGTGCGACAAAATTGTCGCAGTAGGGCGAGGCTCCCTTCGGAGAAGGAATGGCGTACGTAGCGGTCGAAACCAGCGCGGCCGGATCAAAAACGAGCTATATCCTCGATAAACTGCAGTCCCTCAGCGGTATCGTTCCCATTGGGGCATTCATTCTGGAGCATTTCTGGTCGAACAGCTACGCGCTGGTAAGCGTGTCGAAGTACAACGAGGTGTCGTTCGACTTGCAGAGCATTCCGTGGCGCTGGGTTGTCGAATTCCTGCTGATTTGGGCGCCGATCGCGTTCCACGGCGGGTACGGAATCTGGATCTGGTGGAAAGGGAAGCAGAACACGTTCTCGCATCCGTGGATGGCCAACTGGCTATATCTCTTGCAGCGGTGGACGGGGATTATCGCGTTCGCGTTCATCGGTTGGCACGTTTACACGGAGCGCTTCCTCAGCCACGGCCGGAGCACTTATCAGGGTGTTGCGGAGGCGATGGGCCATCCCTGGTATTTCGCGTTCTATATCGTCGGCGTGACGGCTACGTCGTTCCATCTTGGCAATGGCGTGTGGAATTTCGTCTGCAAATGGGGACTTGCGGTGACACCGCGCGGGCAGCGTTGGTGGGGCTATTTGGGTGCTGTGATCGCGATCGTGCTGTGTTTCACCGGTGTAATGATTGCTGTCGGACTTCGTAATCATTGGTTCCCGTTGAGTGGGTACGTTCGCTAAGGGACCAGGAGTTTGCTGAAGGACTATGGCAAGGCAACCGAAAATCATCATCGTGGGCGGAGGGCTGGCGGGTCTGATGGCGACAATTCGCGTTGCCGAATCGGGTGTGCCCGTCGAGCTCTTTTCGATCGTGCCGGTAAAACGATCGCATTCGGTGTGCGCGCAGGGCGGAATCAACGCCGCGAAAAATCTGAAGGGTGAAGGCGACTCAGCCTGGATCCACTTCGACGACACCGTTTACGGCGGCGATTTCCTGGCAAATCAGCCGCTGGTCAAGGGGATGTGCGAGGCGGCGCCGGCAATTATAGACCTGCTGGACCGCATGGGTGTGATGTTCAACCGCACGCCTGAGGGGCTGCTGGATTTCCGGCGCTTCGGCGGAACCTTGCATCATCGCACTGCGTTTGCCGGAGCGACGACCGGCCAGCAATTGCTTTATGCATTGGATGAGCAGGTGCGCCGGTTCGAAGCGGAAGACAAGGTCAAGAAATTCGAGAACTGGTCGTTTCTGTCGGCGGTGCTGGACGAAGGCGGCGTGGGACGCGGCATCTGCGCGATGAATTTGAAGACGATGGAGATCAAGACGTTTCCCGCTGATGCGGTGATCTTCTGCACGGGCGGCATCGGAGCGATCTTCTACTACTCGACCAACTCCGTGGTGTGCACGGGATCGGCGCAATCGGCGCTATTGCAGCAGGGTGCGTACTACGCGAACGGTGAGTTCATTCAGGTGCATCCCACGGCCATTCCAGGCGAGGACAAGTGTCGTCTGATGAGCGAATCGGCGCGCGGAGAAGGCGGTCGCGTGTGGGTGCCGAAACAGCCGGGCGATAAGCGTCGAGGGAAGGACATTCCGCAAAGCGAGCGGTTCTATTTTCTCGAGGAATGGTATCCGAAGTACGGCAACCTGGTGCCGCGCGATATAGCCACGCGCGCGATTCACAGGATTGTCTTCGAGATGAAGATGGGATTGGCTGGCGATCAGCCGGCCGTCTATCTGGATGTATCGCATATACCCGCGGATGTGCTCGACCGCAAGCTGGAAGGCATTCTCGAGATTTACGAGAAGTTTGTGGGAGTCGACCCGCGGAAGGAACCGATGAAGGTTTTTCCCGCGATGCATTACACGATGGGCGGGCTGTGGGTCGACGATGAGCATCAGGCGACGAATCTGCCCGGCATCTACGCGGCAGGCGAATGCGAGTATCAGTACCACGGCGCAAACCGGCTGGGCGCAAACTCGCTGTTGTCGTGCATCTATGGCGGGATGGTTGCGGGGCCGGCGGCTGTGAAGTATGCGCGGAATGTCGAAAGCGGATGCGAAAGTGTTTCGTCAACCGTATACGAGCAGGAGCGCGTTCGGCAGCAGGATAAGAACGACGCGCTGCTGAATCAGCAGGGCGGAGCCGAGAATCCAATGACCATCTGGCGGGAACTTGGCCAGTTGATGACGGCGAACGTGACCGTGACGCGCGTAAACAGCGACTTGAAAAAGGCCGTCGGACAACTCGACACATTACAGGACCGCTACAAGCGAATCACCCTGGCCGACCGCACGCAATGGTCGAATCAGACGCTGAACTTCGTGCGCGAGCTGGGGAATATGCTAGTGCTGGCGAAAGTGATTACGCTCGGCGCCCTGGAGCGTAACGAAAGCCGAGGCGCGCACTGGAAGCCGGAGTTCCCGAATCGCGACGACCAGAATTGGCTGAAGACGACGAAGGCGAGCTACAGTTGCGGAACGATCAAGCTCGAATACGAGCCAGTGGATATTTCACTGATTCCTCCAAGAGAGCGAAAGTACACAGCAAAGGCGTAAATCGAGGCAAGGAGACAAGAGGCAAGGAGACAAGGACAAGCTGCTATGCTGATTCGCACCTTTCGAGACTTGGATGTTTTTCGCGAATCGTATGCGGCGGCTCTGGACATCTCAAAATTGACGAAAGCTTTTCCCGGCTTCGAGCAGTTCGAACTTGCCAGACAATTGCGCCGGGCGGCGCGAGCGATCGGGTCTTGCGATGAGGTGAAACTGTGGTTGGAAATGAGCAAGGATGAGGGATACGCCTCCAAGGAAGCGATCAAAGTACTCATGGATCGTTTCAATCGGATCGGCGCGATGTTGGCGAGCCTTTGGAAGCATTGGCGTAACGGCGAATAGCAGCAGTTGTTCCCTGCGTCCCTGCTTCCTTGCCACTTTGCTTCCCGAAAGAATTTATGGCTGAGAGTACATTCATCGTTCGTATTAAACGGCAGCAGCGGCCGGATGAAGCCGTGCGCTGGGAAGAGTTCGAGCTGCGGCATCGGCCGCACATGAACGTGATCCAGTGCCTGCGCGATATCGCCGAGCGGCCGGTGACGCGGGACGGACGCGAAACGACACCGGTGAGCTACGAAGCGAACTGCCTGGAAGAGGTCTGCGGCGCATGCGCGATGATCATCAACGGACAGCCGCGGCAGGCGTGCTCGGCGCTAGTCGATAGCCTTAAGAAGCCGATTCGGCTCGAGCCACTGACGAAATTTCCTCTCGTGCGTGATTTGCAGATCGATCGCGCGAAGATGTTCAACGACCTGAAACGCACCGGATGCTGGATTCCGATCGACGGCACGTACGACCTGGGCGAGGGCCCGCGCATGGCGCCTTCGTTACAGGAAATCGGCTATCCGCTGGCGCGGTGCATCACGTGCGGGAATTGCCTGGAAGTTTGCCCGAAGGTGAACAGCCACACGCAATTCGTTGGCGCGGCGATCATCAATCAGGTGAGGCTGTTCAATTTGCATCCCACCGGTGCAATGCACGCGGACGAGCGTCTCGACGCTTTGATGGGCCCCGGAGGAATTCAGGATTGCGACAACGCGCAAAATTGCGTGAAGGTTTGCCCAAAGGGAATTCCGCTCACCGAATCGATCGCCGCCGTGAACGGCCAGGTTGTGTGGCACGCGATCAAGTCGTGGTTCGCTGGGCGCTGATTCCTACATGAACCGGTCCAAAACCAGCGTTTCAATTCCTTGAACACGCTCAAACGTGGAGTCGTTCGTAATGAGTGCCGTTGCCTCGCTCTGGAGGGCAGTCGCAGCTTGGAGTGCGTCCGGAGTTCGCAGGCGGTGGAGAGCGCGAATCCGCGCGGCGAGATCAGCAATCTTGAGATCCGGCGCAACCCATTCAAGCTTAGGTACGGTCGAAAGCAAAGTATAGAAATCGTCCACGCGGCTCTGATCAAGCGCGCGATATGGTTGGACGAGCAGTTCCACCATAGTTATGGTCGACGTAGTGGCGCGATGATCTGAACGCTCGATCCAAGCAAAGATACGGTCTGTGAAAGCCACGTAACGCGGATTCGATTCGAGCTGATAGATGAAGATCGGTGTGTCGAGGGCAATCCTTCGGTGTGGCCGAAGGAATGAATCGAGCTGGTCTAATCCCAACTACCGCGTTCCTTGCCGACGTAATCGGGGGGATAGACGTCCTTGGCCAAACCACGAAGAGCCGCTCGGTAGGATTTGGGTTTTCGCAGGGCGAGTGTTCGATTACTGCACACGATGACCACTAGCTTGTCGCCCGGCCCCGCGCCAAGGGCCTCGCGAGCTTCTCGCGGGACGACAATCTGGTTTTTACTTGAGATCGTCACTTCCTTCATCGCTTTACATTCTAGCACAAAGTAAAGGGGTATGCGTTCTATTTCGAACCCGCCGTCTGGAGGTCCGAAGCAGCCAATGAGCCACGCGCCGCTACCGGCAAAACTGCTGTCGCATGCAGCGCGAATGTACATTTGGAAAATCAACGGAACTGTAGCAAAATCTTGCGTTCATTTCGGGGGAAGAATGACGCGCATGTGGATCGTTTCGCTCTGTTGTGCTTTTGCCATCGTGCTGCCTCTGGCGGCGCTGACTGCCGCGGACAAGCCGGCGATTTCCAAGCAAGCCCACGACCTGCATTTCCGGTCGATCGTGATCGATACGCACGACGACACGACGCAGAGGCTGCTGGATCCCAGCTTCGACCTTAGCGTGCGGCACAGCGATGGCAATATCGACGTTCCGCGGATGCGGGAGGGCGGTCTGGGTGCGATCTTCTTCTCCATTTATATTCCGGGGACGATCACTGGGCCGGAGGCGGTGAAGCAAGCACTCGATCAAATCGACGCAGTCCGCCAGACTGTGGCGAGAGATCCGAAAGACCTCGTGCTCGCGCGAACCGCAGCCGACGTGCGTCGCGCGCATCAGGAAGGGAAGATCGCAGCGCTGATGGGTGTCGAAGGCGGGCACATGATCGCGGACGATCTGGGAGTTCTGCGAATTTACGCTGCTCTCGGCGTTCGTTACATGACGCTGACGCACATGGTGAATACGGACTGGGGCGATTCTTCAACCGACAAGCCGGCGCACAACGGTCTTACCGACTTTGGCAAGCAGGTGGTGCGGGAGATGAACCGCGACGGGATTATGGTCGACATCTCGCACGTCTCCGACAAGACGTTCTGGGACGCGCTCTCGGTCAGCCAGGCGCCTTTGATCGCATCGCACTCTTCGTGCCGCGCGCTGTGCAACGCGCCACGGAATATGACCGACGAAATGATCCGCGCTCTGGCGGCAAAAGGCGGAGTGATTCAAATCAATTATCACGTTGGATTCCTGAGCCAGAAGTTCCGCGACGCAGATAACCGCCAGATCGAGGATCAAATCAATGCAGAAGTGGCGAAACGCTGCGCGAACAAAATTGGATGCGACGAGGTGGAAGATAATACGGTGACGCGCGAATTCATGGCGGCGGGCAAGCTGCCGCGCGTCGACTGGAACTTGATTATCGATCACATCGACCATGCCGTGAAGGTGGGCGGGGTCGACCACGTCGGGCTCGGGTCGGATTTTGACGGCTCAGTGATTCCGTTTGGAATGGACGATGCTTCCGACCTGCCCAAGATCACCGACGCTCTGCTCAAGCACGGCTATTCCGAAGCGGACGTCCAGAAAATTCTGGGTGGCAATACGCTGCGCGTGATGGAAGCGGCGGAAGCTACCGCAAAGAAATTACAAGGAGAAAGGCCGTGAACCGTTTTGCCGCACTATTCGTTTTTTGCCTGGCGAGTATGCTCGGACCGATCGCCGCAGGCGCGAGCCAGACTCATAAGGCCACAACGCCGCATCACGCGACAACGCCCCATCGCGCCGTCACACACTCACGCTCTGGTATCGACCCGGCGCTGTACCATCCAGCGTCGCTGCACCTGCGGGCGCCCGCGGTCTACGAAGTGACTTTCGTGACAAGCAAAGGCCCGTTCGTCGTGAAAGTGACGCGCGCGTGGGCCCCACTCGGCGCGGATCGCTTTTACAATCTCGTGCGGCACCGCTTCTACAACGACATGGCGCTCTTCCGAGTGGTGCCGGGATTTGTCGTGCAGTTCGGCTTGGGGCCCAGCGGTGCGGTCAATCGGGCATGGGAAAAGGCGACTATTAAGGACGATCCCGTGAAGGAGAGCAACAAGGCTGGGACGATCACATTCGCAACGGCCGGGGCGAACACGCGCACGACGCAGGTGTTTATCAATCTGGCGGACAATGGATCATCGCTCGATAACCAGGGATTTGCGCCCTTCGGGCAGGTGGTTTCAGGCATGCAGGCGATCGAGAATCTCTATAGCGGGTATGGCGACACCACCACAAACGATCAGGGCAACATCACCACCGGCGGCAAACCGTATCTCGAACGAAAGTATCCGAAACTCGATATCATAAAGACTGCGACGATTACGTCGCGTGCAGCAACCACGCACAGGGCTGGTGCCAGGCCTGCGGCGCCCGCGCACAGGGCTGCTGCGAGGCCCGCTGCAAAGCCTGCTGGAAGCAGTCAGTAGTCGCTGGAACTCATATTTGGACTTCCGCGACGAGCATGTTGTCCTGACGCGGCGCATTTTGTGGCGCCGCTGCCGAACTAACCCAAATTCAGAATCGAGGACTAATGAGTGATGAATTGCTGAAACCCGGCACGTTGAATGAAAAGGCGCCGGACACATTTGACGTCGAATTCGCCACCACGAAGGGAAATTTCACGGTGCGCGTGACGCGCGCGTGGGCGCCGCTGGGCGCCGACCGTTTTTACAATCTCGCAAAGAATAACTACTTCACTGACGCCGCGTTTTTTCGCATCGTCCCGAATTTCATCGTGCAGTTCGGCTTGAGTGCGGACCCGAACGTGAACGGCGTGTGGCGCAGTGCGAATATCAAAGACGACCCGGTGGCGCACAGCAATAGGCCGGGCTACATCACGTTCGCAACGGCCGGTCCCAACACCCGGACGACGCAGCTCTTCATCAACTTGGGCAACAACGCATTCCTGGATAAGCAGGGCTTTTCACCTTTTGGAGAAGTGACGCAAGGAATGGACGTGGTCCAGAGCCTCTATGGAGGATATGGCGAGAGCCCCGATCAGGGGGCCATCACACGCCAGGGCAAGGCCTACCTCGATAAGAGCTTCCCGAAACTCGATTCCATCAAAACGGCGACGATAAAAGCCGGCGCGTGAAGCCGTGACGACGAAATGTTGTCTGGAGCGGACGGCCGGCAGATTCGTGCGCCGGTTTCGCCCGCAGATCGCGAACAAAAAAGCAACGTTGAGCGCGCCTGTGGTCTTTCATTTATGACAACCGTTGCCACCGGCTCAGAGACTGTAGCGGAAGCGTCTGCATTACGACGCTTCGAAGCCACGGCGCTTGCGCTCCGCGAACTCCTGCTGTTGGCGCTGGCAAAAATCACACTTCAGTGCGCAGGCATAACGCGTTACGGATTCTTCCGCGACGAACTTTACTACATGGCCTGCGGCCGGCATCTCGCCTGGGGATACATCGACCAGCCGCCGCTCGTTGCTGCGTTCGCCTGGTTTTCGCGGCACGTTTTCGGGAATTCCATCGTTTCCATTCGCGTGCTGCCCGTCCTGGCCGGTGCAGCGGTCGTTCTTCTAACGGGAGTTCTTGCGCGCGAACTTGGCGGCGGGAAAACGGCGCAACTCATCGCCGCGCTTGCCGTTCTGTTTGCGCCCGCGTATCTGGCGTTCGACAGTTTTTTCTCCATGAATGCGTTCGAGCCGCTGTTCTGGATGCTTTGCGCCTGGCTGGCCATCCGAATCGCGAAAGGCGGCTCGCCGAAGCTGTGGCTTGCGTTCGGCGCGATCGCCGGCCTCGGGATCGAGAACAAGCACACGATGGTCGTCTTCGGATTCGCGCTGATCGCCGGGCTCCTGCCCACCGGAAAACAGGCGATCCTCCGTTCGAAATGGATTTGGATCGGAGGGGTGATCGCGCTGGCGCTGTTCATGCCCAACTTGCTGTGGGAGGCGCATCACGGTTGGCCGCAGATCCAAGTGGTGCGCAACGCGCAGATGTTCAAGAACGAGCCGATCGGCCCGCTCGTGTTTCTGGGGCAGCAGATCCTGTTTATGAATCCGGTGGCCCTTCCAATCTGGCTCGCCGGGCTAATCTGGTGCTTCACGGCGCGGGACGAGCGGCGGTTCCGGTTTCTCGGGTGGGCTTACCTGCTCGTGCTTGCCATTTTCATTGTGGGCCACGGCAAGAGCTACTATCCGCTTCCGGTTTATCCGATGCTGTTTGCCGCGGGCGCAGTCGCATGGGAGCGCGTGACGTCTATTTCACGCCGGCGCCAGCGCAAGACGCTTGTGCCCATTCTGCTGATTTCGGGACTGATCATGTTGCCGTGGGCCGTTCCGATCCTCCCCGTGAATGCTTTTCTCAAATATGAAAACTTCTTTCCGCGTTTCTTCCGCGTGCAGACCGAACGTGATGTGACCGGCCGCCTCCCTCAGCTCTACGCAGACATGCTGGGCTGGCAGAATCTTGCCGATTCGGTGGCGCGCGTGTATCACGGCTTGCCGGCCACTGAGCAGGGAAGTTGCGCAATTTTCGCCGGGAACTATGGCGAGGCGGGAGCGATCGACTACTATGGGCCCAAGCTAGGTTTGCCGGCTGCGATCAGCGGGCACAACAGCTACTACGATTGGGGTCCGCGCAATTATTCCGGTTCGTGCGTGATCCTTGTGGGTGAGCGCTCGGATATCTACAGCAGGTATTTTGGCGAGGCTGATCTTGTCGCGCACGTGAGCAATCCCCACGGAACACCGATCGAGCGCAGCGTGCCGATCTACATTTGTCACAAGGCCATCGCGCCACTCGAAAAATTGTGGCCGCGATTCAAGATGATCATCTGACCTGAATTTACGCGGCATCTTCTCGTTCTCGAGTCAGCTTCGGTGCTTCAGCATCGGGCGGATTACGGTACGTACTGTTCCATTTTCTCTTTTTTATTTTCTACTTTCAGCGGTGCGGGACGCGGCGCGGATCTCGCGCGGCGCGCTCCAGGGCAGGAAGGTCAAGGCCAGTCGCCCGCAGGTTGGGACCGAGGTCCGAATCGTCGTTGCACGCGATGCAAACCAGAACGCATTCGGTGGTCAGGACCGGGATGGGATGCTCGCCGAGATCGTCGCGGAACGGGCTAATCTCCGCAGCAGAGCGCAAAACGCGCTCGAGATCGAGCGAATAGGGAAGAGGATCGTGAGCCGTCTCGTTCTCCTGTGCCGTGGGCCGCGCACGCTGCATCAGCCGTCGCCATGGAGATGTCACTTCGGCCTGTTCCTCCCGGCGCTGCTTGTCGTACTCCTCAATCAGATGATTCCAGCGCTGCGGGCTGACACTGCAGATTCGCCGAAGGAAATTTTCGATGGCGTCGCGGTCGGGCCAGAACGACGCGAGGCGCTCCCATTCGTAGATGTACATCCCGGCTAGCATGTCCGAAACTTCCACCTGGGCGGCCGCACGGCTGCGCGCAACCATCGTGGCCAGCTGTGCTGCGCGCGCGAGCCCGATCGTCAATCGACGCTCCGGGCGCGAAGACACTGCGGTGCGACGTGGCTGCGCCGATGCATCCTTCCCGTCTTTGTCCGAGGAAAAGCTCACGTTTGTTTGATGTTGCTCCGTGGAATCAGGTTAGCAAATCCCGAAGGCACATCGGCGGCCGCAGGGCAGACATGCGTCCAAACTAATACGAGCAACGAGTCGCAGCCTGGCCGGCGTCAGCAACGAAGCAGCGTATTCGTGTTTTGGCAACTGTGTTAGCCGGCCTACCGGGCCGTTCGCAGCTTCAGACCCCGAGCACGTTCACCAGCTCACGCACGGATGCGGCGGACTTGTCGAGCGCTGCCTTTTCTTCCGGCGTCAGCTTGATCTCGATGATCTGCTCGATGCCGCGCGCGCCGAGCTTCACTGGAACGCCGACGAACAGGCCGTTGATGCCGTATTCGCCTTCCAGATACGCGGCGCAGGGAAGGATCTTCTTCTGATCCTTGAGGATCGCTTCGGCCATTTGGACGGCGGCTGCGGACGGCGCGTAATATGCCGAACCCGTCTTCAGCAAGGCCACGATTTCGCCGCCGCCCTTGCGGGTGCGGGCGATGATGGCGTCCAGCTTGTCCTTCGGCAGCAATTCAGGGAGGGGAATTCCGGCAACGGTGGAATATCGCGCCAGGGGCACCATATCGTCGCCGTGCCCGCCCAGAACGAAGGAGTGCACGTTCTCGACGGAAACGCCCAGTTCCATCGCCACAAAAGTGCTCATGCGCGCCGAGTCGAGCACGCCTGCCATCCCGATGACGCGATGCTTCGGGAAACGGCTGATCTTGAGCGCCGCCTGCGCCATTGCGTCCAACGGATTCGTCACGATAATAAGGATCGCGTTGGGCGAAAGCTTCACAACGGCATCGACCACGGCCTTCATGACGTCGTAGTTGGCTTTCAGCAGGTCGTCGCGGCTCATTCCCGGTTTGCGCGGAAATCCGGCGGTGATCACGATGATGTCGCTGTTCTTGGTCTCACTGTAGTCACCGGCTGCAGTCGAAATTCCCACCGCGTGCGCGTCTGAGCCAAGAATGGGGCCGGACTCCGCCATGTCCAGCGCTTTGCCCGCGGGCACGCCTTCCAGAATGTCGGTGAGCACGACGTCGGCCAGCCCCGAATCATGAATTCGCTGCGCGGTCGTCGATCCCACGAATCCGCCGCCAACTACCGTCACTTTCTTTCGCATCACTCCTCCGTTTGATCTCGTCCTGCGACAGCCAACGACGATCCCGCCGAGCGGGATTCGTCATGCAACCATTTGTTTGCCTGATTCGTGCAGTTGGTGCAGCTAAACTTTTGCTTCCGCAGCTGCCATGTTCTCGATGATCGCCGAAGCGAATTCCGAGGTTTTGAGTTTCGCCGCGCCGGGCATCAACCGCTCAAGGTCGTACGTGACGCGCTTCTGCTGGATCGTGCGCGCGATGCTTGCTTCGATTAGCTGTGCCGCTTCCTTCCAGCCGAGAAATTCGAACATCATTGCGCCCGACAGCATGACGGAACTTGGATTGATAACGTCCTTGTCCGCATATTTTGGAGCGGTGCCGTGCGTCGCTTCGAAAACGCCGAAACCGTCGCCGATGTTCGCTCCCGGTGCCATGCCCAATCCGCCCACCTGCGCGGCGCACGCGTCAGAAAGATAGTCGCCGTTCAAGTTTGGCGTCGCAAACACCTGATACTCGTCCGCGCGCAGCAGAATCTGCTGAAAAACCGAATCGGCGATGCGATCGTTGATCAGAATTTTCTTCTTCCACTGACCATTTCCGTGCGATGAAGAAATCGAATCGAGCGTCTGCTTCACTTCGGCGTAGACCGTCTTCTTGAAATCGGCGGTCGCCTGTTCGAGTCCCGGCTCAATCATCGCCGCGTTTTGCTCGATGCTCAGCGAAGCGTTCTTGTCCTTGTTGTCGAGAATCCAGCTTTCGCGTTCCGTCACAACCTGCGCGCGGAATTCCTGCGTCGCAATCTCGTAACCCCAATCGCGAAACGCCCCCTCTGTAAATTTCTGGATATTACCCTTGTGGACCAGCGTGACGACGCGACGTCTGTTGTCGATCGCGTGCTGGATCGCGCGACGCACCAGTCGCTTCGTCCCCGTCGGCGAAATCGGCTTGATCCCGACGCCGGAATCCTCGCGCACGCGCTTCGACCCGCCTTTCAGCATGTCGTTGTTGAGGAAGTCGATCAGTTTTTTCACTTCGGGAGTGCCCGAACGCCACTCGATTCCCGCATACACGTCTTCCGTGTTTTCGCGGAAGATCACAACGTCCATTTTTTCCGGATGCCGCACTGGCGACGGAACGCCTTCGAAGTACCGCACCGGCCGTACACACGCGTACAGATCGAGCACTTGTCGAAGAGTGACGTTAAGAGATCGAATGCCGCCGCCAACAGGCGTCGTCAACGGCCCTTTGATCGCTACACGGAACTCGCGAATCGCGTCCACGCTGTCTTGCGGCAGCCAATCCTTGAACTGATTGAAAGCCTTCTCCCCGGCGAAAATCTCGAGCCAGGCGATCTTTCGCTTCCCGCCGTACGCCGACTCGACGGCCGCATCAAAGACGCGCCGCGACGCTTTCCAAATATCGCGGCCCGTGCCGTCGCCCTCAATGAACGGAATGATCGGCTGATCGGGAACACGAAAGTCACTGCCGGAATACTCAATCGTCTTGCCGTGTGAAGGAACTGCTACTCCTGAATAAGAGCTTTTCATGTTCGATTGACCTGTCGGACCTCGTGGACTCAGAAATTCGCCTGCAGAACACGCGCGCGGCCGCGGGAAATAGCCAACTAACCCGCATTCTTCCGAGCCGCACAAGATAACATATCCGCGCTGCCAGTGGCTAAGGTTGAAGCGGCTTTTTCGCGTTCCGGATGAGAGCAAATTTCTCCAATTCTCTGCGTTGACAGCGTGCGATCATCGGCACAGAATTTTATCTCCGTCCAGTCCCCACCCTACAACTGCCACGAAGTACCAACCTGCAAGGAGGGAGATTCCGAATGATCACAGTAAAACCGATTCCCGACGGATACCGCTCGATTACGCCTAATCTGGTCAGCCACAACGCCAATGACGCAATCGAATTTTACAAGAAGGTCTTCGGCGCGGTAGAGAAAGGCGGCCGCGCGCTCGGCCCCGACGGCAAAGTTATGCACGCGGAGCTGCAGATCGGCGATTCAATCATATTCATCAACGACACGATGGGCCCCGCCAGCGTCCTTGGATCTGAGCCGAAGGTTCATCCGCTCCAGCTCCATCTATACGTGCCTAACGTCGATCAGGTGTTCGATCGCGCGACAAAAGCGGGCGCTCGGGTTGCAGAGCCTCTGCAAGACATGTTCTGGGGCGACCGGTTCGGCAAAATTGTCGATCCGGACGGCCACGCGTGGGCGATCGCTACTCACGTGGAAGACGTTGCCCCGCAGGAAATGGAAAAACGCGTGCGCCAGTTCACCGCAAAAGCAGCAGCCGCCCAGCACGGATAGCAGTCCAGACAGAAGAGTTATCGCAAGGCGGCATCCGCGACGGAGCCCACCACACGCTCCTCGTGGATGCCGTGCTTGTTTCTTGGTGAGACGTGTCGGGTGTGCCGCGTATCTTCTCCACTTTCTTCGCCTGAGTTGAAAACTCATCGAGCGGTATGATTAAGTTGTTCCGTTTCGTAAATACCGCCCGGAGGATTCCGTGAAGCGACCGACCAAACCGTCACGAAAAGCGCGTGCTTCTCATGGTTCTGCCGCCAACTCGCAGCGCAACGCAACGAGTGAACAGAAGGGACCGGCGTCCGCGTCGAACAAGGCAGCGCCGGCCGTAAAGGTTGGTACGCGCGTCGAAGCCGACAGCATGGGGAAGATTGAGGTTCCCTCCGACCGCTACTACGGCGCGCAGACGGCACGTTCGCTGATCCATTTCGATATCGGCAAAGATGCGATGCCGCCCGAACTGATTCGCGCACTCGGCATCCTGAAGAAAGCCGCAGCGCTGGTGAACCAAGACCTGGGAATTCTGGCGCCGGAAAAGGCGCGCGCGATCGCGCGAGCCGCCGACGAAGTGATTGCCGGGAAGCTGAACGATCATTTCCCGCTGCGCATCTGGCAGACCGGCAGCGGCACGCAGACCAACATGAACGCCAACGAGGTGATCTCGAATCGGGCGATAGAAATCCTCGGCGGCGAAATGGGAAGCAAGAAGCCGATCCATCCCAACGACGACGTGAATATGTCGCAGTCGTCGAACGACACATTTCCCACCGCAATGCACATCGCCGCCGCGGAGCGAGTGGCGAAAGCGTTGATTCCCGCCGTCGAAGGCCTGCGCGCCGCGATTGACGAAAAAGCAGCCGCATTCGCGGACGTGGTGAAGATCGGCCGCACGCATCTGATGGACGCGACGCCGCTTACGGTCGGGCAGGAAATGTCGGGCTGGTCGAATATGCTGCAGCGCGACGTCGAGCGTCTTGGGCAAGTTCTCGACGGGCTTTACGACCTCGCAATTGGCGGTACGGCGGTGGGCACCGGCTTGAATGCGCCCAAGGATTTCGGCGAGCGCGCGGCGCAAAAAATCTCCGAGCTGACCGGACTGCCGTTCCGCTCGCATCCGAACAAGTTCGCCGCGCTATCGGCGCACGACGAACTCGTGTTCGCCAGCGGCGGCCTGAAAACGCTGGCCGCGTCGTTGATGAAGATCGCAAATGACGTTCGGCTGCTGGGCTCGGGTCCGCGCGCCGGATTCGGCGAACTGGTGCTGCCCGAAAACGAGCCGGGCTCGTCGATCATGCCCGGAAAAGTGAATCCAACGCAGTCGGAAGCGATGACGATGGTAGCGGTGCAAGTTCTCGGAAACGATGCGGCAATCGGCTTCGCCGGTTCGCAGGGAAATTTCGAGCTGAACGTCTTCAAGCCCGTCATCATCTTCAACTTCCTGAATTCGGTGCGTTTGCTGACGGACGCGTGCCGCTCGTTCGCGGAGCACTGTGTGAAAGGCATGCAACTGAACCGTGCGCGGATCGAGCAGAACGTGAACAACTCTCTGATGCTGGTGACGGCACTCAGCCCCAAGATTGGTTACGACAAGGCGGCCCAAATCGCTCACAAAGCTCATCACGAGAACCTATCGTTGCGCGAGGCCGCCCTGAAGCTTGGCTATCTCACCGAAGCCGAGTTCGACGAGATCGTCCGGCCCGAAAATATGACCCACGCGTGAGAGTACCAAGAGAGCTCGTCTATGGTTATGCTCGCTGTGGTGAGAACTGCTATGGCTTGACTTGCGATGGCTCGACAGCCGTTCCGGTGCGGCGATAGCCAAAATGCAGCAGCCAAACGCTCGCCACGGTCGCGCCGTTCTGGGTTGGCGCCGCGAAGTGCCACTTGCGCGCGGCTGCGAGTGAAAGTCGCGCGAAATACCGGCTTGGTCCAGCCGACTGCAATTCCGCCTGCGTGACGTTACCCGAAGCATCCACCAGCACACGGACGCCGACACGCACCGTGCCCCAAATCGTGTTGCTCGCCGATCGAGGCACGTCCGGCAAAATCCGCTGCACCACGCGGCCGCCGATCAAGCCATTCGACCCCATCGAAGAAGCAGCGTCGCTTGAAGAGGCCGGAGTTGATACCGCCGACCTTGTCACAGCCGCAGCATTCGCATTCGCTGGTCCGGTGCTGGAGCTAGCGACTTCTCGCTTTGGAGTCGAAGGGATCGAAGGACGGGCGGCGGCAATTGGCTCCGGAGCACGCGATGGTTCAGAACGCGCAGCCTCACGTCGCCGATGCCCTTCAACCGATAATTTTTCGTGCCTGGGCGGTTGCACCGGTTTCGCAACAGCGATGCTGGGCGCGCTACCAACTGAAGTCGGCGATGCGTGCGAACCACCGTGTCCCGCGAACTTTACGCCTGCCGCAATGGCGACGAGTCCGACGCCGAGCACAGCAGCGCCCGTGACGTACTTTCGTGCGTGCGGTACGCCTATTTTGGGCACGTTTATCTGCTGGAGTCCGCGCGCGATAAGAGAGGGAATCTTCGATATTTGCGCAGATACGTGCTCTGCGGCCGGCGCCATCGCACGCGACGCCTCCCGTATTTTCGGCCCCAGCTTCGCGGCAGCCTGCACGACGCGCGGTAGCTGTTGTCCTGTCCGCGACAGCGCCTCGCGAACGTGCGGAGCAGCCTGGGCAATTCCCTCAGCCGCGCGGGAGCTTACCGGCTTTGCAATGACGCGCGGCAGATGCGACTGAATCGTCGCCGCGGTCCAACGCTTATCCGGCGCGCGCCGCAGACAGTGCTTCGCCATTTCGGCAAATCCAGGCGGGATCGATTCGGGCAGCACCGGGTCGCGTCGGCTTGACGCCGTCCAATCCAGCTTCTGCTGCGTCAGCACCTCGGTAAGCGTCACGCCCAGCGACCAGATATCCGCTTTGCTCGACGCACCGCTGCGCGTTCCCTCCGGCGCATCGTACACGCTCGGTACGCCGCCGTTTTCCACTACCTCGCCCAACCGGCAAATCGTGTCGGCCGAAAGTTTCAGGTCGTCGCCAATCGCCATAATGTTCGATGGCCTGATGTGTCCGTGAACGAATCCGCGGTTGTGCAGGAAGACGAGAGCATCGAGCAGGGAAGCGAGCATTTCCTGCGCTTCCGCCGCTGCGAGCGGCCGCTCGGGAAGTATTTCGGCAAGATTTTCGCTGGCAAGTTCGGTTACAACGAACAGCATGGGCGCGTTCGCCACTTCGCAGCGTCCCATGTCAACGATCCGCATCAGATGCGGATGCGATATGTTCGCGGCAAGCCTCCAACCCGAAAGGCGCGCTTCCGTGTTTCCTGGCGGGGCAGGCAGCAGCTTGATCGCGGCGTCCTTGGGATGCACGCCTCCGTACTGCGTCTGAAAAACGGCGCTGTGGTCGGACCCGCCCAGATAACGCATGAGCACATACTTCTCCTCTACGATTTCACCCTGGAGGAAGCTCTGCGTTAGAGTCGCCATTCCTGCGTTATTTCCGCCCGTGAATTGCCCGAATTGCCGGTGCCATAGCTCGCCGCCAAACGCGCTTGCGATTCACGCGGGCAACGGCCGGGCCGAGGGCTGGGAACCCATTGGCGAAGCGACGAGAGGCTACGGGCGCCCCAGACGCTACCGGAGGATTCACGAATTATATTCGTTCTGCCGCGAGAAAAAAGCAAAATGCGCCATGCCCAAACGGCTACTGTACCGGCCACCTGTCAGTTCGGACAGTTCTCTTTCTCTTCGACTTGGCGCCGCGGATTTCCGGCAGGACGGGCGATTTTCACCGCCAGTAGAGGCGTCCAACGCTAGCTCTCGAATGCTACCGTTGACTCCGGAATGCCGTCATTCGCTCTCAGCCGATCCCTTCCTCAACCCGAAAGCACAGCAAAATCAAGCTATGCCTGTATGGGCTCGGAAATGTTACAGGTGTTCAACTAGCGACATCGAGCGGCCCGCCTCGCTCCTGAAACTTGCATGCGCCGCATTCTGCGATATCTCGGTCGTCATGGCCTTTGGCGCACCACCCATCGCGTGGTCCACGCCGCCTGCAATCGCGCGTTGCCATATCACGCCTTCGCGGTGATGTGGATGCCCGCATCGTTTGAACCCGAGGCAAGGGAATCTGTACCCGAGCGATTCCAGATTAGCAAACTGACGCGAGAGGAAGCTTTCGACGTATCGCGACTTCCTGGAACAGACATGCCCGAAATGTATGTCCACGATGCGTTGGATCGAGGCGATGAATGCTTGGGCGTGGTGATCGACGACGAGCCGGCTTGCGTCTGCTGGTTCGCGCGCAGAGGGCCTGTGGCGCTCTACCGTTGGTGGAACGTCGAGTTTTTGGGCGAGTACGTTTATGTCCACGGCGCCTTCACTGTTCCGGGACATCGAGGCAAGCGGCTGCTCGAACAGAACCTTCGTGCTGCCGTTGCAAGATATGCAGTAAGCGGCGTAACGGACATGTTTGCGCTGGTGGAATCCTCAAACTACGCTTCGCTCAACGCGTTTCGCCGGGCGGGTTACGTCCAGCGTGCCAAGGTCCGCACCGCTAAGATAAAAGGGCGCTTTGTCGTGCGCCACGATTCCGAATGTCTGAATGCCCACGTTTTTGTGACGCCGCGGCCAAGTTTGAAGACGGCCGGGCCGTCCCGCGAAACCCTTACTCCCGCCGCGTAGCACACAAAGCCGCCGCACCCGCTTCACTTCTGCTTGGGATTTTCGTTGATGGTGACAGCTTCCGCCGTGTGCGCTGTTCTACTTACGCAGCGTGCTTTGCCGAGGGAGAGTCATGAGGCGAATTGCTCTGCCCCGATGATTGGGGAATGCAAGATGATTGGGGAGGGGAATTGGCCGCAAATCCCGGCGTCGTCCCCTCCTCGCCCGCAAACGCCCGCATTTCGCGCTTCCGCTTGATTCCGCGATAGACGCCGATTCCCAGCACGAGGCCGGCGAACACTACACAATAGGCGATCATGGCCGCCGTGATGGTTTCCATGAAGCCTCCTTCCAGCTCAGCATCCGGGTACTCTGCGTGGCGGAGTATCTGCTGCGGGGCTCTGCGCGGATTCTGTTTGGTGCTTCGGCTCTGCGCTAACCCGAATCCTACACCTGACCGATTGCGATTACTACTTGTGGGTGTGGAAATCCAGTGGGTCGCAATTGAGCGACGTCCAGATGACCGGCTCCTCGGTGATCGGGTTAGGCTGATCATCGTGTTAGTTTGATCATCGTGTTAGGCTGATCTGGGTGTGGAAGTCCACTCTCGACAGGAGGAACCTTAGATGAAGCGTTGGTCGTTCGGTTTGGCTTTTGTAGCGATACTTGTCCTTGCGCTGACCTTGCCGGCAGGCGCTCCCGCGGCTCCGGCCCCTCACCACGCGCTACCCGTCGCAACTGCAGCAGCTTCTAACGCAAAACCACCCGCGGCTGCGCCGCATCCGGAAATCCGCGATGCAATGGAAGCGCTCCGCCAGGCACGCGGCAATCTCGATCACGCTGCCCATAACTTCGGTGGCCATCGACTCGCCGCCATGAAGCACATCGATGAAGCGATGCACGAACTTCAAACCTGCATGAAGTATCCCTGATCGAAGCTGTGACTCAGCTCGAGATTCTCCACCAGCGCCTCGGTTCGCCGGCCCCGAGGCGCTGTTCTTATTTCAGAAGCATGGTGAACGCAGCGGGAGGAGGGAATTCGACGCCGTCGCAATTACGTGCGGGTTTATATCGGCAAACTACGAACTACTGCTCAGCGGCACCGGTAGCGGTGGCTGTAGACGGAGCGTGCACTCCCGACCGCACTTGCTGCACGGCTTTCTCCGACATGCCTTTGCTGATCGGACACGTGGGATCCAGAAGCCGGCACTGTGCGACGGTCATTTGACACCCGCAGGTGCAGCCCTCGGAATTCATGCGCTTCAACGCCTCTTTCCTCTGTGCCTCGGTCAGGCCCTTGAAATCGACGCCCGGCAGCTCCGTCGCAAGGGAAGCGTTCTTCAGAAAAATTTGCCCTTCGTCCTTGAACGTCTCGATCTTCGCGTCCACGTGCATTCCAAGCAGCGCGCGAACCTCCGTGTCATACAGGTTCAGCGGATACAGCCCAACATGCTTCTGAACAACTTTTCCTTGAGGGTTGATCAGGAAGTTTGTCGGTAGCGCCGGAACGCCTCCGTACTCTCTGACGATTTCCGAACTTCCCATCACAATCGAGTAATTGATTCCAACGCGCGCTGCGAACCGTGCCACTTGCTGCGGACCGTCGTCGTCCATCGATATGCCGATTACCTGAAGCTGGTCCTTATAGCGGCTCTGCAACTCCTCCAACTCGGGAATCTCCAGCCGGCATGGCGGGCACCATGTCGCCCAGAAACTGAGCAGCACGACGTGTCCATGGAATTGCGCCGTCGAAAGAACGTGTCCCTGCAGATCGTTTACCAGAAATGCCGGCGCATCCGTCCCATTGCTCGCGAATCTCACCACCTTCACGCCGTCGTCATCCGCGGGTTCAGTGGAGTTGTTCGCGGCTGCTGACTTGCTCGCGCTCGAAGCCGAAGTCTTCGCATTTGAAGTTGAAAAAGATCGCGCGGCAAGCACCTTGGGCCAATGCGTCGCAACGCCCACCGCCACCATAACCGCGGCGGCAACCAGCAACAGTGTTAGGAGATATGTCTTTTTCATCGGACAGGACCATTATGCGGCACGTCCGCCTCCGGCACAATCCGCGCGTCGTGTGAGTTGCCATTGCGACCGGAATTCGGCCGATCGAGCCGCACCTTCATGCTGATAACAAGAGTTGCCGTGGAACGGCTTGATCCTGACCGCATCCTTCCCGCCCGTGCTGCCCTGAACCCGAAAGCAGGCCAAGCGAAAGCGTTCCATTGTGGAATGTACGTCCCGATTTGGCGTTAATACCGACGGCTGACGTCTGAGCGCAGCGCGAGTAAGTGCTTGAAAGCGAGCAGGATAGCAGGGGAGTGGTTGTAGTGAACAGATGGTCCAGTGTTTGCAATGGTACGGCGCATGGGTCGCGTTTCAAACGATCAGAATCATTCAGTGCCCGGGAAGGAAGGGGCCCGTTCATTGGTGATTCAACATCGTTTCCCACCTGCCTCTGAGAGGGAAGCTAGGATGGATGACCCCATGGTTCGGCCCCGCCTAGGCTGAACCAAGAAACGCGGCCTTCGGGGCTCTTGATCCCAAGCAAGAGCCCCTCTTTTTTCCACCCCAGTCCCGGGTATCTGCCGCTCACCAGGTCGGGCATCCAGCGAAATGCTACTTCTTCACAGCTATTCCGCGCACGACTGCCCATGCAAGCAGCACAGCTCCCCCGATACCGACCGTCAATAGAACAACCCAGCCCATTGATGTTCCCGCCCTCTGCAGGGCCACAGAAACCTCTCGCGATTCATTCGAATAGACCGTCTTTGTGCCGTTCGTTTCAACCGCGTCCACTGTGTAATAGAGCGTGGTCGCCTTGGCCTCGCTCACCCTGCTGTCGATCCAACTCAGCGACCTGGTATCTCCAAAGGGAACGCCCGTCGATAGGCCCTGCTCACAGCCTTCGCAGGATCCGCGCCATATCCGGTAAGAAATTGTGCAAGGACTCGATGTGGCAGAGCATTTCGGGTCAGGATTGCCCCAACTGATTTTGACCTGTTCGCCGGAGCGGGACTGGCTCATGGTCGCAACCAGGATAATGGGTGCCAGAGGATTGGACGCAAATGCGGGAACGCAGAATAGAAAAGAGACAAGCAGAATCGCGTAACGCTTCATTTGGCGTGTCTCAGCAAAAATGCTACTTCTTCACGGCGATCCCTTGCATTTCAAAATGCGCCCCGAGCAGCAGCGGCCCCGAGCCAATGAACGCGCGCGCGGGAAACGGTTCCTTGAGATACGTTCGATACACGGCATTGAACCGTTCGAAGAGGGAAGTGTCGGGACAGAAAATCTGAACGTAGACCAGGTCGTCCAGGCCGAGCCCCACCTTGGTGAGCGTGTCTCTCATGCTTGTCATCAGATATTCGACCTCACGTTCGAGGACGTCGGGAACCTTCTTCGTCGCGGGATCGAATCCGATATGTCCCGACATATAGAACGTATTGCCCACCAGCACGCCGTTGCTGAAGGGCAGTGGCGGTCCGAATCCCGACGGCGGTGGCACGTACAGTCGATCGCTTTGTGGTTTCTCGCTCATTGCCTTAGTCGGGTGTTTTGGTAGCCACCACGAACCCGGGTGGTTCGTTGTGGGCCTTTCGATTGATTTCGCGTGTCAGCGCTTTCGGCTTCAGTAGCGCCGGCGTCCCGCGGCGTTTTGTTCTACCTAAGTGATGACTGCCACCACGCTGTCTTCATCGCAATGGCTTTAGTCGTGGGCCTTTGCTGTTCGGACCCTTTGCCCCGGAAAGATAACCGGTCCACGCCAGTTCGCTAACCGACGATCGCAGCGCAAACGGAGACTGCAAACAAAACCACCAAACGGCTCGGCGGAAACTCGCCCTTATCCG
The DNA here is from genome assembly GCA_050747085.1 of Candidatus Acidiferrales bacterium. GTDB lineage: Bacteria > Acidobacteriota > Terriglobia > Acidiferrales > UBA7541 > Palsa-295. The sequence goes on from JBOGNK010000147.1 coordinate 58,608, forward strand.
AAGGCCACAACCTGAAAAATAGAACTACGCGGCCACAACCCGGCGCACGACAGGGATACGCGCCTCTCGCAGAACGTGCTCGACCACCGATTCGGCCAGCCTCGATCCGTCGTAATCGAAGTGCAGATGATTCGTTTTCTCGTCGTAACGGAAATTCTGCAGCCCGTACGTATTTGCGAAGTAGCCGAGCGATCGAAAATCCTCTGCGCGCAGCGGATTCTGCAGCTCGTAGGTAACCGTCATGAATGTCATGCGCGGCATTATACCAGCGGGGACACAATTCTCGGCCGCACACTGCAGATGGGAAGCTGGAGTATGCTGCCGCCACGAACTTCTCTAGTTGGCAGTTTCCTGATAGACGGCGTCTTGGTAACCGGTCACTATGGCGACTAACTCATCCGCGGTCACATCCGCGTGATAAGTACACACAGCGGCTACCTTCGTCGCTGCGATCGCCGCATTCACCTTCATCTCATAGTCGATGAAACTCTTGCTCTGCTC